>NZ_CP076853.1:4022500-4350227 GCF_018987265.1 Rhizobium sp. WYJ-E13 | reverse complement strand
TTCCTCGGGCGGTCATTCATTGACAGCCGCCCGATCATTCCCCGCTTTGACAAAGCCGGCGGCATCTTCATGAGCCGCTCTCGCATGCCGGTTCACTCAAACACTGTCCCTTTTGGGACTGACAAAGAAACCCTGCGGTGGTCGCGGTCATGCGACAACCGTCTCAAGGCCTTTATGTCAGGCTGGCGGCCGATCCTCGTTTTTCGCCCGCAAGCCCGAACGCAATGTTACACTTTCCCCTGCCCTTCTCCTGGCCTCACGCAAAACGTGTGGCCGCGGAGCGCACAAAACGTCCCCGTCCCGTGACAGCCACGTCACGGTACAATGCCGTCGAATGCGTGAGAAAACGGAAGCTCTCCGCTCCGTTGCAAGTGACACAGAGCCATCATCCTGCCGACGTGGCAGTTTGGACTGACTTCTGCAGGTGATGTCCGCGCCCTTTGCTGGACGCCATTTAGGCAGGATCAAAAGGCAAGATCAACGATGAATTTTACGCAAAATTAAGACGCGGCCATTGACTCCGGTGGCCGCTTTAGGGCGTCACACCAACGTCAAAAAAGAATCGCTTTTGAATCAAGGAGATTCCCCAACTGGGCTATTTTGGACACGCATAAAAAGAAAAAAGAAAAAATCTCCTTGACTCATTTGATGCCGCGGGTTGCGTGACCGGAGTCGCAACCTTTAAAAAGATCCTTGTGTAAGCTATTGTTTTTAAAAGATTTTTCCTGTCATGCCCCTGACACGAAATCGTCGCCGGATTAACCATATGCGTGGTAGGCGGCGGAATCGAAAAAGCCCGGTAAAATTACCGGGCTAATCATAACGAGCAATTCGTTAATGAGATATTTAGGCGTTCGCAGAAGCCGAAAGAGCCTTCACGCGAGCAGCGAGGCGCGAGACCTTGCGGGAAGCCGTGTTGGCGTGCAGGACGCCCTTGCTTGCGGCGCGTGCCAGCTCGGGCTCAGCGGCGAGGAAGGCTTCCTTTGCCTTGGCGGCATCACCAGCGGCGAGTGCCTCTTCGACCTGGCGAACGTAGGTGCGAACGCGCGAACGGCGAGCCTTATTGACTGCGGTACGGCGAGCGATCTTGCGGGTCGCCTTTTTCGCCGAAGTTGTATTGGCCATGGATGCCTCTCTCAAGAATTCGAACAAAACTCCGCCATTGCCGCGCTGGCCCTGCGGCCACTCAAATTCAGCAATACGGGAGCATTAGTGGAAAACCTGAGCGGCTTTCCGAACCGTGGGCGGGCATATAACGCTAAAGCCGACCCACGTCAACGCGCATTTTCAAGGAAAAGCCCCTTTCCCCGCGCAGCCCGCTCACCTGTTCTTGAAGGCGGGTTTGCGCTTCTCGATGAAGGCGGCCATGCCCTCTTTCTGATCCTCGGTCGCAAAGAGGCTCTGGAAGAGGCGGCGCTCGAAACGCAGGCCCTCTTCCAGCGTCGTTTCGAAGGCGCGGCTGACCGCCTCCTTCGCCATCAGTACCGAGGGACGCGATAGCGATGCGATCCTGGCGGCTGCCTCCAACGCCTCATCCAGCAGCCGTTCGGGCGCCACCACACGCGAAACGAGTCCCGAGCGTTCGGCTTCCGCCGCATCCATCATCCGGCCGGTCAGAATAAGGTCCATCGCCTTGGCCTTGCCGACCGCTCTCGTCAGGCGCTGCGAGCCGCCGATACCAGGAATGACGCCGAGGGTGATCTCCGGCTGACCGAACTTCGCCGTCTCCGAGGCAATGATGAAGTCGCAGAGCATGGCGAGTTCACATCCGCCGCCGAGCGCAAAGCCGCTGACGGCAGCGATGATCGGCTTTCGAGCCTTGGCGATCTCGTCCCAACCGCTGATGAAATCGCTCTTGTAGACCTCCGCAAAATCGAGCGGCTGCATTTCCTTGATGTCGGCGCCGGCGGCAAAGGCGCGCTCGGAACCGGTCAGCACGATCGCACCGATCGCCTCCTCTTCATGAAAGGCCGCATAGGCAAGCTTCAATTCCTTGAGCACGGTCGAATTCAGTGCATTCAGCGCCTGCGGCCGGTTCAGGGTGATGAGGCCGACATTCCCTCGGGTTTCAACAAGAAGTGTTTCATAGGCCATGGCGCTCTCCTATTTCTGGCAAGTGGCGCAATAGAAGGTGGAACGGCCAGCCTGCACGATGCGCGAGACCGTACCGCCGCAGCCCGGCGTGCGGCAAGTTAGACCTTCGCGGTCATAGACGGAAAAAGAATGCTGGAAGTAACCGAGCGAACCATCCGTCTGGATATGGTCGCGCAAAGACGATCCGCCGGCGGCGATCGCATCGGCGATGACATCGCGGATGGAGGTGACGAGCAGGTTCAATGCTTCTTTCGGCTTGCCCGTCTTCGTCACCAGCGTGCAGGCCACGCGCATGGGCGAGAGATGCGCCCGCCACAGCGCCTCGCATACATAGATATTGCCGAGCCCGGCAATGGTCTTCTGATCCAGCAGCGCACCCTTCAGCGGCTGGGCCTTGTCGGCGAAACGCTCGGCCAGATAGGCCGCGGAAAGCTCGTTGCCGGTCGGCTCCGGCCCCAGGCCGAACAGGAAGGGGTTGGCATCGAGTCCCGAGCGGTCTGCAAGATCCATGAAGCCGAAGCGGCGCGGGTCATTATAGATGACGCGGCGCGGGCCGCCCTCGCCGTCCAGATGGAAGACGGCGTGATCGTGCTTCTCGTCCTTGGAGCGTTCGTGGTGAAAATCACCCGGCGTGGCAGTCAGCGGCCCCTGCTCGATCCGGAAGGAGCCGGACATGCCGAGATGAGAAATGATCGTCTTGCCGCTGTCGAGGTCGATCAGTAGGTACTTGGCCCGCCGTCCGAGACCGATGATCGTGCGACCGGAGACCTGATTTTCGAAATCCTGCGGGAAGGGAAACCGCAGGTCGCCGCGGCGCAATTCCAGCCTTTCGATGCGTGCGCCTTCCATTGCCGGCGTCAGGCCGCGCTTCACCGTCTCGACTTCTGGCAATTCCGGCATCTTAACCCATCTATATCTAACGTGTTTCAACCGCCCGCGATGTGCGCTATAGCGCCAACGTGCCGCGGGCGGACCGTGGCCCACAGATAGCGCCGCGCCCTCGCTTTCGCTATGGTCGCCGCGCCGAATTCTTGATGTGAACGGAGTAGCTTGATGTCAGACAGCCGGACCTCCGCCGATGGCGGTATGGAAACGTCCTACGGCTTCCGCGAGGTGCCGACCGGTGAAAAGCAAGGCCTCGTCAACGAGGTCTTCCACAAGGTCGCCAAACGCTACGACATCATGAACGACGTCATGTCCATGGGCATGCACAGGGCCTGGAAGGACGCGATGATTGCGGCGCTGAACCCGCGCAAGGAGCCGGGCTACAAGGTGCTCGACGTTGCCGGCGGCACCGGTGATATCGCCTTCCGCATCGTCGAAGCCTCGAACCGCCAGGCGCATGCGACCGTGCTCGACATCAACGGCTCGATGCTCGGCGTCGGTGCGGAGCGGGCGGCAAAGAAGAAGCTTTCGGACAATCTCACCTTCGTGGAAGCCAATGCCGAGGACCTTCCTTTCGAGGCAAACAGCTTCGATGCCTATACGATCGCCTTCGGCATCCGCAACGTGCCGCGGATCGAGGTGGCGCTCTCGGAAGCCTATCGCGTGCTGAAACGCGGCGGACGGCTGCTCGTGCTGGAATTTTCGGAAGTGGACCTGCCGGTTCTCGACAAGGTTTACGAAGCCTGGTCCTTCAACGCCATTCCGAAATTCGGCAAGGCGATCACCGGCGATGCCGAGCCTTACCAGTATCTTGTGGAATCGATCCGCAAGTTCCCGAACCAGGAGAATTTCGCGGCGATGATCCGCACGGCCGGCTTTTCGCGCGTGACCTACACCAATTATACCGGCGGCATCGCTGCGCTGCATTCCGGCTGGAAGCTTTGATCCGCATGAGTGCTTTCGGAGCATATTTCAGGCTCGCAAGGGTCGGCTGGATTTTGGTGCGCGAAGGCGTCATCTCGGCCCTGCCTTCGGAGGGTCTGCCGCCATCGATCAGCCTGGCGAAATCCTTCGTGGGCATGTTCGCCCGCAATCGAAGCAAATCCCAGAAGCGCAGCGACCGGCTGGCTAAAGCCGTTGAACGGCTGGGGCCGTCCTATGTGAAGATCGGCCAGTTTCTCGCGACGCGTCCCGATGTCGTCGGCGTCGAATTTGCCGACGACTTGTCGCAATTGCAGGACCGGATGGCTTTTTTCCCCGCGGCTGCCGCCAAGGCGAATATCGAGGGCTCGCTCGGACGTCCGATCACAGATCTCTATGCGAGCTTCGGCGATCCGATTGCCGCAGCCTCTATCGCCCAGGTGCATGCTGCAGAGGTCGACACGCCGGCAGGACCTAAAAAGGTTGCCGTCAAAGTCGTGCGGCCGGGTGTCAGGGCGCGGTTTGCCCATGACATCGAAGCGATGTACCTCGTTGCCCATATGCAGGAACGTTTCATGCCGGCGAGCCGCCGCCTGCGGCCCGTTGAGGTGACGAAGACGCTGGAGCAGACCACCAAGGTGGAGATGGACCTGCGCCTGGAAGCAGCCGCGCTTTCGGAAATTGCCGAAAATACCGAGAAGGATCCCGGCTTCCGCGTGCCGAAGGTGGACTGGGAGCGCACGGGCCGCGACGTCATCACCATGGAGTGGATCGACGGCGTCAAGATGTCCGATGTCGAGGGGCTGCGCGCCGCCGGCCACGATCTCAACGAGCTTGCCGATACGCTGATCCAGTCTTTCCTGCGTCATACGCTACGTGACGGCTTTTTCCATGCCGACATGCATCCGGGCAATCTCTTCGTCGATGCCGGCGGCATGATCGTCGCCGTCGACATGGGTATCGTCGGGCGCCTCGGAAAGAAGGAGCGCCGCTTCCTTGCCGAGATCCTCTATGGCTTCATCACCCGCGATTACATCCGGGTGGCCGAAGTGCATTTCGAGGCAGGCTATGTGCCCGGCCACCACAATATCGAGAGCTTTGCCCAGGCGATCCGGGCGATCGGCGAGCCGATCCATGGCCAGCCGGCCGAGACGATCTCCATGGGCAAGCTGTTGACGCTGCTCTTCGAGGTGACCGAGCTCTTCGACATGCAGACGCGACCCGAGCTCGTGATGCTGCAGAAGACGATGGTTGTCGTCGAAGGCGTTTCGCGCATGCTCAATCCGCGTTTCAACATGTGGAAGGCATCCGAGCCGGTCGTCGGCGACTGGATCAAGAACAATCTCGGCCCGAAGCGCATCGTCACCGACCTCAAGGATGGGCTGAAGGCGGCCGTAAAGCTTGCCGAAGCCGCACCTGAAATTGCCGCCCAGACGGAGAAATTCCACCATCAGCTTCTGCATATGAGCGAGCACGGGTTGCGCTTCGACGAGCAGACGGCTGAGGCCATCGGCAAAGCGGAAGCGCGCCATAACCGCTCCGCCAAGATAGCTCTCTGGATAATTGCGCTCACGCTTCTCTATATTGCCTGGGTCATGAGCTGACAGGAAGCAACAAAAGCATGATGTGTTCGGCATTTGGGATATCCCGCCAGATGTGAGGCTCGCTTAGTCTCGCCTCCATGGAGATGAGAACATGAAGCACGAACGCCCCGGAATCGAACTGAGCGGCCAGCCACTGAGCTTTGCCGAGATGGTGAGGATCGGCTCCGGCAAGGTTGCGCTTTCAGCCTCTGGCATCGGCATGCAGCGCGTGAAGATTGCGCGCATGATCGTCGAAGATGCGATCGAGGCCGGCATGCCGGTCTATGGCGCCACCACCGGTGTCGGCGCTATGAAGGATGTCGAATGGTCGCCGGAGGATCTCGACGCCTTCAATCTCGGGCTCGTACGCGCGCATCACTTCGGCACCGGCACTCCCTTTTCCTGCAATGTCGTGCGCAATGCCATGGCGATGCGCGTCAATACGGCGCTGACGGGCCAGGTCGGCTGTACGCCTGATCTCATCGACGCCTATATGCGAATGCTCTCGGCCGACATCATTCCGGTCGTACGCCGCACCGGCTCGATCGGCTGCGCCGATATCGGTCTCATGGGCCAGATCGGCGCGGTACTAACCGGCGTCGGAGAAGCGATCTATCGCGGCAATCGCATGCAGGCGGGCGAAGCCTTCCAGGCAGCCGGCATGGAGCCGGTGAAAATGGCGCCGCGCGACAGCCTCGCCTCGCTCAGCGTTAATGCCGTCAGCTTCGCCGCCGCTGCCGAGACGACACGCAATGCCGCCGCCTCGATCCGTGTGCTGTTGGCAACCGGCATGATGGCTTCCGGTGCGCTCGGGGCATCGCGCGATCCCTGGCGGGCCGTGCGCCATGTCGGCACGGCGCGGGAGGCGCTGATCGGCGCCTGGCTTTGCAATGCCTCAGACGAATGGGAATGGCCGGTCGCCACCCACGTGCAGGACGCGCTGAGCCTGCGCATGATCGCCCAGGTTTTTGGTGCTGTTATCGAAAACCTGCTTTCGACCGGCCACAAGATCCTTGCCGCCACCGGCCGCTCCGACGACAATCCCGTCGTCGTGGAAGGACGGGTGATGACCTCAGGCGGCTCACTACCGCTTGATGTGACGATCCTCCTGGAATCGGCAGCGCTTTGCATGGCGCATGCGGCACGCAACGCCTTCAACCGCTGCGTCCTGCTCGGCAACGGCCAGCGGCGCGGCCTGCCGGTCAATCTCGTGCCTCCCGGTCGCATCGCCACCGGCTTCGGGCCGATCATCAAGCTTGCGGGGGAAATCTTCTCGCGCGTACTCTCCATGTCGAACCCGGTCTCGGCGCAATCGCTCGTCGTTGCGGCCGGCCTTGAGGACGAGGCGGCTTTCCTGCCGCTCGTCATCGAGCGCTTCGACCGGCAGATGCGGGCGCTGAAGCGTCTAGCCGCACTGGAAGCCCTGCTTTCGGCACAAGCGATCGATATTATCGGCGATACGCCGAAGGGTGTCGCGGGTATGCTCTATCAGGTCGTGCGCAAACATGCGGCCTTCTATACGGTCGACCGGCCGCTTTCGGCCGAGGTCGAGGCGATCGAGGAAGAACTGGGCTCGGATGAATTCATCTCGAAGCTGATCGAGCAGGTGCCAATCGCCTCCTTCGACGATTTCTTCGCGCTCGGTTCGCTCGAGCGCATCGAAGGGCGGCTGACGCCGGAACCGGCTATCATCTAAATTTCGATCTATCGAGGGAGACGCGGCATGGATTTCGATCTCGTTCTGCAGGGCACGGTGGTGCTGCCGGAGCGTATTCTCGAAGGCGGCTATGTCGCCGTTCGCGACGGAAAGATCGCGGAAGTCGGCCTCGGCGTACCGCCTGCGGCCAAAGAACGGCATCTGCTTGGCAAGGCGCTGATCCTGCCGGGCGCCATCGACGCGCAGGTCCATTCGCTCTCGCAGAAAGATCAGGAGGATTTCATCTGGTCGACTCGCTCGGCGGCTGCCGGCGGTGTGACCACCATCGTCGACATGCCCTATGACGAGGGAAATCTCGTCTGCTCGGCTGAGGCGGTAAAGAAGAAGGTCGAGCACGCCGGCCCGCAGGCGCGTGTGGACTTTGCGCTCTACGGCACAGTCGATCCTGAGGAAGGTCCCGCCCGCATCGCCGAAATGGTGCAGGCAGGCGTTGCCGCCTTCAAGTTCTCCACCTTCGGCACCGATCCCAAACGCTTCCCGCGCATTCCGCCTGCCCTGCTCGACGCCTGTTTTGCGGCAATTGCCCCAACCGGGCTGGCGGCCGGCGTGCATAACGAGGATGACGAGGCGGTGCGCACCTATATGGAGCAGGTGAAAACAAGCGGCATTACCGACTGGCGCGCGCATGGCCTGTCGCGCCCGCCGATCACCGAACTGCTTGCCATGCACACGATCTTCGAGACCGGCGCCAATACCGGCTGCCCATCCCATGTCGTGCATTGCTCGCTCGGGCGGGGTTATGACATCGCCCGAGCCTATCGCCGCGACGGTTATGAGGCGACGGTCGAATGCTGCATTCACTACCTTACACTTGACGAGGAAAACGATGTGAAGCGCCTCGGCGGCAAGGCGAAGATCAATCCGCCGGTGCGTCCCCGCGCCGAGGTCGAAACCCTGTGGCGCAAGGTTGCCGAAGGCAACGTCTGGCTGGTGTCGACCGACCATGTGAGCTGGTCGGAAAACCGCAAGACCAATCCGGACATGCTGGCGAATGCATCGGGCGTTCCGGGTCTGGAAGTCATGGTGCCGCTCTTCGTCAAGGGCGCCCTGGAGCGCGGCATTCCCTTGACCTGGGCGGCGAAGCTGATGGCCGAGAACCCGGCGAAGCATTTCCGTCTCGACCATATCAAGGGCGCGCTGACATCGGGCAAGGATGCTGACATCGTCGTGCTGGAACCCAAGGAAACGATCTATGATGCATCGGCCAGCGGCAACAATGTCGTCGGCTGGAGCCCCTATAACGGCATGCGCCTGCCGTGGACGGTCTCGGCGGCCTGGCTGCGCGGACAAATGATCACCGAAGGTTCGAAGGTTCTGGCGGAGCCCGGCGCCGGCCGCTTCGTGCGCCCGCTGCCGCGACAGGTGCTGGCATGAGCCGCAACCTGCCCGTCAATCCCGGCCGGATCGCCGAGGATATCGAAGCCCTTTCCACCATCACCGAGCCGGGGCATCCCTGGACGCGGCGGGCTTTTTCTCCGCTCTTTCTCGAAGGCCGCGCCTATCTCGAGGCACGCATGCGGGCGATCGGCCTGGATACCCGCATCGATGCCTCCGGCAACCTGATCGGCCGGCGGGAAGGCTTAAAACCCGGCTCTGGCGTCATCATGCTCGGCTCGCATTCCGACACCGTGCCGGATGGCGGACGTTTTGACGGCATTGCCGGCGTTGCTGCAGCGTTGGAGGTCGCGCGAGCGCTGCGGGAAAAGGAAATACGCCTCGACCATGATCTGGAGATCGTCGACTTCCTGGCCGAGGAGGTCAGTATCTTCGGGGTCTCCTGCATCGGCAGCCGCGGCATGACGGGGCAATTGCCTCAGGCATGGCTTTCCCGCATGGTCGAGGGGCGTGATCTTGCTGAAGCGATTGCCGAGGTCGGTGGGTCGCCGGGCATACTGACCCCCGAGAAAAAGCCCGATATTGCCGGTTTTCTGGAGCTGCACATCGAGCAGGGCCCCGTCCTTGAGACTGAGCACAAGGATATCGGCATCGTCACGGCGATATCTGGCATTACCCGCATCGAGATCACCGTCGAAGGTCGCGCCGATCATGCCGGCACGACGCCGATGGATTCGCGCGCCGATGCGCTGGTTGCCGCTTCGCAGCTCGTCCTCGATATCCGCAATGCCGCCAGCGAACTTGCCAAGACACCCGGTCATTTTGCGGCAACCGTCGGCGAATTCCGTATCGAACCGAATGCCGCCAACGTCGTTCCTTCCCGCGTCATATTGCTGATCGATGGACGGGCCGAAATCCGCGCCGACATGGAGGCCTTCTGCCACTGGTTGGACGGCCATACGCAAAAGCTTGCTTTGGCCTTTGGCGTGACGATCGCGCCGCCGAACCGCATCTCCGACAATTTCCCGACACCTGCTGATAAGAGCCTGCTTTCCACGCTGGAGCGCGCCTGTGAGATGGTCGGCGCCAAATACCGCTTCATGGCATCAGGCGCCGGCCACGATACGGCCTGGATCGCCCGCGTGGCGCCGGCTGCGATGATCTTCGTGCCCTGCAGGGAAGGCCGCAGCCATTCGCCGGATGAGTGGGCTGAAAATGACGACATAGCACTCGGCGCCGCGGTGCTTTTCGAAACGGTGCGCGAGATGGACCGGAACTTGATCAAGGAGAGGGGCGATGGGACGCATATTGGTTGAAAAGGACGTGGAAGCTGCCGTCAAAGGCGGTTCCGTCTATGCGGCCGGCGGTGGCGGCTGGGCCGATCACGGCCGGATGCTCGGCTATGCCGCCGTCAATGTCGGCAAGCCTGAGCTCGTCTCCATCGACGAACTTGGCGATAGCGACTGGATCGCGACGGCGGCGGCAATCGGTGCGCCGGCCTCCACCACGCCCTGGGAGATGCAGGGCATCGACTATGTGAAAGCCGTCCAGCTTCTGCAAGAGGCGCTCGGCGAAAAGCTCTCCGGCCTCATCATCGGCCAGAACGGTAAATCCTCGACACTGAACGGCTGGCTGCCTTCGGCCATCCTTGGCACCAAGGTCGTCGATGCGGTTGGCGATATCCGCGCCCATCCCACCGGCGACATGGGATCGATCGGTATGGCAGGTTCGCCGGAGCAGATGATCCAAACGGCCGTCGGCGGCAATCGGTCGGAAAACCGTTACATTGAGCTCGTCGTGAAGGGTGCGACGGCGAAGATTTCGCCGGTGTTGCGGGCGGCCGCCGACCAGTCCGGTGGCTTCATTGCCAGCTGCCGCAATCCGCTGCGCGCCTCCTATGTTCGCAAGAATGCCGCGCTCGGCGGCATCTCGATGGCGCTGAGGCTCGGCGAAGCGATCATCGAAGCGGAAAAGAGAGGCGGATCGGCTGTTATCGACGCGATCTGCAAGACGACGGGTGGGCATATCCTGGCCGAGGGTACGATCACCAAGAAGGATGTCGTCTATACCAAGGAAGCTTTCGACATCGGCACGATCACGGTCGGTGCCGGCGACAAGGCCGTGACCTTGCATGTGATGAACGAATATATGGCTGTCGATGATGCCAGCGGCATGCGTGTCGCAACCTTCCCTGCCGTCATCACCACGCTCTCCGAGGAAGGCGAACCGCTCTCCGTCGGCCAGCTCAAGAGCGGCATGCATGTCTTCATTCTGCATGTGCCGAAGGACATCATTCCGCTCTCGGCCAGCGTGCTCGACCCGACCGTCTATCCGTCCGTCGAAAAGGCGATGGGCATCGAGATCGCGCGCTATGCACTGGAGACGAGGGCCTGAGGCATGGCACGCGATCCCGGCCTGGAAGAATTGATGCGCGAGGAGCTCGGCAATCGGCCGGGCTTGAGCGAGAAATCCATGTTCGGCGGCTGGGCCTTCATGCTGAACGGCAACCTGCTCTGCTGCGCGCGCCAGGACGGCATGTTGCTGCGTCTCGGCAAGGGCAATGACGGCTGGGCGCTCGCTCTGCCCGGGGTCATCCAGATGCTGTCAGGCGAGCGGATCATGCATGGCTGGGTGCGCGCCAATGCCGATGTCTATGGCGACGATGCCATGAGACGGCGTCTCATCGATGCGGCACTCGCTTACGTGGACCCGATGCCAGCCAAGTGAAATTACCGGTGCTGGATGCGCCGACGACGAAAGACGAGGAACCCAAGATGCCGAAGGCCAACCCACGCCATCCGAAATTTCCGATCCCCGGCGGACCGGAGTTGCGCGCCAAGGGCTGGCGGCAGGAAGCGCTGCTGCGGCTTCTGGAAAATGTGCTCTCGGTCGGCGAGGATCCTGACAATCTCGTCGTCTATGCAGCTCTCGGCAAGGCGGCGCGCAACTGGCCGGCGCATCGGGGCATCGTCAAGGCTCTCACCGAGATGGACGAGGACCAGACGCTGCTGATCCAGTCCGGCAAGCCGATCGGCCTCGTGAAGACCCACGCCAAGGCGCCGCTCGTTATCATGGCGAATTGCAATATCGTCGGCCAATGGGCGAAGGCTGAGGTCTTCTACGAGCTGCAGCGCAAGGGGCTGATCTGCTGGGGCGGGCTGACGGCCGGCGCCTGGCAATATATCGGCAGCCAGGGTGTCATTCAGGGCACCTATGAAATCTTCATGCGCATTGCCGAACGGCGCTTCGGCAGCGATCTCCATGGCCGCTTCGTGCTGACGGCGGGGCTCGGCGGCATGGGTGGCGCGCAGCCGCTCGCCGGTCGTATGGCGGGTGCGGCGATCCTCTGCATCGACATCGATCCCGAACGTGCCCGCAAGCGCCAGCAGATCGGCTATCTGCAGGAAATCGCTGCTGACCTCGACAGTGCGCTCGCGATGATCGATGCCGCCGTCAAGGAGAAGCGCGCACTCTCTGTCGGTCTCGTCGGCAATGCTGCGGAGATCTATCCGGAGATCGCCCGGCGCGGCCTCGTGCCCGATGTCGTTACCGACCAGACCTCGGCACATGATCTCGTTTATGGCTATGTGCCGAAGGGCATGAGCCTCGATCAGGTGAAAGGACTGCGTGACCATGGCCAGGGCCAGCTCATGGCCGCGAGCCGCGCGTCGATCGTCGAGCATGTGACTGCCATGCTGGAGTTCCAGAGGCGCGGATCGGAAGTCTTCGACAACGGCAACCTCATCCGAACCCAGGCCCGCGAGGGCGGCGTTACCAATGCCTTCGACATTCCGATCTTCACGGAAGCGTATCTCCGCCCGCTCTTTGCCCGCGCCATCGGCCCCTTCCGCTGGATGGCGCTGTCGGGAGAAGAAAGCGATATCGCGCGGATCGACGACCTGTTGCTAGAGATGTTCCCCTACAACAAGATCATCACCAACTGGATCCGGCTGGCGCGCGAACATATTCCCTTCGAAGGTTTGCCGGCGCGCATTGCCTGGCTGGGTCACGGCGAGCGCACGGCGCTGGCGCGGCGCGTCAACGAGCTGGTTGCGAATGGCGAACTCAAGGGTCCTGTCGCCTTCTCGCGCGACCATCTCGATGCCGGCGCGATGGCGCATCCGAATATCATGACGGAGCGCATGAAGGATGGCTCGGACGCCATTGCCGACTGGCCGCTCATCGATGCGATGATGCTCTGCTCCTCGATGGCCGACCTCGTCGTCGTCCATTCGGGCGGCGGCGGTTATGCCGGTTACATGACGAGCTGCGGTGTGACCGTCGTTGCCGATGGATCCGAAGCCGCTGACGAACGTCTCGACCATGCACTGACCAACGATACGGCGCTCGGCGTCATGCGTTATGCCGACGCCGGCTATGACGAGGCGCTGGACGAAGTGGCGAAGAAGGACGTGCCCTATATCCGGCTTGGCTGAATGCCAGCCGCTCAGAGATAGCGTGTTTCGGCGGGTGCTGCATCGTAACGGTCATGCAGACCGTCGAAATAGGCGATGGGTGCCGCGGCAAGTTCTTCGGCATCCGCATCGTCGAGGCAGTTGACGGCGACGGCGATGAAGGGACCGATCGTCTCGTTGTCGTTGCGAGCAAAGGAGCTCACGCCGCAGGTCTCGCAGAAGAGGTGATGGATCGAGCCGGAGCCGAAGAGATATTCGCGCAAATGGTCCCTGCCTGAGACCAGCCGGAAATCGGCCGGCTGCACGATCGCCAGCCAGCTGCGTTTCTTACGGCAGACGGAGCAATTGCATTTGAAGGTGCCGGCCGAAAGATCGAGCCCAGCCTCATAGGCGACGGCGCCGCAATGGCAGCTTCCATGGTAGGTCTTCTTCACGATGGCTCCTCCGATCATATATTTAACCTAGTGGTTAAATTAATCGCTGCGGACCGGAAGTCAAGACGGGCGCCGGGCAAGCCGGCGTGCGGCCATTGCAGAGAGAAAAGCCAACGCCATCAGGATGAGTGTGAAGAACACGACCGCAGCCCATCCTTCCATCGCCCAGAACCAGCCGCCTGCCGAGCCCATGACGCTGGAGCCGATGTAATAGGCGAGCATGTAGAGCGAGGAGGCGTGTCCTTTGGTGCCGACGGCGAGCTTGCCGACGAGACCGCTGGCAACAGAATGCGTCATGAAGAAACCGCTCGTCAGCACGATGATGCCGAGGATAATGAGCGGCAGGGACGCCGAGAGCGTCAGCGCGCAGCCTGCTGCGGTGATGACGATGCCCGCCAGGAGCACGGTGAAGTGGCCGAGGCGATCGCCGAGGATGCCGCCGATCGAGGACGCGCCGATACCGAAGAGATAGACGGTGAAGATCAAGCCCAACTCGGTCTGATTGAGCTCATAAGGCGGTGCGACGAGGCGGAAGCCGGCGTAATTGTAGATCGTCACGAAGGAGCCCATCGCAAAGAAAGCGATGGCGAAGATGAAGGGCAGCACCGGATTGCCGAGATGCCCGAGCCAGGCCTTCAGATGGAACTGCGGATCGAAGCCGGCGCGACGCACGAAATTGCGCGAGGGTGGCAGGAGCGCGATGAAGCCGATCGCCGCGACAAGACCGATGGCGCCGATCAGGAATATGGCCGGCCGCCAGGAGAGATATTCCGCGAAGATCCCCGTCAGCACGCGGCCCGACATGCCACCGAAAGCCGTGCCACCGACATAGAGCCCCATCGTGGCGCCAAGGCCGCGCGGATCGATTTCTTCTGCAAGATAGGCCATGGCGACGGCTGGCACACCGCCAAGCACGAAGCCCTGCAGCGCGCGGATAACCAACAACAGATGCCAGCTTGGCGCAAAGGCGGTGGCGATCGTTAGCACGGCAGCCCCGACCAGCGAAATCGACATCAGACTGCGCCTGCCGAGCCCCTCCGAGACGGCTGCGGCGCAGACGATGGCGATTGCCAGGAAGCCTGTGGAGAGCGACAGCGACAGCGAGCTTTCGGCCGGGCTGATGGCAAATTCCTGCGCGAAGATCGGCAGCAGCGGCTGCACGCAATAGAGCAGCGAGAAGGTAGCGAAGCCGGAAAGGAAGAGCGCCAGGCTGGCGCGGCGATAGGCGCCGGTGCCGCGTCTCAGATAGTGTCTTGCGTGGGTCTCCTCGGCTGTTCGCAGGCCGGCAACGTCTTGGATTGCAGAGTCTGACATGTGTCATTCCTTCCTGCCTCCGATCTAGTCAAGGCGCCTCCATTTGTCCAATATATGAAACTGGCGATCTTGATAGGTTTTGGAGATAGTGATGGAGCTGCGGCATATCCGATATTTTCTGGCGGTCGCCGAAGAGGCCAATTTCACGCGGGCCGCTGCGCGCCTCGGCATCGGCCAGCCGCCACTCAGCCAGCAGATCCGCGATCTCGAGACCGAAATCGGGGCGATGCTCTTCCATCGCGTGCCGCACGGAGCGGAGCTGACGTTCGCCGGTACGGCTTTCCTTCCGGAGGCAAAGGCATCCCTTGCGGCGGCCGAGAAGGCGCGGCTTGCGGCTCAAAGCGCCAATCGCGGCGAGACCGGCCGGCTGTCGCTCGGTTTTACCGCCTCCTCCGCCTTCAACTCCCTGGTCAGCACCACGATCCGCCGCTTTCGCGCCCGCTGGCCCGAGGTGCGCCTGTCACTGACGGAGATGAATACGCTGGGGCTGATGCAGAAGCTGGAGCGCGGCGAGCTGGATGCGACCTTCATGCGTCCCGGGCTCAGCGATCCCGATGGCATCAGGCTGAAGCGCCTGCCGGACGAGCCGATGGTCGTCGCACTGCCCGCCGGTCATCCGCTTGCAAAACACAAGACGCTGTCGCTCGCCTTGCTGGCCGACGAACCCTTTATCCTCTTTCCGCGTCTTGTCGGTCTCAGCCTCTATGACGATGTCGTGCGCGCATGCCGCGAGGCAGGCTTCGAACTGACCGTGGCGCAGGAAGCGCCGCAGATTTCTTCAGTCGTCAATCTCGTCGCCGCCGATCTCGGCGTTTCGATCGTCCCGGCCTCGATTTCTCAGATCAAACTTGCAGGTGTCGCCTACCGGCCGATCGAAGGCCCGCCTGCCGTGGCGCGGCTGGCGCTCGCCGTGCTCCGCAGCCAGCGCTCTCCCGTCACCGAAAACCTGATGAGCCTGCTTTCCTGACCGTCACACGGCCGGATCCCAATAGGGTGGGTCGCCGAAGGTCTTTTTCAGATGATCGGCGATGGCGCGCAGCTTGGCCGAGGGATTTCTGCCTTCGGGATGGGCCATGTAAATGAATTCCGGCTCCGGCCGGGCACCGACATCGATCTCGAGCAGACGCCCCTCGCGGATTGCGGGGCCGATAATGAAGGCCGGCAAAAGCGCGATGCCGAGGCCTGATATCGCCGCATCGTGCAGCATATCGCCATTGTTGATGCCGAGGCCCAGCACCGCACGGATGACGACGGCGCCTTCATCCGTCTGGAACCGCCAGTCGGCGACACCGCGATTGGTGTAGAAAAGTCCGTGGTGGCTGTTGAGATCGGCGAGTGAAACCGGCGTTCCGTAACGCTCGAGATAATCGGGCGATGCTACCAACAGCCGTCGGCTGCGGGCGAGCTTCCAGGCGATCAGTCGTGAGTCTGCGATGGCACCGTGGCGGATGATCGCGTCATATCCGTCCGATGCCGGATCGACTCGCCTATCGTCCATATCGAGCGTCAGCGCGATCTGCGGGTGCGCCTTCAGAAATGGATAGAGCGCTGGGCCGAGATGCAGGCGGCCGAACGTGACGGGGGCGGCGATGCGTAGCGGGCCTGACAGAGTGCCGCGGCGCTCCGCCATGTCGGCCTCGGCATCTTCCATTTCGCGGACGATGCGTGCGGCGCGCTCCAGAAAGGCGGCTCCATCCTCCGTCAAGGTCAGCTTGCGCGTGGTGCGGTGGACAAGCATGGCGCCCAGTGTCTTCTCCAGTTCCGCCAGTCTCTCGCTGACGACGGATTTAGACAGGCGCAGCCGTCGGGCGGCCTCGCTCACCGAGCCGGCCTCCACCACCGCGACAAAAGCCGCAATACCCTCAATCTTAATCATCGTTCGGCTTTTCCGAATTCGAGCTCCGTATTTAGGAGACTAATCCGAACGAAGAAAGAATGCCATCTTCCACCCATCGAAACCGGCGGCCACCCCGATCCAACCGAAATTCAGGAGATGGAACAATGAATCGTCTGATCAACAAAGTAGCAATCGTCACTGGCGCAAGCTCGGGTATCGGCCGTGTTACCGCCAAACTCTTTGCGGCTGAAGGCGCCACGGTCGTCGTCGGCGCTCGCACCTGAGGGTGAAGCCTATCTCGTAGATATGAGAAGGCCGCGGTTCCTCCCACCGCGGCCTTCTCGTTCATGCGCCGTCGACGAGACGGCGGATCGCCGTTTCGATTGACGTTGTGCCCTTCTGCGATTTCTCACGACCGCCCTCAAAGTCGATCCAGCCTTCATTGAAACCATCGAGCATGCGCATACGCGGTTCCGGGTTCTTCATGCCCTGGGCACGGAACAGCTCTTCCCAGCTTCCCTTCGGTACGATCTCCGCCGTCACCGGCTTGCCGAGCGCCTTGGTGAAGGCAGCGGCGATCATGGCCGGGCTGACACGCTCCTGCGCTTCCAGCTCGGCGACACGCACGCCCTGCCAATCCTCGCGCAGCATCTTCGCACCGAGCACACCAATATCGTCCACGGCGATCATCGGCACGGCGCGATCGAGCGGCTGCAGGAAGCTCGGGATGACGCCGTTTTCGCGGGCCGGCATCACATCCCAGGCGGCGTTTTCCATGAACCAGGCAGCGCGCAGGAAGGCGACCGGGAGGGAGAGCGTCGAAAGCTCCTTCTCGACGATGCCAAGCTGGCTCAACAGGTTCGGCTGCGTCGCCTGCGCGCCGACCGTCGACAGGCAAACGAGCTTTCCGGGCTTTGCCGCCCCGAGCGCAGTCTTCAGCGTTGCAAGCATGTCCCTCACTTCCGGAAAGCCCGGCGTCGGGTCGAAGAGCGGCGGGATGACGAGGAAAACCGCTTCTGCGCCCTTGAAGGCTGATGCCAGCGATGTGGCGTCATTCATGTCGGCGACAGCCAGCTCGCAGCCGCGCTCTTTCCAGCCGGCCGCCTTTTCGGGATTTCTGACGACGGCGCGGACCTTCGCATTATCCTTCAGCAAATGGTCGGCAACAGCGGCGCCCACCTGGCCTGTCATTCCGGTTACAGCAAACATGGGGAGCAACTCCTATATTGGGTTGGCACCACTATGCTGCTACACGGTCTGTGACTGAAGTGCGCTTCAGTCACATGATTAGTGACTTTAAAGCAGTAATAAAATCCTGTTTGCCAAACCCGCCCTGGCCATGTCGCAGGTAGGCCCTTTTTAACCGCGTGATAGGGCATATCGGGCTAGACAACATCTTTCCGTGACAGCTCCCGATCCCTTTCTCCCGGAGCCCGGTCCCCACCTCTTCGGAGTTTCACATGCTGATCGGCATCCTGTGCGGTCTTGCCACCTGCGCGCTATGGGGGCTGAGCTTCGTCGCCCCGCGCGTCGTCGCGCCCTATACGGCGATCGACCTGACGGTGGCACGCTACGGGCTTTTTGCCGTCGTCAGCCTTATCCTGATGATCAATCCGCGCTTTCGTCCGGTGGGTTTGCGGCGGTCGCTTGTTCTGACCGGCATTGCGCTCGGCAGCATCGGTTATGTCGGCTACTTCATGAGTATTTCCTATGCCGTGCGTTACGCAGGCACCGCCATTCCACCGCTCGTCATCGGCACGATGCCTGGATTGCTTGCCATCATCGCCAATCTCAAGGACCGGTCCATCGACTGGAGAACACTGGCAATACCGCTGATCCTGATAGGCGTCGGCATCGGCTGGGTGAATGTCTCGATCTTCGCCACGACATCCGCCAGCGATCAGCCGGAAATCCTCCTCGGCATCGTCGCCGCGCTGATCGGACTGGCGCTCTGGGTCGCCTATGGCATGATGAGCGCTGCGGTCATGCAGTCGCAGGATGCGCCAAGCGCCATGCACTGGACCGCCTTGCAGGGGATCGGCGCCGGCATCGGCGCACTCGTCCTCCTGCCCTTCACCTCGCTCGGGGAGACTGTCAGCTTCACCAGTTCGCAGACCTTTCACTTCGTGCTGTGGGCGACAATCATGGGCATTGCCGGCTCGTGGCTTGCCACGCTGTGCTGGATGATTGCCTCGCGCCTTCTGCCGCTGGCGCTTGCTGCGCAGCTGATCGTTGCGGAAACCGTCTTCGGCCTGTTTTATGGCTTCCTGTTCGAGCAGCGCATGCCGACCGTAGCCGAGGCCGGCGGCGCGATCCTGCAGCTGATCGGCGTCGGCATGGCGATCGCGATCTTCACGGCAAAGCGGGTCAAACACGCCTGAGCGCCGGTGATTGCATGTTTTCCGCCAAAGGCTTAGGGTCTTACCCGTTCAGAGAAGCGGCAGGGAAAAACATGACTCTCAGCGGCAAACGCATCCTCCTCATCATCTCGGGCGGCATCGCGGCCTATAAGAGCCTCGATCTCATCCGACGCCTGGGGGAACGCGGCGCTTCCGTGCGCCCGATCATGACAAGGGGTGCGCAGGAGTTCGTGACTCCGCTGGCGGTTGGAGCATTGGCAGCCGACCATGTCTTCACCGACCTCTTTTCCCGCCAGGACGAACAGGATGTTGGCCATATCCGGCTGGCGCGCGATTGTGACCTGGTGCTGATTGCGCCCGCCACCGCCGACCTGATGGCGAAGATGGCGCATGGCCTTGCCGACGATCTCGCCTCCACCGTGCTGCTCGCCACCGACCGGCCGGTGCTTGCGGCACCGGCGATGAACCCGAAAATGTGGACGCATCCGGCGACAAAACGCAATGTCGAGACCTTGCGGCGGGACGGCATCCGCTTCATCGGCCCTATGGCCGGTGAGATGGCGGAAAGCCGTGAAGCGGGCACGGGCCGGATGGCCGAGCCTCTGGAGATCGTCGCTGCTGCCGAAGCTCTTCTCCATGACGGTCCGAAGCCGCTTGCCGGCAAGCGGGCGATCGTCACATCAGGCCCGACGCATGAGCCGATCGATCCGGTACGCTACATCGCCAACCGCTCCTCGGGCCGGCAGGGGCATGCCATTGCCGCGGCACTTGCGCGGCTCGGCGCCGATGTAACGCTGGTGTCCGGTCCCGTGACCATTCCCGATCCCGTCGGTGTCAGGGTGGTGCCTGTCGAACGAGCCGAGGAGATGCGCGATGCGGTGCTTGCCGCCCTCCCCGCCGATGTCGCCGTGATGGTGGCTGCTGTTGCCGACTGGCGCGTTGCCTCGGCTGCCGATCAGAAGATCAAGAAACATCCGGGCGAATCCATTCCGACGCTGGCGCTGACGGAGAACCCCGACATTCTCAAGACCGTCGGTCATCATACGACGCGGCCGAAACTGGTGATCGGCTTTGCCGCAGAGACACAGGATGTCGAGGCCAATGCCAAGCTGAAGCTTGAGCGCAAAGGTGCGGACCTGATCGTCGCCAATGACGTTTCACCATCGACCGGCATCATGGGCGGGACGCGCAACAGCGTAAAACTCATCCGCCGCGACGGTATCGAACAATGGCCCGATCTTTCCAAGGATGAAGTGGCAGAGCGGCTGGCCGCGCTGATCGCCGAGCGGCTCATGCGGGAATAGAGACGGGCTCCAATCTTGCGGATGCACGCTTTTCGGGCTGGAAAGCCGTGATCTCCAAACCGTCGACGCCGACGGTCACGGCACTGCCATCGGGAATTTCCTGCCACGCATCGCCATCATCGTTCAGCGGCTCCGACACGAGGCAGTAGCCCTTGGCAAGCGGCGATCCATAGAGGGTCGGCGCTTTGCGGTCAGTAGCATAGCGGACCGCGTAAAGAGACTTTCCATCCGAGAAGGCAGCGGTGAAGCGCAGCAGCACGGATCCCAGAATACCTTCCGCCAGGCCTTCGACGAAAGCGATGGTCTGCGCCATGGCAGCGATCGGTGCATCCCGAAGACCGAACTGCAGAGCGAGAAGAAACAGGAGCTCGGAATCCGTCGTGCCGGTGCGGGCGTTGAAGAGCTCGTCATCCAGCATGGTTTCCATCGGCCGGCGCAGACGCTCGAAACCGGAAATCTGGCCGTTATGCATGAAGGACCAGGTTTCATGCGTGAAGGGATGGCAGTTGTCGCGCCGCGTGCCGCCGCCGGTCGCGGCCCGCACATGGGCAAGGAAAAGCGGCGAGCGGATCTGCCGCGCAAGGCTCTTCAGATTGCAGTCGGACCAGGCCGGCAGGATATCGCGGTAGCGGCCCGGCTCCGGTCGGTCACCATACCAGGCAATGCCGAAGCCATCGCCGTTCGTCGCCGTCTTGGCGCGGGTGGCGCAATGGGATTGCTCGATCAGGGAATGGGCGGGCGAAGATACCAGCTCCTCCAGATAGAGGGGGTCTCCGCGATAGGCTGCCCAGCGACACATGCTCTTGCTCCGGCCCGCCGCCTGCCGCGGCTGAAATGCTGAAAACGTCTTGGATTGTCGAATCCTACGGCTAACAACGGCTTAACAGCCACCCGATTTGCAAGACGAAGATGACGAATTCTTGACGCCGGCCAAGATCACTTTCCGCAAAAACGATATGGATTTGCGTGATCGCAACGACAGAAAATCAGATAACTGAACGACATATCCAGATTCCGGCTAAAAGGCAGCCACGCGTTTTCCTCTTGCATCTCAGGGGAATCAGCCTACTTTTAGATCATCGTCAACGTAACGAAAGGAAGGTGATCCAATGTCTAATGAGTTTTCGGACCTCGTAATGGGCATGGAAGTGGTGATGAAAGCGAGGCAGCCCTCGTTCTAAACCCAGCCTTCCTGGGACCGCATAAGACGGTCCGGCCAATTACAGGCCAAACCTCATGGAAAGGGTCGCGAAAGCGGCCCTTTTTTTATTGCCTTCATTGAGCCATTGACGCTCAAGAGGAACAGCATTATTCATAAAGTCATCGGATGACTTTATGAATAATGCACATGCAACCTCTCAGCAAGACCAATCTTGCCGACACGGCCAGCGAAGCGATCCGCAGCGAGATCCTCGCCAAGCGCTGGGCTGTCGGCGAGAAACTGCCGAACGAAGCCTCGCTCTCGGCTATGCTGTCGGTCAGTCGCGGTACGGTGCGCGAAGCCGTGCGCGTTCTCGTCTCGCAAGGCCTCCTGGAAACGCGACAGGGCTCCGGCACTTATGTGCTCTCGATCACCGATAACAGCCTGCCGCTCACCATGGCGCGGCGCGCCAGCCTGCGCGACCAGTTCGAGGCGCGCTGCGCGCTCGATGTCGAAGGCGCACGTCTGGCCGCCATCCGCAAGACGCCCGACGCCATCGCCGGGCTTCGCGTGCTGCTTGCCGAGCGTGGCAATTATGAAGGCGGCGATCCGGCAGGCTTCATCGAACGCGACCTTGCCTTCCACAAGGCCGTCATCGCCGCCTCCGGCAACCGGGCGATGATCGAGATCTATGATTTCTTCTCCACTTCGATCGCAGAGACCATTGCCGCCACACTCGATAAGGCGATCCCCGAGCCCGACATGCAGGCACATCAGGCGATCGTCGACGCCATCGAGACCGGCGATCCCGGCAAGGCCGATGCAGCCGTGCGCGACTTCATGGCGCCTGTCCTTTCCGCCCTCGACCGGATGCTTCTTTCATGACCATGTCCATACAGAATGCCGCGCTCGACGCCGTCGACGAGACGATGATCGATGCCGAAATCGACAGTGTGCCGGCACCGCTGCCGCCGCAGAAGCAGAGCATGACTGCCCGCTTCCTACTCGGTGCCAGCCTCGTGCTGATCGCGTTTAATCTGCGGCCGCTGTTTTCCAGCGCTTCCGCCCTTCTGCCGGAAATCCGTATCGAGCTCGGCCTGTCGCCACTCGGCGCCAGTCTTCTAACGACGCTTCCTGTCGTCTGCCTCGGCGCCTTTTCACCGCTGGCTCCGCGACTTGCCCAGCGCATCGGCTCGGAACGGACACTGCTTGGCGTACTCCTGCTGCTGACCCTCGGCACGGCACTGCGCGGCCTTTCTTCCATTCCGCTGCTTTTTCTCGGCACCGCACTTGCGGGTGCTGCGATCGCCGTCGGCAACGTGTTGCTGCCCGGACTGGTAAAGCGCGACTTCGCTGCGAATGCGGCTCTGATGACCGGCCTCTATACGATGGCGCTCTGCGCAGGTGCTGCAAGTGCTGCCGGCCTGACGCTGCCGATCGAACATGCACTTGGCGGCTCGCTGGAAGGCGCGCTCGCCGTCTGGGCCTTGCCCGTTCTCGTCACTGGGCTGATCTGGCTGCCGCAGGTCATTGCGAGCGGTCGACAGCCGCGGCGCAGCGGTTTTCGCGTCGAAGGGCTATGGCGGGACAAGCTCGCCTGGCAGGTCACGCTTTTCATGGGCCTGCAGTCGGCACTCGCCTATTGCGTCTTCGGCTGGCTGGTGCCGATCTTGCGTGAGCGCGGGCTTGATGGCGTTACGGCTGGCGGCATCGTCTCCGCATCCGTCATGGTGCAGGCGGCCGCCTGCCTCGTCGTGCCGCACATTGCCGTGCGCGGTAAAGACCAGCGCCTTATCAATGTGACGCTCTGCGCTTTCTCCGTCGCAGCACTTCTCGGTCTGCTCTTCGCACCACTTTCTTCCGTCTGGGTCTGGGCTGTCCTGCAGGGGATCGGCCAGGGCGGGCTCATTGCTGCGGCGATGACAACCATCGTGCTGCGTTCGCGCGATCCGCATGTCGCCGCTCACCTTTCCGGCATGGCGCAATGCGTCGGCTATCTGCTCGCCGCAATCGGCCCGTTCATCGTCGGACTGATCCGCGGCTGGACGGGAAGCTTTGCCTGGTGCGCAGTGCTTTTCGTTGCGCTCGGCCTTGGTGCGGCCTTCAACGGGTGGCAGGCAGGACGGGCGCTGCATGTGAATACGCGTACCATCGAGAAGGGCGAATGAGCCAGGCTCACTTGCACATCACCATCTCTTGATGCACATCGAAGAGATGCGGCTGCTACCCTATCTCAACCGCATCCCGCACCCGCCGGAGGAGATATACTTGCGCTTCCGATCCCTGCTTTTCTTCGCCGCGCTGACTGCCACGCTCGGGCCGTCCCTTGCCTTCGCGCAGGAGCCCAGTGAGCGCCCCGCGCCAGCCCAACAGGATTCGGCACGCGCGGGCATGCTCAAATTATTGCCAGCCGATTCCGTCACCGAACACGTGCTTACGGCAGCCGATGGGCGCAAGATCGCCTACACTGCGACCGCCGGCACGCTCGATCTCTTTGGCCAGGATGGTGGGCAGAACGCTGCAATTTTCTACACTGCTTATGTCGCCAAGGATACCGGGCCAAACCGGCCGATCACCTTCGCCTTCAATGGCGGGCCGGGTGCGGCTTCCGCATTCCTGCATCTCGGCCTCGTCGGCCCGAAGGTGCTGGATTTCGGTCCCGATGGTCGTGACGGCGCAAATGCCAAGCTCGTCGATAACACGCATAGCTGGCTCGATTTCACCGATCTCGTGCTGATCGATCCCATCGGCACCGGCTGGAGCCGCACGGTGAAGGCCGACGACGCCTCGAACTATTACAAGGTCGGCACTGACGCGCAGACGATGGCGAAGACGATCGCGCTTTACATCGCCCATAACAACCGCGCCAATTCGCCGAAATACCTGCTCGGCGAAAGTTATGGCGGGTTCCGCGCCGCCAAAGTGGCGTCCTCGCTGCAGGAAAGCCAGGGCATCATCATCGCCGGCACCGTCATGTTGTCGCCGCTGCTCGAAGGGCAGTTGATGTTCAATGCCGACCAGTTCGCGCTGGGTGCCGCACTGGAATTCCCCTCATTGGCAGCCGCCGAAGCCGACCGGCGCAAGAGCTTCAGCGAATCCGGCCAGCGCGACGCTGAGAGTTTTGCGCTTGGCGAGTATCTCACAACGCTTGCCGGCCCCGCACCGACGGGCGATGGGGCAGCAGCCTTCTACAGCAAGATCTCCAGCCTCACCGGCATTCCGCAGGATGTCGTTATCCGCAATCGCGGCTTCCTCGGCGATGTTTTCGTCAAGCATTCCGGCCAGCAGGGCGGCGAAGTGATGAGCCCCTATGACGCCTCCTTCGCAACACCTGATCCCTACCCGGAATCCGATCAGGACCGCGGCAACGACCCAATCCTCGACGGGTTCGCCCGCGCCTATGGCGGCGCCTTTGCCGACTATGCCCGCAACGAACTCGGCTTCAAGACAGAGATGACCTACACCCTTCTCGAGAACGATATCAGCCAGCGCTGGGAGTGGGGCAGCGGCCGCGGCGGCGGTTCACGTTTCCAGGCAAGCGCCACCGACGACATCAGGCAGATGCTCGCTACCAACCCGTCCTTCCAGCTACTGATCGCCCATGGCTACAGCGATCTCGTGACACCCTACGGCGTCAGCCGCTACGTGGTCGATCATCTTCCGCCGTCGCTTGCGGACAATCGCGTGTCACTGAAGCTCTATCGCGGCGGCCACATGTTCTATACGACCGCCGGCCAGCGCGCCGCTTTCACGGCGGATGCAAAGGCCTTTTATGCCGAGCGTCCCGCCAGTCCTCCGGCGGATTGAAGGTGGTTGAGGGTTGCCGGAGGGCCGGGCTGACCTAGTTTCCCGGACATGGCAAACCGCAATCAGCTATCAGAAGCTCCGCCATCCGGCGGCGGCGCTTCCCAGCAGGATGAAACCCTCTCCACGCTCTCTTCATATCTCCAAGACGGTGCCCTCTTTCTCGATATCGACGGCACGCTCCTCGATCTCGCGCCGACGCCCGATGAGATATTCGTGCCGCCATTGCTTCCGGCGCAGCTCGACGCGCTGTCGCAGAAGCTCGGCGGCGCACTGGCGCTGGTGACGGGCAGAGGCCTCTCCTATGCCGACCGCCTCTTCGCCCCCTTCCAGTTTCCCATCGCCGGCCTGCATGGCGCCGAGCGCCGCGGCCCTGACGGCAGCATCTTCAAGGTGGAGCCGACAGCCGAATTCGAGAGGCTGAAGATCGAACTGAGGGCGGAGACGGCAGGCTGGACCGGCATTCTCATCGAGGACAAGGGCGCGGCCGTCGCCGCCCATTTCCGCCTTGCGCCGGCGCGGCAGGCGGAACTTGCGGAGGTGATGCAGCGTTTCATGAACCGCGCGGGACCGGACTGGACGCTGCAGCGCGGCAAGATGGTTCTCGAAATCCGTCCGGCCAGAGCCAACAAGGGCGATGCATTGGAGAGCTTTCTCGCAACTCCGCCATTCAATGGCCGTCATCCGATCGCCATCGGCGATGACCTGACAGACGAGGCGATGTTCGGCGTGGCGAACCAGCTCGGCGGATATTCCGTCCGCGTCGGGCCACCATCTGCAGGGACTGCCGCGCGCGGCACCCTGCCTTCCGCGGAAGCGGTCCGTAAAATCATCGCGCATTTTGCCAGCTGACTGAATTGCAGTTATTTCTAATGAAAGGAATTTGTCATGAGCCGCCTTGTCGTCGTCTCCAACCGCGTCCCTGTTCCGGAGAAAAAAGGGGCCGCGTCCGCTGGTGGGCTTGCCGTTGCGCTGGAAGCCGCACTTGAGAAACGCGGCGGCATCTGGATGGGCTGGTCGGGAAAGATCAGCGACGAGAGTGAACCCGGTCCGCTTTCAATCGAGGAACGCGGCAACATCACTTATGCGCTCACCGACCTGACATCCAAGGATGTCGACGAATATTACTTCGGCTTCGCCAACCGCATGCTCTGGCCGATCTGTCATTACCGGCTGGACCTTGCGGAATACGGGCGCACGGAGATGGCCGGCTATTTCCGCGTCAACCGCTTCTTCGCTCATCGGCTAGCGCCGTTGATCGAGCCGGACGACGTCATCTGGGTCCACGATTATCATCTCATTCCACTCGCCGCCGAGCTTCGGCAGATGGGGCTGAGGAACAGGATCGGTTTTTTTCTGCACATTCCCTGGCCGCCGGCAGACGTGCTCTTTGCCATGCCCGTTCACGAGGAAATCATGAGAGGGCTTGCTGCCTATGACGTCGTTGGCTTCCAGACCGATCACGATCTGGAAAACTTCGCAGGCTGCCTGCGCCGCGAGGGGATGGGCGACATGATCGGCGAAGGGCGTTTTACCGCCGGCGAGCGCCTGTTCCGCGGCGGGGCCTATCCGATCGGCATCGAGACTGCCGCCTTCGCTGAATTTGCAAAGAGAGCCGACAGCCATAGCATGGTCTTGAAGGCCCGCCATAGCATCGAGGATCGCAGCCTGATCATCGGCGTGGACCGGCTGGATTATTCAAAAGGCATCACCCAGCGCATCGATGCGTTCGAGCATTTCGTCACCAACAATCCGGCGCACCAGCGCAAGGTGACCTATCTGCAGATAACCCCGAAATCCCGCTCGGAAGTGCCGGAATATGAAGCGATGCAGCGGATGGTCGCCGAACAGGCCGGCCGCGTCAACGGCGCGCTCGGCACGGTCGACTGGGTGCCGATCCGCTATATCAACCGCTCCGTCAGCCGACCGGTGCTCGCCGGCCTCTACCGGCTCGCCAAGGTCGGCCTCGTTACGCCGCTGCGCGACGGCATGAACCTCGTCGCCAAGGAATATGTTGCCGCACAAAACCCCGACGATCCGGGCGTGCTGGTTCTTTCCCGCTTTGCCGGCGCGGCGCGCGAACTGAACGGCGCCCTGCTCGTCAATCCCTACGACATTGTCGGCACGTCCAATGCTCTAGCGCGCGGGCTCAATATGCCGCTCGATGAGCGCCGCGACCGCTGGCGGCGGATGATGGACCACCTTCTGAGGCACGATGTCTCGCGCTGGTGCGACGATTTCCTCGGTGATCTGGCTGCCTCACCAGTTTGACGGCGCCAGCAGGGCATTACCATTCCGCCTACCTCCGTCTGCCACGACGCGCTGGGTGATGGCCGGCTGGTGCGCCTTCTGCCCGGCTGGACGGCGGGCAGCATCAGCACGACGATCCTCATGCCGCATCGGCGCGGACAATTACCGTCCGTGCGGGCGTTCGTCGAGTTCCTCGCCGAACGGCTGGCGGGTGATCAGGCGGCCTTGGCCGCGTGATATTCCTTGATCGCCACCATCTTGATCGCCGGATAGCGCTCCGCCTCGTAGCGCAGCGAGAAACCATCCTGCGCCAGAAAGACCGGGTCGCCATCCAGATCGCGGGCGATATCACCGCGCTTGACGGTCAGGAATTTGTCGAGTTCGGCAGCCTGGTCGGACGAAATCCATCGGCAGACGGAGAAGCGCGACATTTCGAAGGAGACCGGCAGGCCGTATTCGGCCATCAGGCGTTCCTTCAGCACGTCGAGTTGCAGCGCGCCGACGACGCCGACGATGGCGGGCGACCCATCCTCTGGCTGGAAGAGCTGGACCACGCCTTCTTCAGCCATCTGCTGCAGGGCTTCCTTCAGCTTCTTGGCCTTCATGGCATCTTCCAGACGCACGCGGCGCAGGATTTCCGGCGAGAAGTTCGGCACGCCCTGGAAAACCAGGCTTTCGCCTTCCGTCAGCGTATCGCCGATACGCAGCGTGCCGTGGTTCGGAATGCCGACCACGTCACCGGCAAAAGCCGTATCGGCGAGCTGGCGCTGCGAGGCGAAGAAGAATTGCGGCGCGGTGAGACCAAGCTGCTTGCCGGTGCGCGCAAGGCGCGCCTTCATGCCGCGCTCCAGCTTGCCGGAGCAGATGCGGGCAAAGGCGATACGGTCGCGATGATTGGGGTCCATGTTCGCCTGGATCTTGAAGACGAAGGCCGTCATCTTGTCTTCGGCGGCATGCACGGTGCGGATATCGGCCGTCTGGTCGCGCGGTGGCGGCGCGAACTCGCCGAGCGCGTTAATAAGGTCGCGCACACCGAAATTGCGCAGCGCCGAACCGAAGAAGACCGGCGTCATATGGCCTTCGAGGAAGGCTTTCCGGTCGAAGGGACGGCAGGCTTCGATCGCCAGCTCGACCTCTTCGATGAAGGCATCGCGCTCGTTTTCCGGCAGCCGGCCGGCGACACTCTGCGGACCGTTGACGGCGGTGACCTCGACTTCCGTATCGGAGCCGCGCACCGTGTTTTCCTTGAGATGATAGGAGCCGCAGAAGGTCTTGGAGCGGCCGATCGGCCAGGTGACCGGGGCCGTGTCCAGCGCCAGCTTTTCCTCGACCTCATCCAGGATCTCGAAGGGATCCCGGCTTTCGCGGTCCATCTTGTTGATGAAGGTGATGATCGGAATGTCGCGCATGCGGCAGACTTCGAAGAGCTTCAACGTGCGCGGCTCGATACCCTTGGCGGCGTCGATGACCATGACGGCGGCGTCGACCGCCGTCAGCGTGCGGTAGGTATCGTCGGCGAAGTCTTCGTGACCGGGCGTATCGAGAATATTGAAGACATTACCTTCATATTCGAAGGTCATGACCGAGGTGACGACCGAGATTCCGCGCTCGCGCTCGATCTTCATCCAGTCCGAGCGGGTCTGCATGCGGTCCTTCTTCGCCTTCACTTCACCAGCAAGCTGGATGGCGCCGCCGAACAGCAGCAACTTTTCGGTGAGCGTCGTCTTGCCCGCGTCCGGGTGAGCGATAATAGCGAATGTGCGGCGGCGGGAGACCGCCTCGGCGAGACTTTCGGCCATAGTGTGAATCCTGTGGAATTGCCGCGTATCTAGCGATTAAAGCGCGCCATTGCAATTGACCTTGCGACACGAGGCGCGAAGTAATGCCGCATGATCCTTCACACCGATACTCGCCCAACCCTCAATCTGATCCGTTTGCCGAACGGCCAGGGCCTCGATCTGCCCGCCTATGAAACGCGCGGTGCAGCCGGCATGGACCTGCGCGCGGCCATCGACGAGGACAAGCCGCTGGTGCTGGCGCCCGGCAAACGCGCGCTCGTTCCGACCGGCTTCGTCTTCGAAATCCCTGAAGGTTTCGAGGGCCAGGTTTGCCCGCGTTCCGGCCTCGCGGCCAAGAACGGCGTCACCTGCCTCAATGCACCCGGCACGGTCGACAGCGATTATCGCGGCGAAGTGAAGGTCATTCTCGTCAATCATGGCGAGGAGGATTTCACCATCACGCGCGGCATGCGCATCGCGCAGATGGTAATTGCGCCGTTCATCCAGGCTCGCATCGCCGAAGTCTCCGAGGCGACCGAAACCGCGCGCGGCGCCGGCGGCTTCGGCTCGACAGGCGTATGAGCGCCACTGAGACGACCGGCCTCAGATTCCGACAGGACTATTTCAGCGATCCGGCGGGCTGGGCCGCTCTCGTCTCCCTCCTCGACGATACATTCGGCATCGATATCGATCCGCTGCGCGAACTCGGCGGCGCGGATCCGACCAGCATGCCCTTCGGCTGGTTTACCGAGGGAGGCGTGCTTGCCGCCAATCTCTCGGCTTTCGCCATGCCTTTCGTCCTCAATGGCAGGTTGGTCAACGCGGCCGGACTTCAATCTGGCGCGGTCCGTCCGCCGTGGCGTGGCCGCGGCCTGTACCGCGATGTGACGCACAAGGCTCTGGGCTGGTGCGAGGCGCAGGGCTTCGAAGCGGTCATCCTCTATACGGACAAGCCTGATCTCTACGAGCCCTACGGTTTCCGTTCGCTGCCTCTTCATAAATATGCCGGCCCTGCACCCGCCCCTGCAGGCTCCGCAGCATCGCGATCGCTGCAGCCGCGCGATGCCGGTGATCTTGCTCTGCTTCAGGACTTGCTGGCGAACCGCAAGCCGATTTCGGAGACGCTCGCCGTCGCCAGCAGCCCGGCGATGTTCCTCATCAACACGCAGTTCGATCCCGATGTCCGCCTCAGCTATCTGGAAGAGAGCAAGGCCGTCATCGCCTGGAAGATGCCCGCAGCCGGTCACTTCGTTCTTCTCGATGTGATTGCGACTGAAATTCCTCCGCTTGCCGCAATCCTTGCCGGTCTCGGCGTAGAGGCAACGACAGTCGAAACGCTCTTTCGTCCGGACAGGCTCGGCTGGTCCGGCAAGGCATTGCCTTACGAAGGTGGAACGCGGCTGATGCTGCGCGGGATGGAAGAGGTGAGCCTCGATCACCCCGCAATGCTCTCGCCAATGGCGGATTTCTGAGGCTATTTTTTCCGTATCAGCGGGGGAAGCCGGCGCTTGACCGGCGAGGACTTGATCATCGACGTATTGGTTTCCGCCCGCTCGGCCACCTTGTCGAGAATGCTGTCGAGCTCCCCCATAGAGCGGACGACGAGGCGGGCAATGAAACAATCGTCTCCCGTGACCTTGTCGCATTCAATGAATTCGGGCGTGTCCTGGATGATGCGCTCGACGATGTGGAGCTGGCCGGGCAGGGGGCGCACTCGCACAATGGCTTGAAGGGGATAGCCAATCGCCGCCGGATCGAGATGGATGGTGAAAAGCGTCACGACCCCACGTTCCTCGAGCCGCCGCAGGCGCTCCGCTGCGCTCGGCGAAGAAAGGCCTACAGCCTGAGCGAGCTCTTTTAGAGAAATACGCGAATTTCCTGCCAGCGCCTCTATCATTGCGCGGTCAATATCGTCGACTGCCTGCATCTCGTTAGCCAACATGGCAAAAACTCCTAACAAGATTAGGTTTATCCAGCCTTTCCCTTTCTTATCTTATAGAAAATGCTGCGATGCCGCAATACAATTTCCGCTAACGAACGGAGATGGCGATGCAAGGCGATATCAGAAGAGGCACAGCGGAGATGACGGCAGCGATGCTGATCTCGGGAACGATCGGATGGTTCGTCGTCATGTCCGGCCAACCCGTCAGCGGCGTCGTCTTCTGGCGCTGCTTTTTCGGCGCCCTGACCCTCCTTGTCATCTGCACCGCCCTTGGCTTGCTGAGGCCCGGCGTCATCAGCCTGCGTTCGCTCGGCATCGCCCTCTTCGGCGGCATCGCCATCGTTTCCAACTGGCTGCTGCTGTTCGCCTCCTATTCGCACGCCTCGATCTCGATCGCGACGACGGTCTACAACACCCAGCCCTTCATGCTGCTTGCACTCGGCGCGCTCTTTCTTGGCGAGAAAATCACGGGCACCAAGCTCTTCTGGCTCGGTCTTTCCTTCGCCGGCATGGCTGTTATCGTCGAGGCGAAGCCGCAAGCCGATGCCGTCTCCGGCAGCTATGGTTTCGGTATCCTAATGGCGCTGGGTGCTGCTTTCTTCTATGCGCTGGCCGCACTTGCCGCCAAATGGCTGCGAGGTACACCGCCGCATCTGATCGCACTGATCCAGGTTTCGACCGGCATCGTCATGCTGGCGCCGATGACCGATTTTACGAACCTGCCCGTCGATATGGGAGCATGGCTGATCCTGATCACCGTCGGCGTCATCCACACCGGTCTCATGTATGTGCTGCTCTATGGCGCAATCCAGAAGCTGCCGACGCATCTGACAGGCGCTCTGTCCTTCATCTATCCGGTCGCCGCCATCCTGGTCGACCGCTTCGCCTTCGGCCATGCATTGCAGCCGATGCAGATCGCCGGGGCGGCGGTCATTCTGTTTGCCGCCGCCGGTATGAATCTCGGCTGGTCGCCGGGCAGGCTCGTTCGCCTGCCGGCGACAAGAAGCTAGGCTGTTACTTCGCCCTACTCGTTACTTTGATTGGCGCGTCGTTTCGAACAGGAACCAGGTGCGGCGTTCGCTTTGGTCGATCCAGTTCTCGATCAGACTGGCGGTCGCAACGTCATTATGTTCGTCGCAGACTTCATGCACTTGACGCAGGATGGAGACGAGGTGAAGGTTGTCTTCACGCAGCTCCGAGAGCATGTCCTCAGGAGTGACATAGTCCGCATCATTGTCCGGGATACGCTGCTGGCGGGCGATTTGGCCGATCGAACGCAGCGTCGTGCCGCCGATCTTGCGGGCGCGTTCGGCAACCTCATCCGTCATGTCGAAAATCTGTTCTGCCTGCTCGTCGAGCAGCAGATGATAATCGCGGAAATGCGGACCGGACATGTGCCAGTGGAAGTTCTTGGTCTTCACATAAAGCGTAAATACATCGGCGAGCAGCGCGGTCAGCGCAGCCGAGATATCGGTAATCGCGTTGGTCGGCAGGTCGGAAGGGGTCTTGAGCGGCAAACGTCTGCGGGCTTCGGCTGAGGTAGGCGACATGTATTCTCTCCTTGGTGATGAAAACCTTCTGCTCCGACGGCCTGAAGGAAGCCGCGGCGGGCCGTGTCTGCGGCCGCTTGCAAGGGGAAAATAGCAAGGCCGGATCGGTTTCCAAGTAGATCATGGTTCAGCCGACCTATTCTTTATGGTTATGGACAGATCAGCGCCAGGCGATTGATGGAGCCTGTCCCACGCGCCTATAGAGAGGCAGCGCAAGCCAGTGGATACGAAGATGAGCCTTACCGTCCTGATCGCCTATGCCGGAGCCCTGTTCATCGCCGCCGCCATTCCCGGCCCGGGGATCACGGCGATCGTGGCGCGTGCACTCGGCTCGACCTTCCGCGAGACCTTCTTCATGGGACTCGGCCTCGTGCTCGGTGACATGACCTATCTCACCGCTGTCATCCTCGGCCTTGCCTTCGTGGCGCAGGCCTTCACCGAAATCTTCCTCGTCATCAAGATCGCCGGCGCGCTCTATCTCGGGTACATCGCCTGGAAGCTTTGGACCGCCGGCTTGCTGCCGCAGGATATCGCCGCGAAGAAATCCAGCAGTGCCGGCATGTCGTTCCTGTCCGGCCTGCTGGTGACGCTCGGCAATCCGAAGACCATGCTGTTCTACGTGGCGCTGGTGCCGACGCTGATCGATCTCGGCAGCATAGGCATGCGCGACTATCTGATTCTGCTTGCCGTCACTTTCGTGGTTCTGATGATCGTGCTCATTCCCTACATGATGCTGGCATCACGAGCCCGCACGATGCTGAAGCGGCCACGCGCACTGCAGGCGCTGAACCGCGTCGCCGCCAGCATCCTGGCAGGTACGGCAGCCTTCATCGCCACTCGTGCAGCCTGAAATAAACATTCGGCAACGGATGGTTTTCAAAGGATTTTTTCTCCGGCTCAAGCGAGCAGCGGATGAAGCCACTCTGGTCTCATCGCCACTTTGACCCTATTCTCTCCGCAGATTTCAGAATGGATTTCAAAGGGAGAGCACCCATGTCGCACAAACCGGGCCGCGGCCGCATCTATTCCTCCATCACCGATACAATCGGCGACACACCGCTCGTTCGCCTCGACAAGCTCGCCAAGGAAAAGGGCGTGGTTGCCAATATCCTCGCCAAGCTGGAATTCTTCAATCCGATCGCATCGGTGAAGGACCGCATCGGTGTCGCCATGATCGAGAGCCTGGAAACGCAGGGCAAGATCTCGCCCGGCAAGACCGTGCTGATCGAGCCGACGTCGGGCAATACCGGCATCGCGCTTGCCTTCGCTGCGGCTGCCAAGGGCTACCGGCTGATCCTCACCATGCCGGAGACGATGTCTGTCGAGCGCCGCAAGATGCTGGCGCTGCTCGGTGCCGAGCTGGTGCTGACAGAGGGGCCGAAGGGCATGAAGGGGGCGATCGCCAAGGCCGAAGAACTCGCCGCTTCGCTGCCCGATGCCGTCATCCCGCAGCAGTTCGAGAACCCGGCCAACCCGGAAATCCACCGTAAGACGACAGCCGAGGAAATCTGGAACGACACCGATGGCACGGTCGATATCTTCGTTGCCGGCATCGGCACCGGCGGCACGATCACCGGCGTCGGCCAAGTGCTGAAGAGCCACAAGCCGGATATCCGGGTCGTCGCGGTCGAGCCCAGCGATTCACCGGTACTGTCAGGCGGTACGCCCGGCCCGCACAAGATCCAGGGTATCGGCGCCGGCTTCGCGCCGAAGATCCTCGATACCAGCATCTACGACGAGGTCGTGACGGTCAGCAATGACGAGGCCTTCCAGCTGGCGCGGCTCGTCGCCAGGCTCGAAGGCGTGCCCGTCGGTATTTCCTCAGGTGCGGCGCTCACGGCCGCAATCGAGGTCGGTCGCCGTCCAGAAAATGCCGGCAAGAACATCGTCGTCATCATCCCATCCTTTGCCGAGCGGTATCTTTCGACGGCGTTGTTTGAAGGGTTGGGAAGCTGAGATGGGAATTCGTGAGTAGTGAGTATGAATGAGGCTGCCTTCAGTGCCTGCCGCAAATCACTTTGGCCGGCCAATCACCGATTGTGAGCCGCTACTCACTAATCACCGTTCACTAATCACCCAACCTCACGCCGCCGCTGTCAGCCGCGCGCCGGCGACGCGGTAAGAGATCGCTTCCGCAAGATGGATCCGACCCACGGTTTCCTCACCGTCGAGATCGGCAAGCGTGCGGGCGACCTTCAACACCCGGTGATAGCCGCGTGCCGAAAACTTCATCTTGTCGGCGGCATCGCGCAGCAACTGCAATCCCGCCGCATCCGGCTCGGCGAACTTCTCGATCATCGAGGTGGAGCATCCGGCATTGGTGGAAATACCGGTAGCACCTGCAGCGGCATAGCGTTCGCGTTGGATGTCACGGGCGCGGGCAACGCGCCGAGCGACATCGGCACTCGCTTCAGCCACCGCCGGCCGGATGAGGTCGGCGGCGGAAACGGCCGGTACGTCGATGCGGATATCGATGCGGTCCATCAGCGGGCCGGAAATGCGGGCCTGATAATCCGTCATGCAGCGCGGCCCTCGGGCACAGGTGTGGCCGGGCTCGCCCGCCATGCCGCAACGGCAGGGATTCATGGCTGCGATGAGCTGGATCCGCGCCGGATAGGAGACCCGGTGATTGGCGCGTGCGATGACGCATTCACCGCTTTCCAGAGGCTGACGCAGGGCATCGAGCGCCTGCGGCGTAAATTCCGGAAACTCATCGAGGAAAAGCACGCCGTGATGGGCAAGCGAAGCCTCGCCCGGCCGGGCGCGCAAGCCGCCGCCGATGAGGGCTGCCATGGTCGCCGAATGGTGCGGCGTGCGAAACGGCCTGCGGTCCGAGAGCTTGCCGCCGGAAAGCTGGCCGGCGATGGAATGGATCATCGAGACCTCCAGCAATTCCGCAGCCGAAAGCGGCGGCAGGATGGAGGGCAGCCTCGACGCCAGCATCGACTTGCCGGAGCCGGGTGGTCCGACCATCAGCAGATTGTGGCCGCCGGCGGCCGCCACTTCCAGCGCCCGCTTGGCGCTTTCCTGCCCCTTGATCTCGGCGAGATCGGGAAGGTTGGCTGCATTGGGGCGAATGGATGGCTCCGGACGCGAGAGTATCTGCGTGCCACGGAAATGATTGGCGAGCGCGATCAGGCTGCGCGGCGCCAGAATGTCGACCCCGGAACCCGCCCACGCGGCCTCCGAGCCGCTTTCAGCCGGGCAGATCAGGCCCTTTCCGGTCGCATTGGCGCCGATTGCAGCCGGCAGCGCACCGGCGATCGCGGCAATGGTGCCGTCGAGGTTGAGTTCACCGACAACGACATAGTCGGACAAAGCGTCCGCCGGAATGGCACCGAGTGCGGCCATCAGGCCGAGAGCGATGGGCAAATCGAAATGGCTGCCCTCTTTGGGAAGATCGGCTGGCGCAAGATTGACCGTCACGCGTTTTGCCGGCAGCGCCAGGCCGGAGGCATGCAAGGCCGCCTGCACCCGCTCGCGGCTTTCCGCAACCGCCTTGTCCGGCAGACCGACGATCTGGATTCCCATCTTGCCGGGAGCGACCATGACCTGGACCTCGACCGGCACACCTTCAATGCCCTGAAACGCAACCGTGCTGACGCGTGCGACCATGCCCTGCCCCGAAACCTCTACACCCCACCTATGAAGGCGGTCACAATCTGGCATGGAATTTGGAATAAAACAAGAACGATAAGCGAACGAATTCAGCTACCCGCTGCAATCAGATTGCGATCGGTTGTAAAGCCGGAACGAAGGCGATCAAAGGCGGAACACTTAGCGCATTTCCATTTTCATCGAATCGCGGAAATTCTCTATCTCATTGTTTCTACACAACTCCGGGCGCATAACCCCTGCACGGTTTTGCTAAAATTACCTAGCTGCGCTTGCGCTCGATGGCATCCCATAACAGGCTTGCGATATCGGCGCCGCCGAACTTCTTCACCTCGCGGATGCCGGTCGGCGAGGTCACGTTGATTTCGGTCATGTAGTCACCGATCACATCGATGCCGACGAGCAGGAAGCCACGTTCGCGCAAAGCGGGGCCGATGCGCTCGCAGATTTCCTTTTCGCGCGCCGTCAGTTCGGTCGGCTCGGCGCGACCGCCGACATGCATATTGGAGCGGCTGTCATGCTCGGCGGGGACGCGATTGATGGCGCCGGCAAATTCGCCGTTGACGAGGATGATGCGCTTGTCGCCCTTGCGCACGTCAGGCAGGTATTGCTGGGCGATGAAGGGCTCGCGGAAGAGCTGGCCGAACATTTCAAGCAGTGAGGACAGGTTGCGGTCATCCCTGGTGGAATGGAAGACGCCGGCGCCACCATTGCCGTAGAGCGGCTTCAGGATGATGTCGCCCATCTCGTCGCGGAAGCGGCGGATCTCGCCCGGATCCTTGGTGATCAGTGTCTTCGGCATCAGGTCGGAAAATTCGGTGACGAAGATCTTTTCCGGCGAGTTGCGCACCCAGGCCGGATCGTTGACGACGAGCGTCTTCGGATGGATTCGTTCGAGCAGATGCGTCGCGGTGATGTAGGCCATGTCGAAGGGCGGGTCCTGGCGCAGCAGAACGACATCCATGGTCGAGAGGTCGACGCGTTCGGGCGCACCGAGCTCATAGTAGTCACCCTTGACGTCGCGCAGCACCATCGGCTCGACGGAAGCATAGAGCTTGCCGTCGCGGAAGCTCAGGCGTTCGGGTGTGTAGTGGAAGAGATTGTAGCCACGCGCCTGCGCTTCGAGGCTCATGGCGAAAGTGGAATCACCTGCGATATTGATGCCGGAGACATGGTCCATCTGGACCGCTACGTTCTTAACCTTGGCCATTTCCGTCCCTTGAGCTGATGACGCCCAGATGTAGGTCGGTCAGGCATCAAACGCAACGGCAATCAATGGCTTCGGATGTTTCCGCGGGCGCTATTGTCAGGCGGCGATGCCGGTACCGCCGCTGTTGCGCAAGAGGTTGCGCAGGCGGTAGGCGATGGCGAGCGGCTTTGGGAAAGGCTTACGCAGGAAGGCGACCTTACGGACGTAATTGTCGACCCGCCAGTTCGCCCAGGTGCCGCCGGCGAAGAAAGCGACATCGCCCGCCTGCAGTGTACGCTCTAGGCCGTCTTCGGTGGTGACGTGCACCTCGCCTTCGAGGATCATCACCGTCTCGTCCCATCCGAAACGCCAGCGGAATTCACCTGATGTGCAATCCCAGATCGCCGTTAGCGAGGCTTCGTCATGGCCGCGGGAGTGTTCCGCCGTGCGCGCCTGCGGATTGCCGCTGATGATCCAATCCGGATTGATCGGCGTCGGCTTCAGCACCATCCGGTCGCTTGCCTGCGCGACGAAAGATTTGCCTGATGGCTTCAACGCGGCATAAGGCACCGACCGCGCAGCCGTCGCTGCGGCTGTTGCAAGCATCATCTTCCAGGCCATGAATTACCCCCAGTTGCTACCCCTAGCTGCGCTGTGGATAGCAAAAGAGTCATAAAAGCCCGTTCAAGCAGACGCTAAAACTTTAACGAAAGCTTGTTCGCCAGTTTTAGGCGCCTGCGGAATTTAGCGCCTCCCTAGAAAGCGTCCGGGAAATGACGGGGCAGCTTCCCCGGCAATATCGCAACGATATCATAGCGCTGTGAGAGCTGGGCATAGTCCCGCTGACGGGCAAGCCAGAGATCACTTGCGGCCCGGATACGCTTTTGTGAGCCATAGGAGACGGCATCCACCGCGCCCATTTCGTCGGCGCGCGCCTTGACCTCGACAAAGACGGCCAGATCCCCCTTGCGGGCGATAATATCGATCTCGCCGAGCTTTGTCCGGTGCCGCAGGGCGAGAATACGGTAGCCTTTCAGCATCAGGAAAATGGCGGCAATATATTCCGCCGTCCAGCCGCGGCGCAGCGCCTTTCTTCTGCGGAGCGTCGCCTCGCCGTCAGCCATTTTCCGCCTTCATGTCGAGGAGCTTCTGGTAGAGCACCTTGCGCGGCAGACCAGTCAAGCGAGCAGCCTCGGTTGCGGCCTTCGCAGTCGGCAGGTCTTTTGAGAGATCGGCGAGAACCGTGTCGACGTCGGCTTCGGTAGCGGCCCGCTTTTTCGGCGGGCCGATCACCAGCACGATCTCGCCCTTCACATTGTCATGTTCTTCATAGTGGGCTGCGAGCTCGGCAAGCGTGCCACGGCGGAATTCCTCATAGGTCTTCGTCAGTTCGCGGCAGACCGACGCCTCGCGTTCGGCGCCGAGCACATCGGCAGCGGCCAGCAGCGTCGCGCCAATGCGATGGGGTGATTCAAAGAAAATCAACGTGGCAGGTGCGGCTACAAATTCCGCGAGCCGATCGCGGCGCGCCTTGTCCTTGGTCGGCAGGAAGCCGGCAAAGAGAAAGGCATCGTTCGGCAGGCCTGAACCGACGAGGGCGGCAAGTGGCGCCGAAGCACCGGGAATGGGGATAACGCGGTAGCCCATCTCGATCGCCTGCTGCGCCAGCCGATAGCCGGGGTCGGAAACGAGCGGCGTGCCGGCATCGGAGACAAGCGCCACCGACTTGCCGGCTTCGAGCGCCTGCAGCAATCGCGGCCCGGCCTCATCGGCATTGTGCTCATGATAGGCGAAGGGGCGATTCTGGATGCCGGAACGATCAAGCAAAACGCGGGTAACACGGGTATCTTCGCAGGCCAGGACATCGGCACCGGCGAGTGTTTCCAGCGCCCGCAGCGTGATGTCACCGAGATTGCCGATCGGTGTGGCGACGAGATAGAGAGCCGATTCGAGCGGGCGCGCCGGCACCGCAATATTGTGCAGGCGAAAGCCGCGCCGGGCGCCGGTTTCCGCTGTCGTCTCTTCCGTCATGTCACTCACTTTCGTCCCGCCGGGCTCTGCCCTTTATGGGCGAGTGGTGTCACTTCGACAAGGGGCGCAATTTCTGTGAGCATTGCACTGCAAAACGGCATTTGCAGGCCTGTGGACAGCCATACCTCTTGCAATCGCCAGCAAAGTTCTGCCATTTTGCCCGTCCACTCCCCTCTCCCAAAGGGGAAAGCAGTGACGCGGCGCTTGCAGGCGCCCGGACAATAAAGGTCGAAAGCGGTAGCATCCCATGCGTATTACTATTGAGCGGTCAAACCTTTTGAAGTCGCTGAACCACGTGCATCGCGTGGTCGAACGCCGCAACACGATCCCGATCCTGTCCAACGTGCTTTTGAAGGCGGACGGCCAGAGCCTCGACATGAAGGCGACCGACCTCGATCTCGAAATTACCGAAGCGACGCCTGCCAATGTCGAGCAGGCGGGTGCCACCACCGTTCCCGCCCATCTCCTTTACGATATCGTGCGCAAGCTTCCCGATGGCGCGGAAGTCCTGCTCGCGACCACGCAGGACGGGGGCTCGATGAATGTCCAGTCGGGCCGTTCGAAGTTCTCGCTGCAGTGCCTGCCGGAATCCGACTTCCCTGATCTGACGGCCGGTACCTTCACGCACTCCTTCAAGCTGAAGGCAAGCGACCTGAAGATGCTGATCGACCGGACACAGTTTGCGATCTCCACCGAAGAAACCCGCTATTATCTGAACGGCATCTTCTTCCACACGATCGAAAGCAATGGCGACCTGAAGCTCCGCGCCGTCGCGACCGACGGCCACCGTCTGGCCCGCGCCGATGTGGATGCGCCTTCCGGCTCGGAAGGCATGCCGGGTATCATCATTCCGCGCAAGACGGTCGGAGAATTGCAGAAGCTCGTCGATGTGCCGGATGCGATCGTCACCGTCGAAGTCTCCGACGCCAAGATCCGCATCACCATCGGCTCCATCGTCATGACCTCGAAGCTGATCGACGGCACCTTCCCGGACTATCAGCGCGTCATCCCGACCAACAACGACAAGGAAATGCGCGTCGACTGCACGAGCTTCGCCCAGGCCGTCGACCGCGTCTCGACGATTTCCTCCGAGCGCGGCCGCGCCGTGAAGCTCGCGCTCTCCGATGGTCAGCTGCTGCTCACCGTCAACAACCCGGATTCCGGCAGCGCTACGGAAGAAGTCGCCGTCGGCTACGATACGGATCCGATGGAAATCGGCTTCAACGCCAAGTATCTGCTCGATATCACCGCGCAGCTTTCCGGCGACGAAGCGATCTTCCTGCTGGCGGACGCCGGTTCACCGACACTCGTGCGCGACACCGCCGGTGACGACGCCCTCTACGTGTTGATGCCGATGCGCGTCTAAGCGCGCGTCGCATTTATTGTCGAAACTTTTCTGATCGCGACATGGCCTCTTGTTTTTGCATCACCCTCCTGCAATTAAGGGAAAGTTGAACGGCAGGTACGGGAGGATTGTATGGCATTGCGGCTCAAGGAACGGCTCGGCAGGAAGTTTGACGAGGAGATCCGCTTCTTCAAGGGCATGATGCAGGGGCCGAAGACTGTCGGCTCCATCATTCCAACCTCCTCGATCACCGCCCGCAAGATGGCAAGTGTCGCAGATCCGCATTCGGACCTGCCTGTCCTCGAGCTCGGCCCTGGCACCGGAGCCATCACCAAGGCGATCCTTGCCCATGGCGTGAAACCGGAAAAGCTCGTCGCCATCGAATATTCGACAGACTTTTACCAGCATCTCCTTCGCCTCTATCCAGGCGTGACCTTCGTCAACGGCGATGCTTTCGATCTCGACAGGACGCTCGGCTCACTTCGGGATCAGAGGTTCGATTGCGCCATCTCATGCATACCGCTCCTGAACTTCCCGATGCAGGCGCGCATCTCGCTTCTCGAAAACCTGCTCGACCGCATGCCGGCGGGCCGGCCATTCGTGCAGATCTCCTATGGTGCGGTGTCGCCAATCGTCGCCAATCCCGATCGCTACAGCATTCATCATTTTGATTTCATCGTGCGCAATATTCCTCCAGCCCAACTCTGGATCTATCGGCGCGGATAAATGTTTGGACTTTATATCACTCACCCGCAGGTCAAGATCGACCCCCAGGTTCCCGTTCCCAAATGGGGTCTTTCCGACATCGGTGCCGAACGTGCCCGCAAGGCTGCGTCGAGCGACTGGGCGAATCGGCTGACCCGCATCGTCTCCAGCGACGAGACGAAAGCGATCGAGACTGCGGAAATCCTTGCCGAAGCTTCGGGTGCGAAAATCGAGATCGTGCATGGCATGCACGAGAATGATCGTACTGCTACCGGCTTCCTGCCGCCGGACAAGTTCGAAGAGGCTGCCAACTGGTTCTTCGCCCATCCGCAGGAGAGCTTCAGAGGCTGGGAACGAGCTGTCGATGCGCAAGCCCGCATCGTCTCGGCGGTCGAAGCGATCCTCTCTTCGCATGATCAAAATGCACCGATTGCCTTCGTTGGCCATGGCGGCGTCGGAACGCTGCTCAAGTGCCATCTGATGGGCACGCCGATAGTGCGCGACGGAGATCAGCCGGGCGGCGGTGGCAATCTCTATGCTTTCGGCCTTGCAGATCGCCGCTTATCATGCGACTGGACACCCATCGAAGACTGGCGGGGATGAATTGAGATGGACGCACGCGAGCGGTTGATCGTGGGGCTGGATGTTCCAACGATTGGCGAAGCGGAAAGATTGGTTTCCACGCTCGGCGACGACATTCTCTTCTACAAGATCGGCTACCAGCTCGTCTTTGCCGGCGGGCTGGAATTTGCCCGCGACCTTGCCGCCAGCGGCAAGAAGATCTTCCTGGACATGAAACTGCTCGACATCGACAACACGGTCGCATCCGGCGTCGAAAACATCGCCAAGATGGGCATGTCGATGCTGACGCTGCATGCCTATCCGAAAGCGATGAAGGCCGCGGTCGAGGCGGCGAAAGGCTCCGGCCTCTGCCTGCTCGGCGTGACCGTGCTGACCTCGATGGATGCCGAGGACCTCGTCGAGGCTGGTTATCAATATGATCCGCAGGCACTGGTCGCGCGCCGCGCCGAACAGGCGCGTGCTGCCGGTATGGGCGGCATCGTCTGCTCCGCCGAGGAATCCGCTGCTGTTAGCGAGATCGTCGGCCCTGATATGGCGATCGTTACACCCGGCATCCGCCCGACGGGCGCCGAAAAGGGCGACCAGAAGCGGGTCATGACGCCTAAGGATGCACTGAAGGCCGGGTCCACCCATCTCGTCGTCGCCCGCCCGATCGTCAAGGCACCGGAACCGCGGGAAGCAGCGCGTGCAATCCTCAATGAAATGGTCGCCGCGCTCTGGCCGGCAAACCGGTGACACATGTGCTGAAAGGGGACAACAATGGCCAAGGGATACTGGATCGCCCGCGTCGATGTGCGCGACCTCGAGCGCTACAAGGATTATGTCGCGGCTGCAAAGCCAGCCTTTGAAAAATACGGTGCGAACTTTCTCGCCCGCGGCGGCGCAATCACCGAGCTTGAAGGCAAGGCGCGCGCCCGTAACGTCGTCATCGAATTTCCCTCGATGCAGCATGCCGTCGACTGTTATAATTCGCCGGAATACCAGATCGCCGCAAAAATCCGCCATGAGGTGGCCGATGCCGAAATGGTCGTCGTCGAAGGCATCTGAACCAGTTTCGAACGGGTAAGAACTGCGGCGCGATGGCCCTTTTCGTCGCGCCGGGATTCGGCTAAGACGAAATCCACCACAGCATTCCAAAGCCTTTCGAGGAGCCTGCCATGACCCTTGCCAACCTGCCGCCGCTCGTCACCGTGTTCGGAGGGTCCGGCTTCATCGGCAGACACGTCGTGCGTGTGCTGGCCAAGCGCGGCTACCGTATCCGCGTCGCCGTTCGCCGCCCCGATCTCGCGGGCTTCCTGCAGCCGCTCGGCAATGTCGGCCAGATCTCCTTCGTTCAGGCCAACCTGCGCTACCGCAATTCGATCGACCGCGCCGTCGAAGGTGCCGACCACGTGATCAATTGCGTCGGCATCCTCTTCGAGAGCGGCCGCAACACGTTCGATGCCGTGCAGGAATTTGGCGGCCGTGCGGTGGCTGAAGCCGCCCGCAATGCCGGTGCGACGCTCACTCACCTCTCGGCTATTGGCGCAAACTCCGGCTCGCAGTCCAGTTACGGCCGCACCAAGGGCCGCGCGGAAGCAGCCATTCTGTCTATTAAGACGGACGCAGTGATCTTCCGTCCATCTATCGTCTTCGGCCCGGAAGACAGCTTCTTCAACAAGTTCGCCAACATGGCGCGCATGTTCCCGGTGCTGCCGCTCGTCGGCGGCGGCAAGACGAAGTTCCAGCCGGTTTACGTCGAAGATGTCGCCGAGGCCGTTGCCCGCGCCGTCGACGGCAAGATCGAAGGTGGAAAGATCTATGAGCTCGGCGGCCCTGAAGTCCTGAGCTTCCGTGAATGTCTTGAGACCATGCTGAAGGTCACGGCTCGCAAGAACCCGCTCATTTCCCTTCCCTTCGGCATCGCATCGCTGATCGGCAGCATAGCTTCGCTGGTGCCGTTCATCACACCGCCGATCACACCGGATCAGGTTAAGCTGCTGAAGCATGACAATGTCGTTTCGAAGGAAGCCGAAGCTGAAGGCCGCACGCTCAAGGGCCTCGGCATAACGCCGACGATGGCGACTTCGGTGCTCGAATCCTACCTTGTGCAGTACCGCCCGCACGGCCAGTATACCGGCTCCGGCAAGGCTGCCTGATAATAGATAGTCGACAGTTCAAGCGCCGCTCGTGAAGTTTCACGGGCGGCGTTTTTCTTTTCGTGAGATGCAAATCTGGCGCAAGCCCAGCGTGTTATGGCGCGTTTCATAGTGGGTTACGTTGCATAAAAGACGCATAGGAAATTTAGTGGAGTTAACACCAAATTTAGCAGGAACATTTATTGCTATTTGCTATTCCACTGACTAAACACCCCCGCGCGTCTTCAGACAGACTCAAGCGCCTCGCAGGCGTGCGGCAATCACTGTGAAAGGCTATTTCTAATGGGTAAGTCAATCGCGCTTCTTTTTGCGTGTGCGGCACTGGTCATCCTCGCAGGCTCCTTCATTGCGCCGGGCTCCGTTGCAGCGGTGAAGGGCGGTTGCTCGCCGGCCTACGGCGTCGATCCCTGCTCGACGGCCTCCATTACCCACTAACAGAAAGCCGGTCCTTTCGAACCGGCTTTAGTTTTTGTCCCGGTGCGAGCGAAACATATTCGATCGCTCGCAAGTTTCGCGATTCAGGCGATCATGCCGGCCATCGCCATGCCGAGCAGCACAACACCCAAAATGATGCGATAGATCGCGAAGACCGTAAAACGGTTGCTCCTGATGTAGGCCAGCAACCACTTGACGGCGATGAAGGCAACGATCGTCGAAACGACGAAGGCAATGCCGAGCGCGGTCCAATCTTCGTTTGCCGCACCGCCATCCCTGAAGGTTTCCAGAAGCGAGAAGGCGCTTGCTGCATACATCGTCGGAATGCCGACGAGGAAGGCGAATTCGGTTGCCGCAGCGCGGTTGCCCGTGCCGGCCAGCATGGCGACGAAGATCGTAGCGCCAGAGCGGGACGTTCCGGGGAAGACACCGGCAACGACCTGGGCGATACCGACCAGAATGGCAACGAGCCAGGTGATGTGAGAGCTCGGCGGGCGGCGGGCGGCAGCCCATTCGGCAAAGATCATCCAGATACCGCCAATGATCAGCGCCCATGCAACCGGCGTTGCTGTCTCAGGCAGCTCGAAACCCATTTTCTTAACGATAAGGCCGAGAACCGCGGTGATCAAGAATGCGGCAATCAGCTTGAAGGCGTAATCGCGGTTCGCAGGATCGCGCCAGCCGAGCAGCAGATCCAGCAGGCGACGCCAGTAGATAATCGTGACGGCGAGGATGGCGCCGGCCTGAATGACGATGTTGAATGTATCTGAGCGTGCGCCGAGCCACTGTTCCGCAATGATCAGATGGCCGGTGCTCGAAATCGGCAGGAACTCGGTGATCCCTTCTATAATACCCAGGATTATAGAGCTTATATAGTCCATAAAGTGTCTCCGGTTTGGGGTTCGGTCGGACTGGAATGGCGGTCAGGTTTATATTGCACTGCACAATCATCATTCGCCAGAGCGGGAGGCAAGAAAAGGCGAGCGGGGAGTTGCGATGATTCAGGCAGCCATGTTTTGTCCCTCGTCAGGCAGGGGAGGCCCGACTCGCTTGTATTGGCGAGGCCAAGCTCCTATAGCTTCAACTAATGAGTCATGACTAGGGCGGTATAAGTGGCGCGCCCTTGAACCCATGCACCACAATCAAAAGTCCGAGTATCAATGCCCACGCTTTATCATCATCCCATGTCGTCCGCATCTCGCTTCGTCAGGCTCATTCTGGCGGAATACGGCTACCAGGCGGAGCTGATCGAGGAACAGACCTGGGAGAAGCGCCGCGACTTCCTGGCGCTCAATCCGGCGGGCACGCTGCCTGTCTATGTCGATGACAGCATGCGGGCGCTCTGTGGCGCGACCGTCATTTCCGAATATCTCGACGAGACGCATGGCGTGCTGAAGCGCGACCGCCGACTGCTCGCCGAGGACCCATTCCAGCGCGCGGAAATCCGCCGCCTGACGGAATGGTTCATGCAGAAGATGGAAAACGACGTCACCAAGCCGCTGGCGCGCGAGCGCGTCTACAAGCTGCAAATGACGGCCGACCAGGGCGGCGGCGCCCCGGATTCCAAGATGTTGCGTACGGCGCGCGCCAATATCCGCCAGCATATGCGTTATCTCACATGGCTTGCAGGCTCGCGCCAATGGCTGGCCGGCGACCGGATGAGCTATGCCGATCTTGCCGCCGCCGCCTCTATCTCGATCCTTGATTATCTCGGTGAGATCGACTGGTCGGAATCACCGCTTGCCAAGGACTGGTACCAGCGGCTGAAATCGCGCCCCTCCTTCCGCCCGCTTCTGACTGAACGCGTGCGAGGCCTGACGCCGGTTTCCCATTATGCCGACCTGGATTTCTGACGAGGGCTTTTCATGCCCGAAGCGAAAACCGATGATATAAAAGACCGCAAGCGCCGCGACAATTTGACCACCTTCCTGAAGGCGGAATCACTCGCTCTCGGCTTTGATCTCTGTCGCATCACCCGTCCGGATTCGATTCCTGACGCAAAGGAGCGGCTCGGCCAATTCATCGATGCCGGCCGGCATGGGACGATGGAGTGGATGGCCGAGACGCGAGAGCGCCGTGGCGACCCACGCACGCTCTGGAGCGATGTGCGCTCGGTCGCGATCTTCGGCCTCAACTACGGGCCTGAGGACGATCCGCGCGGCATTCTCGACAAGAAGGACAAGGCGGCGATCTCCGTCTATGCCCGCAATCGCGATTACCATGATGTCATCAAGGGCCGGCTGAAGGAGATCGCCACACGTTTTGCCGCCAGGGCGGGTGCAGACGTGAAGGTCTTCGTCGATACCGCGCCGGTCATGGAAAAGCCGCTGGCGGCCGCTGCCGGGCTTGGCTGGCAGGGTAAACACACCAATCTTCTCAGCCGCGAGCATGGCTCCTGGCTTTTCCTCGGCTCGATGTTCACGACCGCCGATCTCAATATAGATTTGCCCGAGACGGATCATTGCGGCTCCTGCCGCGCCTGCCTCGATGCCTGCCCGACCGCCGCCTTTCCGGCGCCCTACCAGATCGATGCGCGCCGCTGCATCTCGTATCTGACCATCGAGCACAAGGGACCGATCGGTCCTGAATTCCGGCCGCTGATCGGCAATCGCATCTACGGCTGCGACGATTGTCTTGCTGCCTGCCCGTGGAACAAGTTCGCAAGCGAAGCCTCGGAAATGAAGCTGAAGGCACGCGAAGATCTGAAGGAGCCGTCCATCGCCTTCCTTCTCACGCTTGACGATCCGACCTTTCGCAGCTTCTTCAGCGGCTCGCCGGTCAAGCGCATCGGCCGCGACCGCTTCATCCGCAATGTGCTGATCGCCGCCGGCAATTCCGGCGAGCGCGGCCTCATCGAGCAATGTCGCATTCTGACCACCGATGCCTCGCCTGCCGTGCGCGGCATGGCAGTCTGGGCGTTATCGCGGCTCATGAAGGCTGGCGAATTCGACGCCTTTGCCGCACAAAGGGAAAGTGAGTCGGACGAGGATGTCCTCGGCGAGTGGCGAATGGCGGGAGTGAGCTGATGCATGTGATGATCTTTGGCTGCGGTTATTCCGGTACAGCGATCGCCAAGGCCTTTGGCGAGAGCGGCGTGCGCGCCTCGGGCACGACCCGTTCTCCGGAAAAAGCCGAAGAACTGCGGAAAGCCGGGATCGAAGCCTTCCTTTTTGACGGCGAGACCTTGAGCGCCGAGATGCAGGCTGCCATGGCAGACGTTACTCATCTCGTGCAGTCGATTGCGCCGCGCGACACCGATCCGCTGCTTGCATTGCTTGGTCAGGATGGCGCGGCACGTCTGCCTGACCTGCAATGGATCGGCTATCTCTCCACCGTCGGCGTCTATGGCGACCATAAGGGCGGCTGGGTGACGGAAGAAACCGTTTGCGTTCCGATCTCCGGCCGCTCGAAGGAGCGGTTGGAAGCGGAGGAGGCCTGGCTTGCGCTCGGTCGCGCCCGCGGCGTGCCGGCTGCGATATTGCGTCTCTCGGGCATTTACGGGCCAGGACGCAACGCTTTCGTCAACCTCGATCGCGGTACGGCGCGTCGTATCATAAAGAAGGAGCAAGTCTTCAACCGCATCCGCGTTGAGGACATCGGCGCTTCCACCCGCTTTCTGTCGGAACACGCGCTCGGCGGCATCTACAATGTCACCGACGATCAGCCCGGCCCACCACAGGACGTCATCGTCGAAGCGGCTCGCCTGATGGGCGTCGAGCCGCCGCCGGAACAGGCTTTCGAGACGGCAGAGATGACGGCTATGGCCCGCTCTTTCTATGGTGAGAACAAGCGGGTTTCGAATGCCAAACTGAAGGCTGCGGGCTTCCGTTTTGCCTTCCCGAACTACCCGATGTCGCTCGCCCAACTCTGGCAAAATGGGTATTGGAGAGGTTGATGAGCCCTCTCATTCGGGTGAGCGGGTTATAGCCCATAAAGAGTAGGAATTTCCTACTTTCTAGTTTTGGTGAACTTTATTTCGCTCTGCACTATGGTTAACAGCCCCTAAATTTGCGCAAATGTGGCGTCAAATATGGCAACCTGAGAAAAAAATTTTTGTGATTTCCAGTGACTACCAACCGTTTATCGTTTTCCCGAAAAAATTATTCGGATTTTAGCTGATTTTATTAGGTTTTTTCCACAACTTGACAAAGCGGTGTCCTGCTACCGCAATGTTATCAAAATCACAAATATTACAGACCGTAATGTTCCGTGATCGTCATTGGCACTTTTTCGCCACTTTTCCCCGGATTGAAGCCCCACCGCCTGCGAAGGCGCAAGTTCAATAGTTGAGGGACAATCCGTTTTGAAGAAAATCTGCCGTTCTCTAATCACCACCGCAGCCATTGCAGCCTGTTCTTTCGTCCTTCCAGCGGAAGGGTTTGCTGCCAACGGATGTGGCGGTGCTTCGTGGTACGCACTTCGCTCCAAAACTGCTTCCGGGGAACGCATGAACCCGGCCATCTATACTGCCGCACATCGCTCTCTGGCGTTCGGCACCAAGGTGAAGGTCACCAACCGCAACAACGGCCGCAGCGTCGTCGTTCGCATCAATGATCGTGGTCCGTTTATCCGTGGTCGCGTGCTCGATCTGTCGCGCGCTGCTGCACAGAATATCGGCATGGTCTCCTCGGGCACTGCGAAGGTCTGCTACGAAGTCATCAGCTGAGGCCCAAGTCCTCCGCACAATCCCTGCGCCGGATGCGGCGCTTGCTCTTGCCGTCAATCGCGGGTAACCACGCGGTTGAGACTTGTGAACAATCCACCCAGTCACTTAGGTTTCCCTGGCAGGTTTCCTAGTGCTCATTTTGCGCGGATCGTTCACCAGCCAAGGCAACAGGAGAAGTTTGAATGCGTTTGGGCGGCCGCCTCGAAGGGGCGATTTCGGTTCTGGCTGATATCGATGCCCGTAAAAGGCCTGTCGCCGATGCGTTGAAGGACTGGGGCCTCGCCCACCGTTTCGCCGGCTCCGGCGACCGGGCGGCGATCGGCAACATCGTCTATGACGCGCTGCGCATGCGGCTCTCCCATGCCTATCTGATGGACGACGACAGCGCCGTTGCCATTGCCCATGCCGTCATGTTCCGCCAATGGGGTTTCACGCCAGAAAAGCTGGCCGCGGAACTTGTCGACGACAAGTTCGCGCCGGCGCCGCTTTCGGCCGACTCACTCGCGGCCTTTACGAGCCGCTCTCTTTCCGACGCAGCCCCGCATGTGCAGGGCGATATTCCAGAATGGGTGCAATCCTCCTTCGAACAGGCCTTCGGCGGCGAATGGCTCTCCGAGGCGCAGGCGCTCGCCGGACGCCCGACGCTTGATCTGCGCGCCAATATCCTGAAAGCCACCCGCGAAAAGGCTGCCAAGGCGCTGGAACGCGCCGGCGCCAATGAAGCGAAGATCGCACGCTACGGCATCCGGATTCCCGCCGGCGAGGGTGCCTCACGCTTGCCCAACGTGACGGCCGAACTTTCGTTCCAGAAAGGTTGGTTCGAGGTTCAGGACGAGGGATCGCAGATCGTTGCCGATCTCGTGTTGCCTAGGGATGGCGATCAGGTGCTGGATTACTGCGCCGGCGGCGGCGGCAAGACGCTCGCCATGGCGGCCGCCATGCACAACAAGGGCCAGGTCCATGCCTATGATGCCGACCGCAAGCGGCTTGCGCCGATCATCGAGCGGCTGAAGCGCGCCGGCACACGCAACGTTCAGGTCCATGACGATATCAGAGGCCTGTCCGGCCTGCGCGACCGCTGCGACAAGGTGCTGGTCGATGCGCCCTGCACCGGCACGGGCACGTGGCGCCGTCGGCCGGATACGAAATGGCGGCTGACCGCCAAGAACCTCGACGAACGCACGGCCCAGCAGCAGGACGCGCTGAAACAAGCAAGCGGCTTCGTGCGCCCCGGCGGCGAACTCATCTACGTTACCTGCTCGGTGCTGCCGCAGGAGAACGAAGAGCAGGTGCGGCGCTTTGCCGCCGACCACGGCGACTTCGAAATCGTCGGTGCTCTGCCTGCCTGGGATAGCCTATTCGGCAAGGAGAGCACACGCCCGCGCTCTTCCGACGGCAAGACGATCACGCTGACGCCGGCCTCGACGGATACCGACGGCTTCTTTTTCTGCCGCCTCAAAAGGATAGGCTGAGCCTTACGGCGACGGCGCCCGCAACGGATATTGATGCCGCGGTGGGATGAGATGGTGCACGACGGCGATCGCAACCAGCAGAACGCCACCCAGCAGCACGACCGCAAACAGCGTCAAGCCGCCGAGATGCGAGCCGAGAGCAACAAGCGGCACGGCACCTGCCGGCGGATGCGTGACCCTCAGCGCCAGCATGGCGGCGATCGCGATGCCGGCGGCGATTGCCGCGACCCACCATAGACCCGGAAAGAAGAAAGCGGCTGCGGCACCGACTGCGGCAGCAAGGACATAGCCGCCGATGACATTGGCCGGTTGGGCAAGGGGGCTCTTCGGTTGTCCGAAGATCAGCACCGCCGTCGCGCCGAAGGGCGCGATCAGCAGCGGAATGCCCGTCGTGATGGCAAGTGTACCGACTGAAACCATGCCTATAACGGCGCCAATTCCAGACTTGAGGTGCGCATGGAATGCGCCCTTCGGTTCGTGGCGATGAATGAAATGCTTGATGTGATGACGCATGAAGGCCGGTCGGATGAGGGAGTATTCGGCAGGTCAGATGAAGGATTGAGCAGAGTGCGCGATAAATAGCGCGCGTCATGCCGAATTTTCAAGCAAATGCTTTTCAAACAGACAGAATGTTCGCGGAAATTCATCCTTAAAACCATTCCAAACTAGAGTGTTTGACACCAGTTTGCTTTTGGGCGAAGAGACGAAAGCCGGATTCAGACGGAAATCCGTCACAGGAGAGGATTATGAAGCTCAACCGCACATTCCGAGCAGTTGCACTGGCGATTGCCCCCGCCGCCCTGCTCGCCCTTCCCGCGCATGCGGCAACCGACGCAGCCGCTGTCGTGAAACACTATGCCGAAATCGCTCATGCCAAGTACGAAGACTCGCTGACGACAGCCAAGGCGCTCGACGCGGCCATCGACGCGTTTCTGAAGACGCCCGATGATGAGACGCTGAAGGCTGCCAAGGACGCATGGATCAAGGCGCGTGTTCCCTACCAGCAGACCGAAGTCTACCGTTTCGGCAACCCTATTGTCGACGACTGGGAAGGCAAGGTCAACGCGTGGCCGCTCGATGAAGGCCTGATCGATTACGTGGATCCCTCCTACGGCACGGAAAGCGACGAGAACTCTCTCTATGTCGCCAATGTCATCGCCAACAAGACGATCAAGATCGACGGCAAGGATGTCGATGCTTCCAAGCTGACGCCGGAATTCCTCTCCGGCACTCTGGCCGAGGCCGGCGGTATCGAAGCCAATGTCGCGACCGGCTACCATGCCATCGAATTCCTGCTCTGGGGCCAGGATCTGCATGGCACGGGTCCGGGCGCGGGTGAACGTCCTGCTACCGACTACGACCTGAAGAATTGCACGCATGGCAATTGCGACCGCCGCGCCGAATATCTGAAGTCCGCCTCCACGCTGCTCGTTTCCGATCTGCAGGAAATGACCGACAATTGGGCGCCGGATGGCGAAGCCGCAAAGCATGTCGAAGCCGATCCGAAGGCTGGCCTCGTCGCCATCCTGACGGGCATGGGTTCGCTCTCCTACGGCGAGCTCGCCGGCGAACGCATGAAGCTCGGCCTGTTGCTGCACGATCCGGAAGAAGAGCACGATTGCTTCTCCGACAACACCTACAACTCGCACCTGAACGATGCGATCGGCATCGCCGCCGCCTATACGGGCGAATATACGCGTGTCGACGGCACCAAGATGACCGGCCCGTCGCTGCACGATCTCGTTGCCGCCAAGGATAAGGCTCTCGACGCCGAGATGACCGGCAAGCTCAACAAAACGCTGGATGCCATGCACGCCATGGCCAAGCGCGGCGAGACGGTCGAGAAGTACGACCAGATGATCGGTGAGGGCAACAAGGAAGGCAACGCTGTTGTCCAGGCTGCGATCGACGGTCTCATCGACCAGACGAAGTCGGTCCAGCGCGTTATTGCCGCACTTGACCTCGGCACCGTCGAGCTTGAAGGTTCCGACAGCCTGGATAATCCTAACGCTGTCTTCAAATAAGCAAAAAGGCGGGCCGCTTTGAAACCGGAGCGGCCCGGACCCTTGAAATGTCGCATAAACCGGCCCGCCGTCTCCTTGTCAGCGCAGCTTTCTGCGCCTCGCTTGCCGGGCTTCCCGTTGCGATCGCGAGCGCCTTCGATCTTCCGACCAGACGGACCGATATTTCCGATGCCGATTTGAAGCGCGTCGCCGATATTGTCAGGCCGGCGCATGATTTCAGCAAGGCAGAGCCCTACGAGGCCATGCAGGCAGGTGCGGCAACATCCATCGATCCGGTTAACGAAGACAGCTTCTCGCATATCTCTGCCAATATCCCTTTCGAGGAAGAACAGAATTTCCGGCTTGGCAATGCGCTCTTCCGCAAGCTCTGGGTTTCCGCGCCATCCTCTACGCAAGCCTCCGATGGGCTCGGCCCGCTCTTCAACGCCCGTTCCTGCATGAGCTGCCACGCCAATGACGGTCGCGGCAAACCGCCGGAGGGTGGTCCAAGCGCTACCTCGATGGTCCTGCGTATTGCCCGTGCAGCGAAGACCGCGGAGGAAGAAAAAGCAATCGCCGACGCCGATGTCATCAATTTCCCCGATCCTGTTTACGGCCACCAACTTCAGGATCTTGCGGTTCCAGGGCTTGCCGCCGAAGGCAAGGTCGCTGTCACCTATATCGAGGAGACCGTCACGCTTGCCGGCGGGGAGACGGTCAGCCTGCGTAAACCCGCTTATTCCGCCAAGAATCTCGCCTACGGGTCGCTCGACCCGGCAACGACGATCTCAGCGCGTGTCGCCCCGGCGATGATCGGCCTCGGGCTGATCGAGGCAATTCCCGCAGCGGATATTCTCGCGCATGCCGATCCCGATGATCTCGATCACGACGGCATATCCGGCAAGGCCGCCATCGTACGCGACCATCGCACCGGCGAGATCACGCTCGGTCGTTTCGGCTGGAAGGCGCAGAACGCCAATGTGCGCGACCAGAGCGCCGATGCCTTCTCCAACGATATCGGCATTTCGACACCGGATGCACCTGATGCACATGGCGACTGCACCGCCGCTGAGACAAAGTGCCTCGCCATGCCTGATGGCGTGCAGAAACGGCTTGGTAACGAGGAGGCGCCCGGGCCGGTGCTCGATCTCGTCACCTTCTATTCGGAGAACCTTGCCGTACCGGCGCGCCGCAAGGCAAGCTTCGCCGATACGTTGCGCGGCAAGCAGCTTTTCTACGACTCGGGCTGCATTTCCTGCCATGTTCCGAAGTTTGTCACCCGACGCGATACGGCCGAGAAGGCGCAATCCTTCCAGCTCATCTGGCCCTATTCCGATTTCCTGCTCCACGACATGGGCGACGATCTGGCCGACGGACAGCAAGTGGGACTTGCAAGCGGACGTGAATGGCGCACGCCACCGCTATGGGGTATAGGACTGACCCGGACTGTCAGCGGACACAGCTTCTTCCTGCACGACGGCCGCGCCAGAAATCTCACCGAAGCAATTCTCTGGCATGGCGGCGAAGCTGAAAAAGCCCGCAACGCATTCTCCTCGCTGTCAAAAGACGATAGAGAGGCCCTGATTACATTCCTGGAGTCACTCTGATGCGTCCCTGGCACACCCTCCTTTGCCTCGCCTTGACCGGCCTTGCCACATCGGCTGCCGCCCAGAGCGCCGCGCCGTCCGCGTCAGGGCTCAATGAGGATGCCGTGCCATCGGTCATGCAGCGTGCCGTCGATGAGGTCATTCGTCCCGGCTACCGCAACATGCAGCAATCGGCCGCACGCCTGACGACCGCCATGAACGACCTTTGCGCTTCCGGTACGCAGCAGACGCTCGATCGCGCCAAGTCCGCCTTCGACGATACGATCCGCTACTGGTCGACGATCGAGATCGTGCAGACCGGCCCTGTCATCCAGAACAATCTCTTCGAGCACATCCTCTTCTATCCCGACCGCAAGGGTGTCGGCCTCAAGCAGGTTCAGGCGCTGATCGCCAAGGCCGATCCGAAGGACGCGACCGTCGATGCCATCGCCGGCAAGAGTGTGGCCTTGCAGGGCCTGACCGCGCTGGAATATGTGCTCTACGGCAATGGTTCCGACGACCTGATCAACCAGAAGGGCGGCTTCCGCTGCCTCTACGGCCAGGCGGTCGCCGGCAATATCCAGCGCGAGGCTGGCGAAGTCGTCGCGGCCTGGGAGAAGCCTGACGGTGTGCAGGCGAGCTGGAAGCATCCCGGACCGCAGAGCGACGATTTCATGGATAACAAGGAGGCCGTCACCGCCCTTCTCGGTATCCTCGTCCATGGTGCTGAAAATGTCCGCGACCAGCGGCTGGAGCAGTTCTACAAGGGCAAGGATACGCCTGCCCGCCCGCGCATGGCGATCTACTGGCGTTCGAAGAATACCTGGAAGTCCATGGCCGCCAATCTCGAGGGCATCCGGACGCTCTGGCAGAAAGCCGGCATGGCCGAGTTGCTTCCGCCAGAGAAGAAACAGGTTGCCGATGCGATCGACACCAAGCTCAAGACGATCATCGACAGCGTCTCCAAGCTGAACCCGGATATCGAAGTCGCCGTCAGCGATGCGGAAAAGGCCAAGCTCGATACACTGCTTTCCGAAAGCCGCGACCTCATCACCACGATCAGCGACCAGTATGGCGCCGCGATCGGCCTTTCGGCGGGCTTCTCCTTTTCGGACGGAGACTGAGCCGATGTGGCGCAGCGCCGCCATCGACCGACGCGGCTTCATCAAGGCCGCCGGCATCGGCTTCCTGGCCGCGCTGAAACCGCAGGAGCTGTTAGCGCTCGACCGCGCCGATGCCGTCTATGCCTCCGGCATCCGGGCCGCCAACGGCTCCTTCGCTGTGGCAACGGTTACTGAGCGCGGCGAGATCGTCGATCAGGTGGTGCTTCCCGCCCGTGCCCACGGCATGGCCCATAGCAGTACAACTGGGCGCATAGTCGCCTTCGCCCGCCGGCCCGGCACTTTCGCCATGATCTTCGATCCCTGGAATAAGGGCGAACCCATCGTCATCACCTCGCCGGAAGGCCGGCATTTTTACGGCCACGGTGCCTTTTCGCCGGATGGGCGGCTGCTCTATGCCAGCGAGAACGACTTCGACAACAACAGGGGCATGATTGGCCTCTACGATGCGACGAACCGTTTCGTCCGCATCGGCGAATATGAAACCTATGGCGTCGGACCGCACGACATGACGGTTTCCGATGACGGCCGCATGTTGATCGTTGCCAATGGCGGCATCGAGACCCATCCGGACTTCGGCCGTACCAAGCTCAATCTCGGCAATATGCAGCCGTCGCTGGCGCTCATCGATGCGGCGACAGGCGCACTGATCGAAAAACATGCCCTGCCGTCGCAATGGTCGTCGGTCTCGACGCGGCATGTCGATATCGATGCCAGCGGCCGCATCTGGTTTGCCTGCCAGTACGAGGGGCACCGCAAGGATCTGCCGCCGCTCGTCGGCCATTTCGCCAAGGGCGAGGATCTTGTTTTCATCGATCTGCCCGAGGAGACGACACGGCGGCTTGCCAACTATGTCGGTGCGATCGCGGTCAACCGGAAGGACGGGCTCGTCGGCGTCACCTCGCCGATCGCCGGTGCGTCCGTCACCATCGATGCGAAAACGGGCAAGGTGCTGCGCGAGGAGAGCATTCCCGATGCCGCCGGCATTGCACCTGCTCCCAGTGGCTTTGCCGTTTCATCCTATGACGGCGACTTCCTTTCGACCCATAGCGACGTGGCATGGGACCAGCATATCGTGCGCATCGCTCAACAAGCTTCGCTGCGGTAAGCCTTCCACTCCCTTTCAGTGGCTTCCGCGGCTGCCCGTGCCGCCTCGTAGAGCCAGTCCTCGCCGCGCCAACGCAGGTCATTGCGAATTGCCGCAGCACTTGCCGCGTCATCTGAATGACAGTTGGCGATCTCGAAGCCCATCAATTCCAACATTGAACCGTTCAACAGGGTCTTCGCATCGGTCTTGATTTCGATCTTGCGGCTGTTCGGCGAAAGCCTGCGAACGAGAATGCGACCGGTCACCATGAAATGGGGATCGGGGCTGCGCATCCGCCCGGCGGCGATGACCCCGGTTCTGATGACGTGATCCCCAGACCTTCCCAGCGACCAGGCGGAGGGCACAAGCGCCTTGGCTTCACGCAGCACGGGTCCGCCGCGCCACTCCTTCACATAGGCGACGAAACGCGGCCGCCCGAGACTTCCCGTCCCCTTCGTCACCGGCACCGGCGTGACACTTCCCGAACCTTTCGGCAGAGCATTTTTCAAGGCCTCGACAAAACGGCCGGGTGCCGGCTTTTTGCCGGGCTTACGCTTGTCGCATTTTTTCCAGAAATCTTTCCGCTCATCTTCCGAAAGCAAAAGCTTGTCGCGGAGCCAAGGATGATCGCGCTCCAGGATGATCGGAGCCGGGTGATCGAGGCCGCGCACATAGCCGGCGAGGAGGAGCTCAGCGATTGCCCTGCCGGAAATCCCGTCGTCCGGCTGAGCCAGAACTGCGCTCGCCACCAGCCGCACGAGATCCAGCCCGTAGGGCATGATCGCCGCGTCATCGAAATCATTGGCGCCCCAGACGAGCCGCCCCTCAATATCCCGCCAGGTGCCGAAATTCTCCAGATGCGTGTCGCCGATCGACAGCACTTGCGGCATGTCGGCGAGCTCCGGCCTGACGTCGTAGATGATTTCCGCCCAACGCCAGTAGGTGGCGCGCAAGAAGACGAAGGCGTCCTCGCACATCTTCCGGTGTTTTTCGTCGATATCGTCCCGCACGAACTCGCCCTGCAGCTCGTTTGCCAGCCACGCCTCGTAATCGCTCACAGATTGAGGAAACGTTTTCATTAACTCGCCCTCAGGTTTAATTGATCATAATCCTATTGAGCGTCATTCAGAAGAGATCCCGTGGCAAAATAAGCAAAAGCGATTCTCAACCGCAAGAGATTGTGCGGACAAACATCCGACAGGCCACGTGATCGAAAAGCCGTAGCTTGAGACAAAAACATCGTGAGCTGGATTGCAATCTTGTCGAATCCGCCCGGCCATGCCACTTTCGCGGCGGTGAGAGGGACTGCGATGAACGACACCGACAGGGGCGATTTCCGGGAACGGATCCGCCAGAATTTTTCCCGCCAGGCGGCCATGCATACGATCGGCGCGGAGCTGACGCGCGTCGAGCACGGCATGGTGGAAATCGAACTTCCCTTCGACGTCAAACTGACACAGCAGCACGGCATTTTGCACGCGGGTATCATTTCCGCGGCGCTCGATTCGGCCTGCGGTTTTGCTGCCTACAGCGTTATCGATGCCGATGCCTCGATCCTCACGATCGAGTTCAAGGTCAACCTCATGTCGCCGGGGCGCGGCGAGCGTTTCCTCTTCAGAGGCGAGATCACCAAGCCCGGCTCCAACATCATCGTCGCCGATGGGCGAGGTTATGCGATCAGCGACGGGCCGGCCAAGCTCATCGCGTCGATGACCGGGACGATGATGGTCATTCGCGGAAGAGAGGGAATTACGGGATGAAATTCGAACTGAAGTCGGTCGCAGGCAAGTCCATCCTGTTCGTCATGGCCGCGGAGGCCGAATATGGCCCCTTCCTGCGCTCGCGCATCGAGCCGCTGATGACCGGCGTCGGCCCTGTCGAGGCTGCAATCGCGATCTCCAAGTCGCTCTCCCGTCTCGATGCGTCCGACGATCTGCCCGATCTCGTCGTCTCGCTCGGCTCTGCCGGTTCGGCGCGCCTGCAGCAGACCGAAGTCTATCAGGTCACCGCCGTCTCCTATCGTGACATGGACGCCTCACCGCTCGGCTTCGAAAAGGGCAAGACGCCTTTTCTCGACCTGCCGGCCGATCTCGAACTGCCACTGCGCATTCCCGGTATTCCCGAGGCCACCCTTTCCACCGGCGGCAACGTCGTCTCGGGTTCCGCCTACGCCAATATCGCAGCCGACATGGTCGACATGGAGACCTATGCCGTGCTGCGCGCCTGCCAGGGCTATAAACTGCCACTGATCGGCCTTCGCGGCATTTCCGACGGCGCGGTGGAGCTGCAGCACATTTCCGGCTGGACCGAATATCTGCATATCGTCGACCGCAAGCTTTCCTACGCCGTCGACAGCCTGTTTACCGCTCTGGAGGATGGCGTTTTCTGGTTCTAACTCCGCAAAACAGGGACAATCGGGACAATAAAAGCCTGCTGCGGCCGATTTCCCGCATTGCAAGAAGAGGCGCTTTTCATTAAAGGCTCGCCATGACCCAGACAGCACATCCCGATAGTGTTCTCATCGTCGATTTCGGCAGCCAGGTGACCCAGCTCATCGCACGACGCGTGCGCGAAACCGGTGTCTATTGCGAGATCGTTCCCTTCCAGTCCGCTGAAGAGGGCTTCAGGCGCCTTCAGCCGAAAGCCGTGATCCTGTCCGGCAGCCCGGCCTCGACGGTCGATGAAGGCTCGCCCCGGGCACCGCAGATCATCTTCGACAGCGGCCTCCCGGTCTTCGGCATCTGCTATGGCCAGCAGACGATGTGCATGCAGCTCGGCGGCATGGTGGAAAGCGGTCATCACCGCGAATTCGGCCGTGCCTTCCTCGAGGTCGATGAGGACTGCGCCTTGTTCGAAGGCCTCTGGTCCAAGGGTTCGCGCCATCAGGTGTGGATGAGCCACGGCGACCGCGTGACGAAACTGCCCGAGGGCTTCGAGGTTGTCGCAACCTCGTCCAACGCGCCTTACGCCTTCATCGCCGACGAGAAACGCAAATATTACGGCGTGCAGTTCCATCCGGAGGTCGTGCATACGCCCGATGGCGCCAAGCTGATCGCGAATTTCATCCATAACATCGCCGGCATCCAGGGCGACTGGACCATGTCCGCCTACCGCCAGAAGGCCGTCGAGGACATCCGCAAGCAAGTCGGCGACAAGCGCGTCATCTGCGCGCTATCAGGCGGCGTGGATTCCTCGGTTGCAGCCTTACTCATTCACGAAGCCGTCGGCGACCAGCTGACCTGCATCCTCGTCGACCACGGCCTTATGCGCAAGGACGAGGCCGCAGGCGTCGTCGCCATGTTCCGCGAGCACTACAATCTGCACCTGATCCATGTCGACGCCGCCGACCGCTTCATCGGCGAACTGGAAGGCGTTTCCGACCCGGAAACCAAGCGCAAGATCATCGGCCGCCTCTTCATCGAGACGTTCGAGGACGAAGCCAGGAAGCTCGGCGGCGCCGATTTCCTCGGCCAGGGCACGCTCTATCCTGATGTGATCGAGTCCGTTTCCTTCACCGGCGGCCCGTCGGTCACCATCAAGTCGCACCACAATGTCGGCGGCCTGCCGGAGCGCATGAAGATGCAGCTCGTCGAGCCGCTGCGCGAACTCTTCAAGGATGAAGTACGCACGCTCGGCAAGGAACTCGGCCTGCCGGACAGCTTTATCGGCCGCCATCCCTTCCCGGGTCCAGGCCTTGCCATCCGCTGCCCAGGCGGCATCACCCGCGAGAAGCTCGAGATCCTGCGTGAGGCCGATGCGATTTATCTCGACGAGATCCGCAAGGCCGGTCTCTATGACGCGATCTGGCAGGCTTTCGCCGTGCTGCTGCCGGTCCAGACCGTCGGCGTCATGGGCGACGGCCGCACCTACGAATTCGTCTGCGCGCTCCGCGCCGTGACCTCCGTCGACGGCATGACGGCGGATTTCTACCATTACGACATGGAATTCCTCGGCCGCGCCGCCACCCGCATCATCAACGAAGTCCGCGGTATCAACCGCGTGGTCTACGATGTGACGAGCAAACCGCCGGGCACGATCGAGTGGGAGTGAGGGGGGGCGCGCTATCATTTCGATGAATTTGGCGTTCTCCATTTTGATATAGGTTGATTTCTATCGAGAGATCAGTGAGCCAATTCGAAAAATCCTCGATCACGAAGTAAAGACGCCGTAAATCCAGGCACTCTGTAGCAATTCGAATGGAGCCATCCAGTTCGGTCCAATATCGGAAGGTTATCGAACGCGGGTCGATAGAAGCCAGTTCAACTGCGCGCGCGAGCATATGCTCCAGCATTTGGCATCGCTAATCAAAATTGCTGGTGGCGTTTCGAAACGCTTCAACAAGCAATGCAAAAGTTCAATTTTCTCTTCATCACTTGCAGACATCATCACACACCAAAGGTCGCTGACTATTTTTATCGTAGACGCGTTGCCACAAAATACAGCCACGCCAGGCTGCTGAGTGATTTTAACGCCCTAAAGTTCGGTAAGCACCGCGGCTCGCTGCCACTGGTCGGCTAAGAATTGCACCCCAAAAAAAATCAACCTCGGAAAGCAAGGTAAAACAGCGCCACGCAAGGTTGCTGTTTGACCTTTTCATCTCATCACTGCGAAAGCCGCTGTTCCTTAAAGCCCGAGACGGGCCTCTCCCAGGGATGACCGCCGCCAACTCATCAACCCGAGGTAAATCGATGCCAATCATTACATTTGCGAATACGAAAGGGGGCGCTGGCAAGACGACGGTCGCTCTCGTTCTTGCCACAGAACTGGCTCGCCGTGGCCATCGCGTTTCCGTTCTGGATGCCGATCCGCAGCAATGGGCCAGCCGCTGGCGCCGTCTGTCCGGTGAAGCAGCCGAATTCGCCGTGATCTCCAATGTCGCGGAAGATACGATCGAACAGCAGATCAAGGACCTCAAGAAGCGCGGCGGTTATATCATCGTCGACCTGCCGGCCGGCATGAGCCCATTGATGGCGAAGGCCATCGGCTTTTCCGATCATGTCATGGTTCCGGTGCAGGGCTGCGCCATGGATGCCGTCGGCGGCGCGCAGGTGCTGGAAATCATGAAGCAGCTTGCTTCCCAGCACGATATCCGCATCCCGCATTCGGTCGTCCTGACCCGCATCAGCTCGATCATCACCACGCGTGCGCTCCTGGCCGTCAAGGGACTGCTGGCGCAGCAGCAGGTGAACGTCATCGATACGGCACTGATCGAACGCGCCGCCTACCGCGACATGTTCGTCTCCGGCGGCAGCCTCTATACGATGGATCCTGCCCGCGTCAGCAACCTCGACAAGGCGCAGGGCAATGCTCGTCTTTTGGCAGAGGACATTCTTCGTCTCGTGCCGCCAAAGGCCGCGCGCGCCAAGTCTTCGAAGAAGGCAACTGACGTCGTCAAGAACGCTGCCTAAGACGTGCATTCCCCGTTAATTCGATGCCTGCAAACGGCTGCCTTTCGGTAGCCGTTTCGGTTTCGAGCATAACTTTCTGCGATAAATGTTCTTGTTTTGTTCTTTACAAAGAGAACAACTTCGGTAAGCTTCTCCTTGTGCAACAAGGAGGCGGGCGATGCAGTCCGTAGTTCAAATGCCTCATTTTCCACTCGATCCGAATGGCTCGGATCCCCGGAAGAAATCCAATCCCGTCGGGGAACGTCACCACAGGCTGTTCTTCATGCTTCGCCCGACCACCGAAGCGGCTTCCGAAGCGCTGGAGATCGCTCAGGCCTATCGCAACGCCCATTCACTGACCGAGCCTTCGCGGCCCCGCGAGTTGCTTCATGTCACGCTGAATGGCATCGGCGCCTACCGCAGGCTGCCGCAGGATATCGTGTTCGGCGCAGAACAGGTTGCTGCGACAGTGCGCGCCCGGCCGTTCGATCTCGTGCTCGATGAGGTCATAAGCTTCAGCCATCCAGGCGAGCCGCAGGCCTTCGTCATCTGCAGCCGGCAGGAAAACGAGGCACTGCTGGATCTTCGTCGCCAAATCCAGGAGGGCTTATACGAGGCTGGATTGCCCTATAACCTCGGTGGCCATCTGACGCCGCACATGACGCTGCTCTACGATCGCAAGACCGTTCTGCCTGAAAAGCTGAACCGGCCGGTGCAGTGGAATATTCGCGAATTCCTGCTGATCCACAGCATCTATGGAAAGAGCGAGCACAACGTCGTCGGCCGTTGGCCGCTGCTCGGCTGAGTCGCGCTTGCGCCTTGGAGGGGGATTCGCATAAGACTCCCCACCCAATACGAAATGCGGAGCAAGACAGTGGACGTTTCAGAGATCATCATCCCCGGAGATACTCCCGGCATCGAATGGCGGTTGCCAGTCATGCGTTTCAAGGGAAATGATCCTGCCGCGCCCAAGGTCTATATCCAGGCCGCACTGCATGCGAACGAACTGCCGGGAACGGCGCTGGCGCATTTCCTCTGCGGCAAGTTGCGGGAGGCCGAAAGCGAAGGGCGGATCACCGGTGATATCACGCTCGTGCCTCAGGCAAACCCGATCGGAGCGGCACAATCGCATTTCGGCGAACTGCAAGGCCGGTTCGATCTCGGTTCGAGGACCAATTTCAACCGCGACTTTCCGCTGATCTCCGTCCGTGACCAGCCAGAACTCATTGACGAGCTTGATAAATATCCGGCTGCCGATCGGCTGAAGCGGGAGCTGATCCATATGGCGCTCGACGCCGATCTTGTGATCGACCTGCATTGCGACGATGAATCGCTGCAATATGCCTATATCGACGAAGCTTTCTGGCCAGAGGCGGCGGATCTTGCGAACGCGCTCGATATGGAAGCGGTGCTGCTTTCGGATGGTGAGAGCTCAGCCTTCGAAGAAGCGGTTAGCTTCGCCTGGAAATATGAGGTGCCGGGCGAGCGCAAGGCGAGGCTTCCGGGCAAGCTTTCCGTGACGGCGGAACTGCGCGGCCGGCGCGATGTCTATCCTGGCATGGCCTACAAAGACGCCGAAGGTCTTCTGCAGTTCCTAATCGGGCGCGGTGTCGTCAGCGGCAAAGCGGCCGGAGATGCTTCCTTTTCCGGGCCGGCCGTGCCGCTCGACAATGTCGAGATTGTACGCGCGCCGCAGGGCGGCACCGTGCTGTTTCACCGCAATATCGGCGAGCGCGTTTCGGAAGGAGAGCTTCTGGCCACGATCGTCACCCGCCCGGGCTTTGCCGAAGGCGATATCGATATCCGCGCGCCACAGGACGGGCTGCTGCTCACCCGCACGTCCGATCGGCTCGTACGCCGGCGTGGCGACCTGATGAAGATCGCGGCCGACCAACCGAGCAAGGCAACGCGAAAGGCCGGTACGCTGGAAGACTGACCGGCGTTCTTTTCCACATGCGCATGTAAGGCGCCGCGCAACTGTCACACAGGCTTCAAGAAAATCCGCCAAGCCGTGGCAGACATGTTGCGAAGGAGCTTTCATGCCGCATTACGACATTGCGATCATCGGCGCGGGTATTGTCGGGCTGGCGCATGCGTTGGCGGCGGCAAAGCGCGGCAAACGGGTCGTCGTTATCGACCGCGACGCACAGGCAAATGGCGCCTCGGTGCGCAATTTCGGCTTTGTGACGGTGACCGGCCAGCAGGCCGGCGACTGCTGGGACAAGGCACGCCGGGCCCGTGATATCTGGGCCGAGATTGTCGACGATGCCGGCATCGACGTTCTGCAACGCGGGCTTTTGCTCGCGGCAAGGCTCGACGAATCCGAAGCCGTGATCGACGCCTTACTGCGCACAGAGATGGGCGAAGGCTGCGAAAGGCTGACGCTCGACGAGGCGCGGCGGCTTGTGCCGGCGCTGCGGCAGGAAGCAGGCCGCTTCACGCTCTACAGTCCGCATGAACTGCGCGTCGAATCCCGCACGGCCATTCCGCTGCTCGCCCGCTATCTCGAAGTCAAATATGGCATCAAGTTCCGCCGCTCCACAGCGGTGAACGCAGTGGAACCGCCGCGGATCGAGACTTCAACCGGGCAGATCGAGGCGGAGACTGCGGTCGTCTGCCCCGGTGACGATTTCAAGAGCCTGTTTGCTGACCGGATTGCTGCTTACAGCGTCACGCGCTGCAAGCTGCAGATGATGCGTATCGTGCCGGCTCAGCGGGTTTCGCTGAGCACTGCCGTCATGTCCGATCTCGGGCTTGGGCGTTATCTCGGCTATGCCGAATTGCCTGAAGCGACGGCCCTGAAGGCACGGCTCGACAGGGAATTCAAGCCGGAACGGGAAAACGGCATCCACCTGATCGTCACGCAATCGGAGGACGGCTCGCTGATCGTCGGCGACAGTCATCATTACTCCGAAACGCCCGATCCTTTCGGTCTGGAGCGGGTCGATCGGCTGACCCTCGACGAGATGGACGCCGTGCTCAATCTGCCGGGACGCTTCATCACCGAGCGCTGGATCGGCACCTATGCCTCCGCCCCGGACCGCTGGCGCTTCACGGACAAGCCTTCTGACGCATTGCGCATCGTCGTCGTCACGGCGGGCTGCGGTGCTTCGACCGCCTTCGCCATCGGCGAGGAAACCATCGAGGATCTTTACGGGAGCGCAGCATGACGCAATTCAAGGCAGTGATCTTCGACTGGGCCGGCACGATGATCGATTTCGGCTCCTTCGCACCGATGGGCGCCTTTGTGGAAACCTTTGGCAAATTCGGCGTCGAGGTGACGATCACCGATGCCCGCAAGCCGATGGGGCTTCCGAAGCGGGCGCATATTGCCGCGATGCTGGCCGAGCCGCATATCGCTGCCCGCTGGCAGGCGGCGCAAGGCGCGCTTCCGAACGAAGCGGCGATCGATAAGGTCTACGAGCTCTTCGTGCCGCTGAACGAAGCTGTCGTGGTCGATTACTGCACGCTGGTGCCGGGCGCGATCAAGACGATCGAATACCTGCGCGAGCGGCAGATGAAGATCGGCTCGACGACAGGTTATACGCGCTCGATCATGGAATGGGTGTTGCCGCTCGCCGCCGAGCAGGGTTACGCGCCCGACAACCTCATCTGCGCCGACGATCTGCCGCTCGGCCGACCGACGCCGATCGGCATGTACAAGTGTTTCCTCGACCTGATGGTCTATCCAGCCTCCGCCGTTCTGAAGGTCGACGATACCGCGCCCGGCATTGCCGAGGGTGCCGCCGCAGGCTGCGTGACCGTTGGCCTGACGCTTTCCGGCAACGAGGCCGGCCTGACACCTGAAGAGGCGGATGCGCTTTCGCCGGAGGTGCGGGCCGAGCTGCACAGGCGGATCGGCGAGAAGCTTATTGCTGCTGGCGCCGATTATGTCATCGAGACGGTGGCCGACCTGCCAGCGCTCATCGACGAGCTTGAGGGATAAGGACAGACGACGTTTGCAGCGCTCGCCGGGCGTGATATCTCCCCTAGGAAACAGGGAGATCCATCGGCATGGCCGTTACCATCTACGGTATCAAGAACTGCGACACGATGAAGAAGGCCCGGAGCTGGCTGGACGGTCATGACGTCGCCTATGATTTTCACGACTACAAGGCCGTCGGCATCGACCGGGCGCATCTGGAACGCTGGATCGACGAGGCGGGCTGGGAAACGGTGCTGAACCGGGCCGGTACGACCTTCCGAAAGTTGCCGGATGCGGCGCGCGAAGATCTCGATCGCGAAAAGGCGATCGCCCTGATGCTCGACCAGCCGTCGATGATCAAGCGGCCGGTGCTGGAAACCGGCGGCAAGCTGCTGGTCGGCTTCAAGCCGGAGAACTACGCGCAGACGTTCAAGGGCTGAGCCATGTCCAAGACCACCCGCGCGACCCAGGTTCTCACACAGGCCGGCGTCGCCTTTACGGTTCATACCTATGACTATGATCCGAATGCCGAGCGCGTCGGGCTGCAGGCCGCCGAAGCGCTGGGTGAGGAGCCGCATCGCGTGCTGAAGACGCTGATGGCGGAAGTCGATGGAAAGCCGGTCTGCGTGGTCGTGCCGTCCGATCGCGAGGTCAGCATGAAGAAGCTCGCCAGCGCCTTTCGCGGCAAATCCGCCAATATGATGAAACCTGCCGATGCGGAGCGGCTGACGGGATACCATGTCGGCGGCATCAGCCCGTTCGGGCAGAAGAAGATCGTGCCGACAGCACTCGAGGAGACGGCGCTTGCGGAGCCGCTGGTCTACATCAACGGCGGACAGCGCGGGCTGCAGGTGCGGCTGGACCCCAAGGACGCACTGAAAGCATTGAAAGCGACTGCCGCAGCCCTGATCGCCTGAGACGAGATGAATTGGCCCGAGCGCTTCATTTTCGCCGTAAAGGGGTCTAAGTCTTTCACCTCACGTCGCAGATATCAAAAGGCAGGTTGATCCCATGACGTTCATGCCCCAGAGCCACAGCTCCGTCGATCCCATCAAACTCGAGAAGCTCGCGGAAGTCGCCATCAAGGTCGGCCTGCAGCTTCAGCATGGGCAGGATCTCGTCATCACCGCCCCTGTCGTGGCACTGCCGCTGGTGCGGCTGATCACCAAACATGCCTATCTCGCGGGCGCTGGCTTGGTTTCGACCTTTTATTCCGACGAGGAGACGACGCTGGCGCGCTATCAGTATGGCAGCGACGAGAGCTTCGACCGGGCTTCCGGCTGGCTCTATGACGGCATGGCGAAGGCCTATGAGAAGGGCTCGGCGCGCCTTGCAATTGCAGGCGACAATCCGATGCTGCTGTCGGAGCAGGACCCGAGCAAGGTCGGCCGCGCCAACCGCGCCAATTCCACGGCCTACAAGCCGGCGCTGGAGAAGATCTCCAACTTCGACATCAACTGGAACATAGTCTCTTACCCGAACCCCTCGTGGGCAAAGGTGGTCTTCCCCGACGATCCGGAAGCGATCGCCGTCGCCAAGCTCGCCAAGGCGATCTTCGCGGCGTCCCGCGTCGATCTCGACGACCCGATCGCGGCCTGGGCCGAGCACAATGCCAATCTCGCCAAGCGTTCGTCCTGGCTGAACGGCGAGCGTTTTGCCTCGCTGCATTTCACCGGACCGGGCACGGACCTCACCGTCGGCCTTGCTGATGAACATGAATGGCATGGCGGCGCCTCGACGGCAAAGAACGGCGTTACCTGCAATCCGAACATCCCGACCGAAGAAGTCTTCACCACGCCGCATGCGCTACGCGTGGAAGGCCATGTGTCGAGCACCAAGCCGCTCTCGCATCAGGGCACGCTGATCGACAATATCCGGGTTCGCTTCGAGGGCGGCCGCATCGTCGAGGCCAAGGCCTCGCGCGGCGAGGAGGTGCTGAACAAGGTGCTGGATACGGATGAAGGTGCACGCCGGCTCGGCGAAGTGGCGCTGGTGCCGCATTCCTCGCCTATCTCGGCAAGCGGCATCCTCTTCTACAATACCTTGTTCGATGAGAATGCCTCCTGCCATATCGCGCTCGGCCAATGCTATTCGAAATGCTTCCTCGACGGCGCTTCGCTGAGCCAGGAACAGATCAAGGCGCAGGGCGGCAATTCCAGCCTGATCCATATCGACTGGATGATCGGCTCCGACAAGGTCGATATCGACGGCATCAGGCCTGACGGATCGCGCGTGCCGGTGATGCGCCAGGGGGAATGGGCGTAACAACGCCCGCCTTCGGCATCAGGCTGCGCTGGCTGAGCCAGACGCTGACCAGAACCATGACAAAACCCGAGAGCTGGGTTGGCGTCAGGTTCTGGCCGAGCGCCAGCCAGCCGAGCAGCGTTGCGACAACAGGGCTGAGGAAACCGAGCGATGCCGCGGCCGAAGGCTCGATGCGCGTGAGACCGCGGAACCACAGCAGATAGGTGAAGGCGGCACCAATGAGGCCAAGATAGGCGATGCCGAGGATATTGGCGGCCGTCGGCACGGGAAACGCGGGCTCCAGCAACAATGCGATGGGCACGAGCACAATGCCGCCTGCGGTCAATTGCCATGAGGTAAACGTCAGGCTGGAGACGGGCGGCTGCCAATGGCGGGTCAGCACCGTGCCGAAAGCCATGGAGACGGCGCCGGCGAGACCTGCGGCAACACCGTCAGGATCGAGAGCCGCTTTTGGGCTCAGCACCAGAAATGCCACCCCACTCATGCCGATCAAGCCGGCAACGACTGCCAGGAAGCGGATCGGCTTGCCCAGGAAGAGGCGCGACAGTGCAATGACGATCAACGGCTGTACGGCGCCGACGGTAGCGGCCACGCCGCCCGGCAGCCGGTAGGCTGAAACGAAGAGCATCGCCCAGAAGAATGAGAAATTCAGAGCGCCAAGAATGAAGGCGCGGCCCCACCAGATGCCTGTGGGCAGTTTCCAGACAATCAGCAACAGAAGTAGGCCGGCCGGCAACGCGCGCAGCATGGCCACCGTCAGCGGATAGCCCTGCGGCAGGAAGGACGTCGTGACGAAATAGGTGCTGCCCCATATGGCAGGCGCGATCGCGGTCATCAGCACATCTGCGGCATAGCGAGAACTTGCCTTCATCTCAAGAATCTCTACTTCAAGATAAAATCAAAATAGCATCTTTTATCTTGACGTCAAGAGATCTGCTGATATCGATGCGACATGGGCGAAACGAAAGAAGATCACGTCGACAGGATCCTGGCGCAATGGCGGCGCGAGCGGCCGGAGCTGGATGTCGAACCCATGGGCATCTTCGGCCGGCTGAAGCGGCTGACGACGCATATAGGCCGCGAGGTGGAGGCAGTGCTTCTCAAGCACGGGTTATCGTCCTCCGCCTTCGACGTGCTGGCGACGCTTCGCCGTTCGGGCGCGCCCTACCGGCTGTCGCCTGGAGAATTGCTCGGCATGACCATGGTGAGCTCCGGCACGATGACGAACCGGATCGATCAGCTGGAAAAAGCTGGTTTCGTGGAGCGCCTCTTCAATCCCGAGGACCGACGCAGCGTGCTGATCGCGCTCACAGAGAAGGGGTTGGCGACAGTGGAAAAGGCGGTCGGTGCTCATGTCGCCAATCAGCAGCGGCTGACACGCAATCTGACGACCGAGGACAAGGCGGAGCTTGATCGGCTACTGAAGAAATTCCTGTCGGATTTCGAATAGTCAGACGGCGGCGAGCGCCTTCCGGATACGCTCCAGATGCGCCTTGCGCCTGGCCTCCGTCGCGCGGTCCATATCGTGGAGGCTCATCATGCGGAAAACGAGCTTCCTGGAGCAGAAATTGGCGATGCCGCGCTTGAGCAGGCGACGGACAGGGTTGCCCATATAGAAATGCACCAGCCACCAGGGCGAACCCGTCGTCGTCAGCGCATAGAGGAACCTGATATTGATAAGCTGCGGCACGATGCGGCCGCCAGCGACATCGTGGGTGAAGGCCACACCTGGCGCAAAGACGCGATCGAAGAAGCCCTTCAGGATGGCGGGGAAATTGAACCACCACTGCGGAAAGACGAGGACGAGCCCATCGGCCGCCTTCAGTCGATCAACGATACCGGCAACGGCAGAGGTGTCGTAAGGCACGTCGAAGTAACCGCCTCGTTCGGTATTCGACAGGCGCGGATCGAAATTCTCGGCATAGAGATCAAGCAGGTCGACGACATGGCCAGAGGCTTCCAATGCTTCGCGGGCTGTCAGCGCCACCGAAGCAGTAAAGCTTTTCTGCAACGGATGGGCAAACACCAGCAGGACCCGCATCGTTAGAACAGGCTTCCCTGCTTCGGCGGCTCGCCGGCCTTGGCAGTACGCCTCTTCGACCCTGCCGGCGGCGTGCCGCCTTCCGTCGTCATGGCGCCGACGCGGCCATCGGCGAACTCGATGGCTATACCCATGCCGGCGGAGAGAGCAGCGGCCTGCGAGACCGGCCTGTTTTCCTCGTCGCGGATGACGGCGTAACCGCGTTTCAGTACGTTCTTGTAGGAAAGTGATTGCAGTACACGGTCCTGTGCGGAGAGCTCGGCGCGCGCACGGGTCAGTTGATGGCGGATCGCGGTATCGGCATGGCGCGAAAGATTGCCCAGCCGCTCGCGGCTGCGGTCGGTCTGGGTGTTCAGCCGAGCGGGCAGCGAGGCGAGGATGGCCTCGGCGCGCTCGATGCGGGCCTTCGACCGGTCGACCAGCCGCTCGACGGTGCGTTCTGCGCGGACCATGCGCTCGTTCAGAAGCTGGCGACGCTCGGTGATGCGGTTGGACAGCACGTCCGGGCGCAGATGCGAGGCGACACGCTCGAAACCGCGGCGCTTATTGATGGTGTTGAGTTCCAGCCCGCGGCCAAGGCCAGTGGCCGCCTCATCAAAGCGGCGGCGGGGCAGTGCCAGCAGCTGGTCGAGCGACGGCAGGGCGCGCATCAAAGCGCGGACGGACTGGCGACGCTGATCCATCTGGCGGTTCATGCAGCCTTGCAGGCGGGCGGTGAGACCTGCGGTCTGCGCTTCGAGTTCAGCTTTGACGGGCACGGCCATTTCGGCGGCACCCGTCGGCGTTGGCGCGCGGACATCGGCGGCGTAGTCGATCAGCGTCCAGTCCGTCTCGTGGCCGACGGCAGAGATCAAGGGAATCCGGCTATCGGCCGCGGCACGCACGACGATTTCGTCGTTGAAGCTCCAAAGATCTTCGAGGCTGCCGCCGCCGCGGGCGACGATCAGCACATCCGGACGCGGAATCTCACCGCCAGGTTCCAGAACGTTGAAGCCATTGATGGCGTTTGCCACCTCCTCGCCTGAGCCTTCCCCTTGCACCTTTACGGGCCAGACGACGACATGCACGGGAAACCGATCCGAGATACGGTGCAGGATATCGCGAATGACGGCGCCGGTCGGCGAGGTGACGACGCCGATCACCCTGGGCATGAACGGCAGGCGTTTCTTGCGCGCGGGATCGAAAAGGCCCTCGGCACCGAGGCGCCGCTTGCGCTCCTCGATCAGGGCCATCAGCGCGCCGGCGCCGGCAGGCTCCAGGGTCTCGATGACGATCTGGTATTTGGAAGAGCCCGGGAAGGTCGTGACCTTGCCGGTCGCGATGACTTCCATACCCTCTTCCGGACGGAACTTCAGGCGGGAAAAGGTGCCCTTCCAGATGACCGCATCGATGCGAGCCCGATCGTCCTTCAGCGAGAAATAGGCATGGCCGGACGAATGGGGGCCACGGTAGCCCGAAATCTCGCCACGCACACGCACCTGATCGAAGGCTGTCTCGACGGTCCGCTTGATGGAACCGGAGAGCTCCGAGACCGAATATTCCGCGAGATTGGTAGGCGAATCGCCGTCAAAGACATTGCTCATCTCCTCTTTCTATTTTGATCGACCTCAAACTGAAAGGTCGGAGCCGGAGAAGGGCGAATTTTTAATCAAAAAACGGCGGAAAACCCAAGAAATAGGGATATCGCTGCTTCAAAAAAAATCTTAGTATCATTCACGTTCGTAGGGAGTGGCGAACACCGACCCGAAAAATAGCATGCTGGTGACAGTGAAAATTCTCCGCCTATGGAAGGCGCGAGAGCGATCGCTTCTTTCATCGTTGCTATTGCTCACCCGTTATAGGTATCGGCTCGCCCTCTTTCCGAACAACCAGTCGATCGGGCGTCGACCGAATTGCCAGCGTGATGCTGCTTCGTTCAAACGCAGTTGTTGCCCCTGGAGGGTTCCGTTTACGTAAATGAGAAAGTAACGGAACTTTTCAGTCTGTAACAGAGTTGACTTGCATCGAAACAGGTACCCGGCGCAAGCCGGAGGAAATGCCGTCAGGTGAACGCATCCGTAACCATGGCTGCAATTGCAGCTTTCATTAAGGGTAGCCAATAAACTTTTGTTAGCGGAGGGCTCCTAGGCTCCTCGCAAACGACCTGAAGAAGAGGTGACGACATGATCATCCTGACAGCAACCACACTGGGCCTCACCGCTGGCCTGATGCGCTCGGCCAGCGTCATTGCACTGGTCGCCATGCTGATTGGCGCAACCTTTGCACTCGCAGCTATCGCCTCCGGCGGTGCGGTGTCATTCCTGGCGCTTCTCTACACAATCATCGGTTATAATGCCGGCCTGTTGCTTTATCTCGGCGGTCTCTTCACGACCGATCGTCTGCGGGGCGTACTCGCCCATTCCTGAAAGATAGGGCGTCAGTCCAGCGTCGTCCGGTAACGGAAGAACTGGACACCGCTGTCGGCCGCTTTCGGCAGCGGATCGAGGTAGGGCGGAATATTTCCCTTGCCGAGCTGCGCATATAGCCCGTCGGGCTTCAATCTGGCGATCTCACTGGTCTGCGGATCATCCGGGCAGAACGCAAGTACCGTGACGCCTGTTCCCCTCAGAAATGCTTCCGCCTCCTGTGGCTCGGCCAGACCGATATGCATCTCGGTCAGCATGCCCCCCTGGTTGCGATGATAGGGCGCTGACAGGACACGATTGGCGGTGTAGCGCAAGATCGGCACACCCATTTCCGACGGCGCCGAGATCAGGCCAGCCGGCAGATCGACAAGCGGAGCGAGCGCCTGTTTCGATGAACAGGGGAGGCTATCCGTGTCCACGGTATTCTTCGTCTTGTTGACCTGCATTTCGACGAGTGCGCCGCCGACGGCCCATACCGCCGGTACACTTGCCAGAACCGTCACGATATAGACGAGGGCAGCCGCGGCATTCTCGCTATCGCCGTTCGACATGCGGCGCACGTCGATGATCAGCAAGGCAAGCGGCAGGATGGACAGCAGGTTTGCGAAGACGGCTCCCCGGACCTGGACCAGGGCGACGGCCCAGCTGACGCTCAAGAGCGCCAGAAGGACGAGATGGACCTGCACGCGATCGCCCTGCACGGAGCGGAAAATGCAGACGGTGATCGCGAACAGGCCAGGCGCATAGAATGCGCCAATGGAAAAAGGATCTGTCCGACTGAGCGCGAGAATGGATTGCGCTTCCGAGACGTTTCGAAGCCAGAGCTCGACCAGCATAGGATCGAGATCGGCAAGTGGATTGCGCAAGCATTGCGGGGCAATGACCATTGCCGAACCGAAAATAATAGCGGCGACGGCTGCAAGCACGGCAACGCGCAGACCACGGCGGAGACGGCTGGAAAAGGCTGCGGAAACCAGCAGCAAGCCGCCACCGATGGCCGCCAGGCTGTAGAAGCCGAGCGAAAGATTGTCGCAAGTCACCACGGAATATTGGTGTGGCGGTATTGTCGCGAAGAAGAAGATGCTGATCGTGACTGCGAGGCTGAGGCCGAAAGCCTTGGTAGCGGCAGCGAACGGCTCGCCCCCCCAGACCCAGAGCAGCGCCACTACCAGGCAATAGATGGCAACGAAGGGCGTGGTTTCCGCGCCGATCGCGATCGCCAATGCAGCCACAGCACCTGCGGCCACATAGTTCCAAGCCCGCTGCTTTTCATCAAGGAGCATCGCCGTCATGGTCGCGACAAGTGCGAGCTGGACATTATGATGATCGATGGCGCCGGGCGCAAAGCGATTGCCGGTATAGATTGCCATGCCAGCAAGGCAGAAAGACAGGTGCATGCCGGCAAGCCCCCCGACACGTTGGCCGGCAAGGCCCATGGCAAGCATGGCTGGAAAAACGAGCGACAGGGGCCAGACCACGAGTGCAGCGGCTTCCGCGGCATCGTGTCCGAGGAAAAGGCCGAAAAGGCGGATCAGGATAGCGATCGGCAAGTCGATCAGCCGCGACCAGTGCATGAGCGTGCCTTCGCCGAGGCCGAGCCTGTACTGCATCAGGTCGAACCAGCCCTGCCCGTTCAGGAAATCTCTGATCTCCACGAGGCGCATGCCGTCGTCGTTATCGGGGCCGACATAGTCGACCGGACCGCCGGCATATTTCATGACGGTGATAATGCCGATCAGGATAATCGTGTAGATGAGGGCGGATGGCAGGAGACGAGTGAGCAGCTGCCGGATCCTGCCGATGAATCCAATGCCAGCGGATGCGGATTGCGCCTTGGCGATCGGCTGCACTGCGTTCATCATCATAGCCGGGTCGTTGTGTGATGGGCAAACCTTAGCCCTGGCTTGTCAAGAAAGTGTAAACCACAGGAAATGGCGCTTTCATTTCCTCATAGGGGCTTGTTAACACCGCATGCAGTAAATTCGCCTCGGTTTCTTTGTAACGAGTATACCCCATGGCGCGATCGCTCAGCGAAAGTCCTGATATTGCCGTTCTACTCCCCTGTTACAACGAGGCGGCAACGATCGGTGCTGTCGTCGGGGGGTTCCGGGCGGCACTGCCCGATGCACATATCCATGTCTATGACAACAATTCCACCGATGGCACGGCACTGCACGCCATGCTCGCCGGCGCGCAGGTCGTGCGCGAGCGGCGCCAAGGCAAAGGCCATGTGGTGCGCCGCATGTTCGCCGATATCGATGCCGACATTTACATCATCGCCGACGGCGATGGGACTTATGCGCCCGAGGACGCAGAAGAGTTGGTACGGACGCTGCTGACGGAACGGGCCGACATGGTGGTCGGCACACGGCGTGGCGTGCATGACGATGCCGGCCGGCAGGGGCATGCCCTCGGCAACCGGCTGTTCAACATACTCTATCGCGCGATCTTCGGACCTGACTTCACCGATATCTTTTCCGGCTATCGGGCCTTCTCACGGCGTTTCGTCAAGAGCTTCCCCGCGGTTTCCGGCGGCTTCGAGATCGAGACGGAAATGTCGGTGCATGCGTCGCGGCTGAAGCTGCCGGTGAGCGAACTGGAACTGCATTACGGCAGGCGGCCGGAAGGCTCGCATTCGAAGCTCTCGACCTTCCGCGATGGCGGCAAGATTCTCTGGATGTTTGCCATGCTGATGAAGGAGACCCGGCCCTTCGCTTTCTTCGGCACGATCAGCGCGCTTTTCATGCTGGCAAGTTTCGGCTTCATGGGCCCGGTGCTGGCAGAGTACTTTGCGACCGGCCTCGTTAGCCGCATGCCGACCTGGGTGCTCTCGACAGCGCTCGCGATGATCTCCATCATGCTGTTTACGGCCGGCGTCATTCTCGACTCCGTTGCACGGGCGCGCGCCGAGCAGTTACGCATCCACTATATGAGCCTGGCGGCACCGGTCTCAGCAAGGGACAAGACCTTGCCCACAACGCTTGATGGCAAAAAGGCGGAAGCGGCATGAAGAAGCTCATTCGCTTCGCGCTCGCCGGCGGGCTTGGCTTCGTCGTCGATGCGAGCGTGCTCGCTGTCCTTCTGCACCTGACGCCTCTCGGTCCCTTCATTGCCCGGCTGATTGCCATTGCGCTCGCGATGGCGACGACATGGGCCTTCAATCGGACCTTCACTTTCGATCGATCCGGCCGGTCGCTGGCGGCGGAAGGCTTTCGCTACGGTTCCGTCGGCGTGACGGCAGCTCTCGTCAATTACGCGCTTTATTCGGCGCTGCTTCTGTCGTTACCGGCGCTGCAGCCGCTTGTTGCAATGGTGCTGGCGACCGCAGCGTCGATGTTCTTCAGCTTCTTCGGCTATTCCCGCTTCGTCTTCCGCGAAAAAGCCGAATAAACTCTAGACGGCTTCCCAGCCATCCTGCTCGCTGGCGCGATAGATGGCGTCGATGACCTTCTGATTGAGTTTGGAATCTTCCAATGTGACGATTTCTTCCATTTCGCCTGTCGCAGCGCGGGCGAAGGCTTCCACCTGGCACCTGTACTGGCGGCTATCCTGGAAGCGGATGATGTGGGATTCGTTGTGGCCACGATTGGTCACTTCGATCTCCTCAGGCCCCCAGCGGTTGGCGTTGAAGGGCGACTTGACCTCGATATAGCCGTCGGTGCCGTGGAACACCATGATCTGACGGCCGGCCATCTGGGTGGAGATGTAGAAGCTCAGCTCGAAATCGCCGAAATCGGCCTTCACGCTGGAATAGATATCCGTGCCGAATTCCGCATCGCGCTCGGTGATCGCCTGGACCCAGGACGGCTCCTTGCCAGTGGAGAAGCGGGTGCTGATGACGGGATAGACGCCGATATCAGGCAGGCCACCGCCGCCGAGCTCGGGAATATTGCGCATGTTGCCGGGGTCGCGATTGTAGTAGGTGAAGGCGCCCTGCACGTGACGAAGCTCGCCGATCGTACCATCCTGCAGCAGCGAGCGAACCTTCCGCCAGACCGGCGAATAGGTGACCATGAAGGCTTCGCTGATGATGACCTTGTTGCGGTCGCGCGCGGCGATGAGATCATCGATGTCGGAGGCCTTCAGCGCAATCGGCTTTTCGCAGAGCACATGCTTGCCCGCATCGGCGGCCTTGATCGACCACTCGACATGCTGGGCGGTCGGCAACGGGATGTAGACGGCATCGATGGTGTCGGAGGCCAGCATTTCCTCATAGGAACCGAAGGCGTGCGGCACGGAGAAACGGTCCGCCATGTCACGGGCGCGTGCAAAATCACGGCTGGCGATCGCGGTGATGACGCAATTTTCTGCGTCCTGAATGGCGGGAACGACATTGTCCCGGCCGATTTTGGCCGTTGAAATTATACCGAAACGCAACATGAAAGGTCCTCCTGAAATCGATCGGCGCACTTTATGCAGCCCTCTCATGCGGCGCAATGGCGCGACCGGCGATCACGGAAGTTTGGTTTCCTTCGAGGATACTCCGCGCTAGGTTACCTGCGAACGGCGTTCTGCCGTTTCCTCAGATTTCAATCATTTCAGCATTTTGGGAGAGCGCCATGGAAATGCGCCGGCTTGGAAAAACAGGTCTTTCGGTCTCGCCGATCGTCTTCGGCGGCAATGTATTCGGCTGGACGGCCGATGAAAAAACATCCTTCGACATTCTCGACGCATTCTTTGACGCTGGCCTCAACACCATCGATACGGCCGACGTCTATTCCGCCTGGGTGCCGGGCAACAAGGGCGGCGATTCCGAAGAGATCATCGGCAGGTGGCTGAAAAAGGGAAAGGTTTCCCGCGACAAGGCCGTCATCATCACCAAGGTCGGCTCGGACATGGGCCAGGGCAAGACGCTGAAGGCAAACTATATCCTGAAGGCAGTCGAGGATTCACTGCGCCGCCTGCAGACCGATTATATCGACCTCTATCTCTCGCACTGGCCAGATGCCGATACGCCTCATGAGGAATCGCTTGGCGCCTATGCTAAGCTTCAGGAACAGGGCAAGATCCGCTCCTTCGGCTGCTCGAATTTTGATGCAAGCCTGCTGCAGGCCTCCTTCGACGCCGCCGACAAGGCAGGCCTGCCGCGCTATCAGGCGCTGCAGCCCGAATATAACCTCTACGAACGTTCGAGCTTCGAAGGTCCGCTCGCCGAGCTTTGCGTCAAGGAAGACATCGGCGTCATCACGTATTTCAGCCTCGCGGCCGGCTTTCTCTCGGGCAAGTACCGCAACAAGGCGGATACGGAGGGCCGCGCACGCGAAGGCCGTGTCGCACAGTATCTCGACGACAAGGGCATGCGCATTCTTGCCGCCCTCGACAAGATCGCCGCCGAGACGGGTGCCAAGCCTGCGGAAATCTCGCTTGCGTGGCTCTTGCGCAAGAAGGGCGTGACGGCGCCGATCGCCAGTGCTACGAGCCTTTCCCAGCTTGAAAGCCTGGTGAAATCGGCAACGCTTGAGCTTTCCGACGAGGCGATGGCGCTGCTCGATAAAGCAGGCGCCTGAAACGAGATAGTGGCATGACCGTGACGATCCGTAACGCCAAACCCGAAGACGAGACACGCTGGCGTGCGCTCTGGGCGGACTATCTCGCCTTCTATGAGGTCACCGTCGATGCCGACATCACCGATTCCACCTGGCGCCGGGTCTTCGATCCGGCGTCGGCAATCTTCATGCGGGTGGCAGAACTCGACGGCGAAGTCGTTGGCTTCACACTCTGCCTGACGCACGAAGGCACATGGATTCGCGGCAAGGACTGCTATCTCGAAGACCTGTTCGTATCGGAGAAGGTGCGCAGCAAGGGCGTCGGCCGCGCGCTGATGGACGACCTCGTCGACCTCTGCAGGAAGAATGGCTGGTCGCGGCTCTACTGGCACACGAGCGAGCAGAACAAGACGGCCCGAGCGCTCTACGATACTTACGTCGAGAGTGACGGCCACATCCGCTACCGCATCAATTTCTGAGCGGCGGAAAGCCCTCATACCATTCGGAATGATCGCCTTCCCAGTTGGCCATCCCGGGCTTGGTCAGGATGCCGCGCGGACGCACATAGCTTTGGATCACCCGCTTCGGCCGCTCGTGCCACTGGATGTTGAAGGCCCATAGCTTCGGGAAGAAGCAGAGCGAGGCATAAGGCAGGTGGTCATGGATCCACCAGGCAAGCCTCTGCCAGTCGCTTTCATCGCTGTAGCGGTCGACCATCCACGGGATGGCGATGCAGACTGCAGCGCCCATGCAGCCGTCAAAATCTCTGGCATCCCAGATGTGATGGGCAGCGGTGGCTGTATTGGTCGAACAGTTGAGCTTGTTCTCGTTGCCGAAGCGGTTGACCTCGGGCGAACGGTAGCCGGAGCGAATATGCAAGCGCCCGAAACTCGCTTCCAGCGGTTCCAGAAGTTCCTCGCACAGGCGACGGCCTGTCTCGATGGCAAGATCGGGATCGTCGGGGATGTTCGGGATCCGATAGAAATCGGCGATCTCGGAGTGGAGAAAATCGCGGAAGAAGAAGCTCTTCGACAGCCGCACCCGGCCGAGATCCTCGAGCGCCTTCATCGATCCCGGTTTCTTCATAAACGATCCTCCCGATTCCTGGCGATACTTCGCCCGGACGATGTAGCGATTCCACCCGAAAGGCGCGGGAACAATTAGCCCGGTGCCAACTTCTAAGAAATGTCGCCCGCGGGGCGCAAATCCATCAACAAAGGAACGGAACAATGGCCAAGGAAAAGACACTGGAAGATTTGTTTTACGATACGCTGAAGGACATCTATTTCGCCGAACGGCAGATATTGCGCGCCTTGCCGAAGATGGCGCGCTCTGCCCAGTCGACGGAATTGAAGGCAGGCTTCGAAAAGCACCGTGAAGAAACAGAAGGCCATGTGGAGCGACTGCAGCAGGTTTTCGAGATCATCGGCAAGCGTGCCCAGGGCAAGACCTGTGAAGCGATCCAGGGCATCATCGCCGAGGGCGAGGAAATCATGGAGGAATTCAAAGGCACATCGGCCGTCGATGCCGGTCTGATTTCCGCAGCCCAGGCCGTCGAGCACTATGAAATCGCCCGCTACGGCACGTTGAAGACGTGGGCGCAGACGCTGGGCTTCAAGGACGCCGTCATGCTTCTCGACCAGACTCTGCAAGAAGAAGGCAAGACCGATCAGCTTCTGACGAAGCTTGCAACGACTGCCGCGAACCAGAAGGCTTCGCGCGCAGCCTGATACTTGTCCTCACACAAGGAGAGCGGCCACCGCCGGCTGCTCTCCTTCTCCCAGCCTTGTCTTCGCCGACGACCCCGCTATCATTTCCTTCAGAATATGAGGCGAGGTGTCGATATGGCCGACAGGCAGGCAATCGAAGCAACGGTTCATCTCTATGTCGAGGGCATGGCCTTCGCCAATGAGGCAGCCCTGAAGAAAGCGTTCCACCCGAAGAGTTCGATCATCGGGCACTATCAAAACGCGGTGGAATGGCTCTCGCGCGATGAATTCATTGCCGCAATCATCGAAGAAGGGGCAGCACCGCCCGGCACCCAGCCTTACATGGATATCGAAAGCATCGATATATCAGGCGATGCAGCGACCGTGAAAGTAACCGACGAATTCGCTGGCATGCGCTTCACCGATTATCTCTCGCTGCTGAAGATCGAGGCCCGCTGGACGATCGTCAGCAAGATCTATCATCTTCACATATGAAAAAGCCGGCAGCCCGCGCCGCCAGCCATCGATGTCATTCTTGTAGCCGGCTCAGCTTCTAAGAACACCACCGGTAAACTTGGCAACGCTGGCAACGATCTTCTGCGTAAGCGCTTCGAAATCCTCGTCGGTCAGCGTGCGCTCAGCCGGCTGGATCTGGACTTCGATCGCGACAGACTTCTTGCCTTCGCCAACCGAGGCGCCTTCGAAAATATCAAAGACATTGACACCTGTGATCAGCTTGCGATCGACGCCCGTGGCAGCTTTGATGATGGCGCCCGCTTCCACCGTCTTGTCGACGACGAAGGCGAAGTCGCGCTTGACGGCCTGGAAGGGCGAGAGATCGAGCGCCGGCTTGGTGCGGGTCGCCTTCTTCTTCGGCTCGGCCATGGCATCGAGATAGACTTCGAAACCGCAGAGGGCACCGGAGACATCGAGCTTTTCGAGCGTGGTCGGATGGAACTCGCCGAAATAACCGAGGATTACCTTCGGACCCATCTTGATCGTGCCGGAACGGCCGGGGTGATACCATTCGGGACCGCCCTGCTCGATCTGGATATTGCCCATCGGCAGGCCGCAGGCTTCGATAACTGCCAGTGCGTCAGCCTTGGCATCGAAGACATCTACCGGCTTGCCGCCGCCCTTTGAGGCGTTCGACCACATACGGCCGGCACCGGCAAGCGAGGCCGTGCCGCGGCGGATGCCGCCCGCCACGCGCCGCTGGCCTTCCGGCGTGTCGTTTTCGTAAGTACCCGAGACTTCGAAGATCGCCACGTCGCCATAGCCCTTATCGGCATTGCGCTGGGCGGCCGTCAGCAGACCCGGCAGCAGCGAGGGGCGCATGTCCGACATTTCGGCAGCGATCGGATTGGCGAGCTTGAGGGCTGCGGAACCGCCGCCGAAGAGCTTTGCGTGATCTTCCGGAATGAAGGACCAGGTGACGGCCTCCAGCATGCCGCGCGAGGCAAGGGCGCGCTTGGCCGCGCGGGTGCGAATCTGCAGCGTTGTCAGGATCTTGCCGTTGACGGCGGCATGGCTTTCGAGCGGCGCCGGCTTGATATTGTCGACGCCATGAATGCGCATGACCTCTTCTACGAGATCGGCCTTGCCGTCGATATCCGGGCGCCAGGAGGGAACGGCAACGGAGACGCGCTCACCGGAGCCTGAAACCTTGAAGCCGAGGCGGGTCAGGATCGTGTTGCTTTCCTCCGTCGAGACCTCGAGACCGGTCAGCCGCTTGACCTCCGAATAGGGAAAGTCGACGATCTTCGGCTCATAACCCTTGTAGCCGACAATCTCGGCCTCGGCCGGGGTGCCGCCGCAAAGCTCGAGCACCAGTTCGGTCGTGCGCTCGAGGCCGGGAACCATGTATTCCGGATCGACGCCGCGTTCGAAACGGTAGCGGGCATCGGTGATGATGCCGAGTGCGCGACCGGACTTGGCGATGTTCATCGGATCCCAGAGAGCGGATTCGATCAACACGTCGACGGTGTTCTCGTCACAGCCGGAATGTTCGCCGCCCATGATGCCGCCGATCGATTCGATGCCGTCCTCATCGGCAATGACGACATTGTTCGGGCCAAGTTTGTATTCGCGCTGATCGAGCGCCAGCACGGTTTCGCCTTCCCTGGCGCGGCGCACAGTCAGGTTGCCCGTGACCTTGGCGGCGTCGAAGACGTGCATCGGCCGGCCCTGATCGAAGGTCATGTAGTTGGTGATATCTACAAGCGCATTGATGGGGCGCAGACCGATGGCGAGAAGCCGCTGCTGCATCCAGCGCGGGCTCGGGCCGTTCTTCACGCCACGCACGAGACGCAGGCTGAAGCCCGGGCAGAGCCTGGGATCGTCGAGATCGAGCGTCAGCTTCACCGGCGTCTCGCCTTCGACGGCGAAGGAGGGCGCAGGCCGCGTCTTCAGCGTGCCGAGACCGGAGGCTGCGAGATCGCGGGCGATGCCATGGATCGAGGTGCAGTCCGGGCGGTTCGGCGTCAGGTTGATCTCGATGACCGGGTCGTCGAGATGGGTGTAGGCGGCGTAGCTCGTGCCGACAGGCGCATCGTCAGGCAGATCGATGATGCCGTCGTGATTGTCGGAGATCTGCAGCTCCTTTTCCGAGCACATCATGCCGCGGCTTTCGACGCCGCGGATATTGCCGACCGACAGCGTCACGTCGATGCCGGGAACATAGGTGCCGGGAGCCGCGAAGGCACCAACGAGGCCGGCACGCGCATTCGGCGCTCCGCAGACGACCTGCACCGGAGCGCCCTCGCCGATATCGACCATAAGCACCTTCAGGCGATCGGCCTGCGGATGTTTTTCAGCGGAGAGAACCTTGGCGATGACGAAAGGCTTGAAAGCTGCCTTGTCGTCGACATCTTCCACTTCCAGCCCGATTTCAGTCAGGCGGCTGCAGATTTCATCGAGCGTGGCATCCGTTTCCAGATGATCCTTAAGCCAGGAAAGCGTGAATTTCATTGGTCCAATCCTCCCTTAGACGCTCAAGCCGCCGAACAGCGTCGGCATGTCGAGCGGGCGGAAGCCATAATGGTTCATCCAGCGGACATCAGCATTGAAGAAGTCGCGCAGGTCGGGCATGCCGTATTTCAGCATGGCGATGCGGTCGAGGCCCATGCCCCAGGCAAAGCCCTGATATTCATCAGGATCGAGGCCGCCGTAACGCAGCACGTTCGGGTGAACCATGCCGCAGCCGAGGATCTCCATCCAGTCGGTGCCTTCGCCGAACTTGACGATCGGGCCGGAACGGTCGCACTGGATGTCGGCCTCGAAGGACGGCTCGGTGAAGGGGAAGAAGGACGGGCGGAAACGCATCGTCACGCTGTCGACCTCGAAGAAGGCCTTACAGAACTCCTCCAGCACCCAGCGGATATTGGCGACATTAGATTTCCTGTCGATGACGAGGCCTTCGACCTGATGGAACATCGGCGAATGGGTGGCATCGGAATCCTGGCGATAGGTTTTGCCGGGGAGGATGATGCGGATCGGCGGCTTCTGCGATTCCATCGTGCGGATCTGCACCGGCGAGGTGTGCGTGCGCAGAACCTTGCGCTCACCCTTCTCATCCGGATTGAAGAAGAAGGTGTCGTGCATCTCGCGGGCCGGGTGCCCGTCGGGGAAGTTGAGAGCCGTGAAATTGTAGTAATCGGTCTCGATATCGGGACCTTCGGCAATCGAGAAGCCCATATCGCCGAAGATCGCGGTGACTTCGTCGACGATCTGGCTGATCGGATGGATACGGCCGCGCTCCGCCGGCGAGGAGCGGACCGGCAGGCTGACATCGACCGTTTCGGCTTTCAGCCGGGCGTTGATCGCCGCTTCCTTCAACACCGTCTTACGATCGGTGAGAGCGTCGGTCACCTCGTTCTTCAGAGCATTGATGACAGCGCCGCGCGTCTGTCGCTCTTCCGGGGTCATGGCGCCGAGCGTCTTCAGGAGCTCGGAAACGGAGCCCTTCTTGCCGAGCGCGGAAACGCGGACCCCTTCAAGCGCAGGCTCATCATTGGCGGCGGCAATTTCGGCAAGCAAAGAGGATTTCAGCTGGTCGATATCTGACATTGTCTTCTTTCCGTCCGGATCAGGCGGCGTTCGAAATGGCGGGCCGAGCGGCCGGCGCCAGCACTACAGAGAAAGAAAAACCCGCGCCAGCCCAGACCAGCGCGGGTTTCCCAAAATTCAAAAAAGCGTCAAGCTTGGGAAGCGCTGGTTAACGAACCGCGCCTTCAAACTCATTAGCCGTGCCGGTTTCCTTGAGATACTCAAGGGCCTTCTTGGCGGCAGCAACCAGGGCGCCGAATGCTTCCGGCTCGTGGATTGCCATGTCGGAAAGAACCTTGCGGTCGACTTCGATGCCAGCCTTGTTCAGGCCGTCGATGAAGCGGCCATAGGTCAGGCCGAATTCGCGGACGGCAGCGTTGATACGCTGGATCCAGAGGGCGCGGAAGTTGCGCTTGTTAACCTTGCGGTCGCGGTATGCGTACTGCTTGGCGCGGTCGACGGCAGCCTTGGCGGTACGGATGGTGTTCTTGCGGCGGCCGTAGAAACCCTTGGCCTGCTTCAGAACCTTCTTGTGCTTGGCGTGGGCGGTGACGCCTCTTTTTACACGTGCCATTTCATGATCTCCTTAATCTAACGCGTTACCGGAATAGTCTCAGAGACCGTTCGGCAGATAGTTCTTCACGACCTTGCGGCCATCGGGTTCTGCCAGAACCATCGTGCCACGTGCATCGCGAATGAACTTGTTCGTGCGCTTGATCATGCCATGGCGCTTGCCAGCGGCAGCCGCCTTGACCTTGCCGGTAGCGGTGATCTTGAACCGCTTCTTGGCAGAGGACTTCGTCTTCATCTTGGGCATTTTGCTACTCCGTTCTGAGAGCTCCTCACTCGCTTCGTTAAAGAAACCCTTCTGCGAAACCCGGTTTTACGGTCTTCGCCAAAGGCGCGGGAGCGTTTGTTGTTGATCTGCGGGTCCAGTGACGAAACCTGCCCGCAAGCATTCAAAACTGCCACGGCATGCCCTGCCGGTCAGTTCGGACGCGCGCTTATAACCGCAGCGTCATGAAAGTGCAACGGGGCGGATGACGAATCTTACTGCCCCAGGAAACACAAAAGCCGCCCTGTCGGACGGCTTTGAGCGAAAGGATGCGGCACCGGTCACTTCGGCGCCAGCACCATCATCATCTGGCGGCCTTCGAGCTTGGGCTCAGCTTCAACTTTGGCGATCTCGAGCGTGTCGGCCTTGACCTGCTGGAGAAGCTTCATGCCGAGTTCCTGGTGAGCCATTTCGCGGCCGCGGAACTTCAGCGTCACCTTTACCTTGTCGCCTTCGTCGAAGAAGCGACCCATCGCCTTCATCTTCACCTCATAGTCATGGGTGTCGATGTTCGGGCGCATCTTGATTTCTTTGACTTCGACAATCTTCTGCTTCTTGCGCGCCTCGGCGGCCTTCTTCTGGTTCGAATATTTCAGCTTGCCCAGATCGAGGATCTTGCATACCGGCGGTTCGGCATTGGGGGAAATTTCGACGAGGTCGAGGCCGGCTTCTTCCGCCATTTTCAAGGCCTGGTCGGTAGGCACGATGCCCATATTCTGTCCGTCAGCTGTAATCAGCTGAACTTTGGGAATGCGGATCTCCCGGTTCGAGCGCGGTCCATCCTTTACGGGCGCGTCGGTTTTAAAGGGTCTGCGAATGGTCGTATTCTCCTCGCGTTGATCGGAACGTTGCAGCTTCGTGTCCCTCTCGAAGGGGGCACAAACGAGGTCACGTCATCGCTGCAACGGAGTCAATAACACCCTTTAGCGGAAAAATCACCTGCTGTCAGCCTGTCAAGAATCTGTTTTATAGGCCAGAACAACAGGAGTTCTGCCCGATGTCCGATCAAATGACCGTCCTTGTGCCCGAATTCCTTGATGTCGGTAAAGGCGAGGCTGCGCGGCAGATCGCCATGCTGGTGCGCCCGGGTCAGGCCAACACCGACCTTCCCGCCCTCGTTTGGCTATCCGGCTACCGATCGGACATGAGTGGCAGCAAGGCTATCGAGATCGACCGGCTGGCCTCGGAACTGGGCGCGGCCTGCATCCGTCTCGACTATTCCGGCCACGGACTTTCCGGCGGTTCCTTCACGGATGGCACGATCTCGCGCTGGCTGGAGGAGGCGCTCGCAGTGATCCGTCATATCGCGCCGGACCGGATGATCCTCGTCGGCTCCTCGATGGGCGGCTGGATTGCGCTCAGGGTGGCGCAGGAGCTCGCGCGGCATGGCGGGCCGAGGCTCGAGGGCATGGTGCTGATTGCGCCGGCGCCGGACTTCACCTCCGATCTCATCGAACCGAACCTAAAGAAGAAAGAACGCACGTCTCTTGAACAGCGCGGCTACTTCGAGGAACGTTCGCAATATAGTCCGGAGCCCAACATCTATACTCGGGCGCTGATTGAAGACGGGCGTGAGAACCGCGTGCTGACCGGCATCATTGAAACGGGCTGCCCGATCCATATCCTGCAGGGCATGAAGGATGCAGATGTTCCCTATCTGCACGCGATGAAGCTGGTCGAACATCTTCCGGCCGACGACGTTCTCCTGACCTTCATCCGCGACGGCGACCACCGGCTTTCGCGCCCGCAAGACATCGAACGGCTGCGCAACGCCGTCAAAGGCCTGATCCGCTGAGGGGAAGCCGGTCACTCACCAAAGAACATGCAACTGCCCCAATAGAATGCCATGGTTGAACAAGTTCCGCTCAATCACGCAAAGGTTACGTTGCATTTTAACCATGTCTGCCAGTTGCAAAGTCCTCCCAAGAAGTAACGATTGACTCCTTTCGGCCCTCTCCGTTAACTGTTTGTTAATAAATAAAGGGCGATGCAGGGAAGTAGGGCGTGCGGATCAAGGGTTTCCTCGTGGCCATCATGGCCGTGTTTGCAATGGCGCCGGCCGCTATTCCGGCTCCGAGCAAGAATGCCTCCATGGTGACCGGCAGTGCGACTTCGCAGCCGATCGGTCACTACGACTTCTGTCAGACACACCGCGCCGAGTGCGGCGCCAATCGTAATAGTGGCCCGCTCGCCATGACCGGCGGCAAGTGGGCTACGGTTCGCGCCGTCAACGCGACCGTCAACCGCACCATCACACCGATGACCGACAAGGAAATCTACGGCAAGGACGAGGTCTGGGCCTATCCGACCACGGCCGGCGACTGCGAGGACTTCGCGCTCCTGAAGCGCCGTATCCTCATCCAGCGCGGCTTCTCGCCCGCAGACCTGCTGATGACCGTCGTGCGCAAGCCTGACGGGGAAGGCCACGCGGTTCTGACGCTGCGCACCGCCGAAGGCGACTTCGTGCTCGACAACCTCGCGACCGACGTCAAGCCATGGTTTTCGACGCCCTATACGTTCATCAAGCGCCAATCGAGCTTCAATGCCGGCCGCTGGGTCACCATAGAGAATGGCCGCGACATTCTGGTCGGCGCTCTGAAGTAACGAGTTTTGAGGGGGACTGTGGGGAGGGCCGGCGAAAGCCGGCCTTTTTCATTTGAGGAGTGCGGTCGCGCTGCAATCGATTCACCGGATCGATTGCTCGGGCTTCGCCCCGACCGCCCTCACCCCGATATTCACGCGTTCCCGATGAAAATGCCGGCTGCCAGCACGAGGCTGCCGCCGACAACCACCTGGAAGGCCGCGCGCAGGAACGGCGTCTCCATATATTTGTTCTGGATGAAGGCGATCGCCCAGAGTTCGAAGAAGACGATGACGGCAGCGGTGATGGTCGCAGTCCAGAATTGCGGGATCAGATAGGGCAGCGCATGGCCGAGGCCGCCGAGCGCCGTCATGATACCGCAGGCGAGGCCGCGCTTGATCGGCGAGCCACGGCCGGAAATCTTGCCGTCGTCGTGAGCCGCTTCGGTGAAGCCCATCGAGATGCCGGCGCCGACCGAGGCCGATAGGCCGACGAGGAAGGTCTGCCAGGTATCCTGCGTGGCGAAGGCGGCTGCGAAGATCGGTGCGAGCGTGGAAACCGAACCGTCCATGAGACCGGCGAGGCCTGGCTGCACATAGGTCAGCACGAACTGGCGACGCGCCGTCTCATCCTCTTCCTTCTTCACATCCTCAGGCGTGTGCTTGTCGCCCAGCATGCGGGCGATGTCCTCATGGCCCTGCTCGGCGAGCGCAAGATCGCCAAGCAACTGACGGGTGGAGGCATCGGAGGTCTGTTTGATCGCCTCGACATAGAAGCGGTAGGCCTGTTCCTCCATCGCCTCCGCTTCCTGCCTGATCGTATCGAGGGAGAGGTTGGCGCGCAGCCAGTCCGGTTTGCGTTCGTAAAATCCCTCGACATGCTCGCGGCGGATCAAAGGAATTCGCTCACCGAAGCGCTGGCGGTGAATTTCGATCAGCGACCTTCGGTGCGTGTCTTCCACCTCAGCCATATCTTCGAACACCTTGGCGGAAGCCGGAAACTCCTTTCGCAGATGTTCCGCATAGGCGAGATAGATGCGGGCATCATCCTCTTCCGAGGCGATGGCGAGCGCCAGGATTTCCTGCTCGGAGAGAGAACGGAAAGAACGTTTCGGTGATCTGAAAAACCGAGCCAGCATAGACAATCTCCAAAATTTTAGAATTATTCTAAACTTAAAGGGGCAAGCAGCATGGGTCAAGATCAAAGCCCTGCGGGATTGACAGAATGACGCGATCGACCGGTCGCGCTTTGCTGAGACGGCGCGTCAACCTATATGAAGGCCGCGAGCTGCAAGCGGCGCTGGGGTTTATGATGGATAATGAGATACAGGGACGGGCCGCACATGTTGCTGCGATCCGCGAGAAGGCCGAAGCCGAGATGAAAGAGATCGGGGTGGACGAGGCCTTCATTTCGAAGCTGGTAGAGACCTTCTACGGGCGGGTACTGGCGCATCCTGAACTCGGGCCGGTCTTCGATGCGCGGCTTTCCGGGCGCTGGCCCGAACATGTGGACAGGATGAAAAGCTTCTGGTCGGCCGTTGCCTTCCGCAGCGGTGCCTATGGCGGCAAGCCAGTGCAGGCGCATCTGGGCGTCGCGAACATGACGCCTGATCTTTTTCCAAAATGGCTTTCGCTGTTTTCTTCAACGCTCGACGACGTCGCGCCGACGCCGGAAGCCAAGGACTGGTTCATGGCGACGGCGGAGCGGATCGCCAAAAGCCTGACGCTGTCGCTCTTCTACAATCCGGCGCTCGACGATCCCACGAAGAAGACGGGCTGATCCTTCATTGCCTTGCCGAAAAGGTCGCACCGGTGCTTGCGGCCACGACCAAGGCCGTTCCGGCCATCTGCAGAAGCGTCATGGGCTGCATCAGGATGATGAAGCCTGCGAGTGCGGCAACCGCCGGCTCGAGGCTCATGAGAATGCCGAAGGAGGTTGTCGGCATGCGCCGCAAGGCGATCAATTCCAGCGTGTAGGGCAGCAGCGGCACGAGAATGGCAAGGCCCGCCATTTCGATCAGACCGGAAGCATCAAGCTTCGGCACGGCACCGGCAAAACCGACGGGTGTCGCAACCAAGGCGGCGACCATGAGCGACATGGCAAGCCCGTCCAGCCCCTTGAAGCTTGCACCGATCTTCTTCGTCAGGACGATATAAATCGCCCAGCCGGTTCCCGCGCCGAACGCGAAGAAAACACCCAAGGGATCGCCAACCCAGCCTTCGCCATCATGAGCGAGAGCCAGAACACCGAGCGCAGCAACCAGCGGCCAGACGAGACGCCGGCCGAACCCATAGCCAATGGTTGCCACAGTAAGCGGGCCAAGAAAATCGATCGCCACGGCAAGACCGAGCGGAATGCGCTCGATGGCCGAAAAGAAGCTCATGGTCATCAGCGCGGTCGTCGTGCCGAGGACCAAGGCGCTTTTCCATTGGTCGCGGTTGTAGCTTGACATGCGCGGGCGCACGACGACGGCCAGAATGATCGCTGCAAAGGCAAGGCGCAGCCAACTGGCGCCAGCCGGCCCATAGGCGGAGATGGCAGAGGAGGAAAGGGCTGCACCGAACTGGATTGATGACATGGACATGAGGCACATCAGCCCGCCAGCCGCTACGCCGCCAAATGCTGATGATGTCTGCGCGGCGATGGTACCCGCTTCGGCGTTCGTTCTGTCTTCCATTGATGTCTCCGGTTGCGCGCTCTTCATACGAAGGCAGCTTGCGGGCGACAAATTCAAACTTCTGATCGGGGCAGCAAAAGGCTTGATGCGATATCAGAGACGACCGGCGAGGATCACCTCTTCGGCATCCTCAAAGCTCATCTCGAAGACCTTCCTGCCGATCTCGAAGCCGAAGCCGTTACGGGCGAAGGCCGAGAGCTCCTTCGCCCTCCGTTTTTCATCAAGCTCGACGCGGCGGAAGGGGCCGAAGGCGCGTTTGCGGGCGAATATCGCAGCAGCATAGAGATCGTCAGCCTCTTCGAGCGCGGCCTCAACCCTGTCGCTGGAGACACCCTTGACCGCAAGCTTCTGGGCGATGGCGCGTTTCGACTTGCCGCTGCGCATGGCGGAACGCGTGCTGATTTCGGCATAGGCGGTATCGTCGATCGCCTTGTTGTCATAGGCGAATTTGACGGCGAAATCGGCAACAGCCTTGACCTGGGCTGCGCTGATATCCTCGAACTTCTCCTTTGCTTTGCGGGTGATGGCGTCAAAGAGCTGCTTTTCCGTCATCATGCGCCGCTCGAGGCGGTAGATGGTCGAATTGCGCGCCCAACTCAGCATGCGGGGCGTCGGGATATCGGATGAGATGGTCTCCTCGGTCATCGGCAGTGATCAGGCTTCCATGCCCTTGAGCACATTGGCGACGTTAAAGCCGATTTCCGGCACCCCATAACCGCCTTCCATGCAGGTGACGACGGGCAGGCCAAAAGCGGAAATCATCTCGCCTATGCGGATGAAATCCTCTGATTTCAGCGTGAAGAAGGAAATCGGATCGCGCTCGAACGTATCGACGCCAAGGGCCACGACGATCGCCTCCGCACCGAAGACCTTGATGCGGGAGAGCGCATCGGCAAGCGCTGCCGACCAGACATCAAAGCCCGTGCCGCGCGCCATTGGGTAATTGCGGTTGGCACCCTCGCCCTCCCCTTCGCCCACTTCATCGGCATAGCCGAGGAAATAGGGAAAGGCGTGGATGGGATCGCCATGCAGCGAGGCAGTGAAGACGTCGCCGCGGCGATAGAAGAGATCCTGCGTACCGTTGCCGTGGTGGAAATCGACATCGAGCACGGCAATCTTCCCGGCGCCGTGATCGAGCAGGCGCTGGGCCGCGACGCCGGAATTGTTGATGAAGCAATAGCCGCCGAAGAGATCGATGCCGGCATGATGGCCGGGCGGGCGGCAGAGCGCGAAGGCAAAGCGGTTGCCGGCGTCGAGCCAGTCCGCAGCCGTGATCGCGCAGCGCATCGAAGCAAGCGCTGCCTCATAAGACCCCTTGCTGATGGAGGTATCGGCGGCATTGGCATAATGGCCGATCGCGCCGACGATATTTTCGGGCACCCGCTGGCTGGTGCGGCGGACGGGAAAGGAGTTGGCGATCGCCTCGCCTTTATATCCTGCCGCCACCCAGCGATCCCAGACCGTTGCCAGGAATTCCAGATAGGCCGGATCATGCACCTTGCCTGCCGTTTCGAGGCCATGGGTCTCCGGCGCGACGACATCCGAAAAGCCTGCTTCCTTGACCGCAGCAAGGATCCATTCGGCCCGGAACGGCGCCTCGAAGGGCGTCACGAGCTGACCGTCATGCAGCTCGGTCTTCGCATCACGCAGCTTGTGGTCTTCGGAATAGATGACGCGCACTGAACTCCTCCGCAAATCAGCTTCTTGGACTCAAGCCTTACACATGCCCGTCGGAAGAAAAAAGCGCTGAACGCGCCTTGATCGCTGCTGATGATGACGCCACGTTCAAGTCGATTTCAGAATGCGTCCCTTTTCCTTACGAGATTAACCCATGAAAATCCTGATGGTCGATGTCGATGGTGTGCTGGTTCACGGGCGACCGGCGGACGGTCTGCCGCTCTTTACCTACCTTGAGCGCGATCTTGGCTTGGCGCCGTCCTTGCTTCAGCAGGAGTTCTTCAAGCCTTATTGGGTCGGGATCGTCACGGGACAGGAGCCGATCGAGCCCCGCCTGACGGAGGTTCTCGACCGCATCGCCCCGCATCTCACCACCGAGAAACTGCTCGACTACTGGTTCGAAAACGACTCCCGCCTGGACCGGCAGCTGCTCGCCGACCTCGCCCGCCTGAAGGACGAAGGCACGCGTCTTTATCTTGCCACCAATCAAGAACACAGGCGGGCGGCCTATTTGCGCGACGTGCTCGAACTCGGCGCGCTTTTCGACGGCATCTTCTATTCCGCAGCGCTCGGCAGTCGAAAGCCCGAAAGCGACTTTTTCCGCCTTGTGACCGATGGGGTTGGCGTCGCACCGCATGAGATCGGCTTTATCGACGATGTCGAAGAGAATATTGCGGCCGCCGCGCAATTCGGCTGGAGGGCCTTGCATTGGACGCCAGCGTCAGCGCTTGCAGATGCCATCGCCGCGTTTACGCAGAATGCTCAGGCGACCCGCTTGTAGAAGAAAGTGGTGGCGCAAAGCCCGCCTTCCGGCCACAGCGCGTAATCGGGGATAACGCCGACGCGCTCCCAGCCGAGGCGCGGATAGATCGCTTCGGCATCGCTGCCGGTTGCCGTGTCGAGGACGAGGATCGTCTTGCCGCGGCGGGCCGCTTCGTGTTCGGCCATTTCCATCAGCAGGCGCGCCAGCCCATGGCCGCGGGCAGAGCGATGGACGAGCAGCTTCTTCAGATCGCCGCGATGCGGCTGGTTCGGCATCTGCGCAGCGCCGACCTGCACGGTGCCGACAATCTTGCCGTCCACTTCAGCCACAAACAGCAGCGTGGCATCATCGGCCACGGCCTCGGCGACGCCACGCCAGTAGGGTTCGGCATCAGCCGGGGTATAGGGCTGCATGAAGCCGACAGAGGCGCCGCCATTGACGCAATCGGCCAGCACCTCGCAAAGATCGGGAATGGCGGCGTGGGCTTCAGCGGCGGAGAGAAGGCGGATGCTCGGCATAAATATTCCCCTGATAAACAGCGCGTGATTTAGTGGCCACCGTGATCCAGCACGACGCAATAACGTGCGGGCGCGTGACCCGGATTATGAAAGACATGGCCTTCGCCAACAGGCATGAAGAGACAGTCGCCGGCTTTGAGGCGGTAGACCGTTTCGCCAACGGTCATTTCCAGCTCGCCATCAAAGAGCCAGACATGCTGTGTCATGCCGCGGCTTGCCGCATGCGGCGGGAAGCTGACTCGCGCGCCGGCTGGAAACTCGACATCGACGATATCGACATCCGAGGTTGTACCCGGCGGCGAGACGGCCCGGCGCATATAGCCGGTTTCGGGATCGCGCCAAACCTGCTGGTCCTGGCGACGCGAAAACGGCGACGCCTCTTGTCCCTCCTCGGCGAAGAATTCCGACAACGACAGGCCGAGCGCTGCGCAAACCCTTGCCAGAAGCGACGCCGTCGGGCTCGCCTCGGCGCGTTCGATTCGGGAGATCATGGCGCGGCTCACGCCGGAGGCTGTGGCCAGATCATCCAGCGTGAGGCCCTTTTCCAGCCGCAGCACGCGGATGCGGATGCCGATCGCCTGTTCGAGTTCCTGTTCCATGCTTCGATCCACAATTCTACTATAAGAGAAATACAAGATCTGATGATGGAATCAAGTCATGTTGAGCAGCCTTGCTTTCACCACAGCGCCGTCGATATATGGCAGCGGCATTGAAGAGCGGAGACCAGCATGGACGGCATCACGCAAGGCACTGAGACGACGGCAAACTTCACGGCTGCCGCCTGGGACCGCATCAAGCCCATCATGGCCGAGATCGAGCGGTTGCCGCTGCTGGAACGGCTTTCGGACGGCACGCTGCCGCCGGAGGTTTTCCGCCACTATATCCTGCAGGACGCAATCTACCTGAAGCACTATGCCCGCTGCCTCGCCATCGTCGCGGCCAAGGCGCCCGACAATGCGCAGGTGCTGCGCTTCCTCGGTTCGGCACAGAAGGCGATCACCGTCGAGCAGGGCCTGCATGCCGGTTTCCTGACGCAGTTCGGTATCTCGAGCGCGGATGTGACGGCGGCAGAGCCCTCCCCCTCCTGTCTCGCTTATACGAATTTCCTGCTGGCGACGGCCTATCACAGCTCCTATGCTGTCGCGCTTTCCGCCATCCTGCCGTGCTTCTGGATCTACTGGCATGTCGGCGAAGGTATCAAGGGCAGGCCGGCGATCGAGGGCAACGTCTTCCAGGCCTGGATCAACACCTATGGCGACCCGCAATTCGCAGCCGGTGCGCGCGAAGTGATTGCCTTGACGGATATCGCCGCCCGCGCCGCCTCGCCGGTGGAGCGCCAGCAGATGATGGATGTTTTCGTGCGTGCCTCCCAATATGAATGGATGTTTTGGGATTCGGCCTGGCGGTTGGAGACCTGGCCGGTCTGAGCCACACGCCACAGTCTGCAAAATACGGTAAACCCCGGTATAATTACCGCTTTGCGGGCGGTGAGCGCGCTGCTATATGGCGCGCATGAGCACCAATTCGACGACTCCGCTATCCCATATCCGCAACTTCTCGATCGTGGCCCATATCGACCACGGCAAATCGACGCTTGCTGACCGCCTGATCCAGACGACCGGCGGCCTTGCCGAGCGTGAGATGTCCGAGCAGGTGCTCGACAATATGGATATCGAGCGCGAGCGCGGCATCACCATCAAGGCACAGACCGTGCGCCTGCACTACAAGGCGAATAACGGCGAAACCTATGTGCTGAACCTCATCGACACGCCCGGCCACGTCGACTTCGCCTATGAAGTCTCGCGCTCGCTCTCGGCCTGCGAAGGTTCGCTGCTCGTCGTCGACGCGTCGCAGGGCGTCGAAGCCCAGACGCTCGCCAACGTTTATCAGGCGATCGACAACAATCACGAACTCGTCACCGTTCTCAACAAGATCGACCTGCCGGCGGCCGAACCCGACCGCATCAAGGAGCAGATCGAGGAAGTGATCGGCATCGATGCTTCCGAGGCCGTGCTGATCTCGGCCAAGACCGGTCTCGGCATTCCGGACGTGCTGGAAGCGATCGTTCACAAGCTGCCGGCGCCGAAGAGCCCCGGCGGCGAAAAGGCGCCGCTGAAGGCGCTGCTCGTCGACAGCTGGTACGATACCTATCTCGGCGTCATGGTTCTGGTGCGCGTCATCGACGGCGTGCTGTCCAAGGGACAGACGATTCGCATGATGGGCACGGATGCCAAGTATCAGGTCGAGCGCGTCGGCGTGCTGACGCCGAAGATGGTCAATGTGGACAGCCTCGGCCCAGGCGAAATCGGCTTCATCACCGCTTCGATCAAGGAAGTGGCCGATACGCGCGTCGGCGACACCATCACCGAAGACAAGCGCCCGACGGCCCAGGCGCTGCCGGGCTTCAAGCCGGCGCAGCCGGTCGTCTTCTGCGGTCTGTTTCCGGTCGATGCAGCCGACTTCGAAGACCTGCGTGCCGCGATGGGCAAGCTTCGTCTCAACGACGCATCCTTCTCCTTCGAAATGGAATCGTCGGCGGCACTCGGCTTCGGCTTCCGTTGCGGTTTCCTCGGACTGCTGCATCTCGAAATCATTCAGGAGCGCCTGGAGCGCGAGTTCGACCTCGACCTGATCGCGACAGCTCCTTCTGTCGTCTATCAGCTGACGATGACCGACGGCAGCGAGCGCGAGCTGCACAATCCGGCCGATATGCCCGATGTCGTCAAGATCGCCGAAATCCGCGAGCCGTGGATCAAGGCAACGATCATGACACCGGACGACTATCTCGGCGGCATCCTGAAGCTCTGCCAGGACCGCCGCGGCATCCAGACCGAGCTGACCTATGTCGGCACCCGCGCGATGGTAACCTATGAGCTGCCGCTCAACGAAGTTGTCTTCGACTTCTACGACCGGCTGAAATCGATCTCCAAGGGCTATGCGTCCTTCGACTATCACCTCGAAGGCTATCGCGAAGGCAACCTCGTCAAGATGTCGATCCTCGTCAACGGCGAACCTGTCGACGCACTCTCGATGCTCGTGCATCGCGCCGCCGCCGAAAAGCGCGGCCGCGACATGTGCGAGCGGCTGAAGGAGCTGATCCCGAAGCACATGTTCAAGATCCCGATCCAGGCGGCGATCGGCAGCAACGTGATTGCCCGCGAAACCATCTCCGCCCTTCGCAAGGACGTGACCGCCAAGTGCTACGGCGGCGACGCCACCCGCAAGCGCAAACTTCTGGAAAAGCAGAAGGAAGGCAAGAAGCGGATGCGGCAGTTCGGCAAGGTGGAAATCCCGCAGGAAGCGTTTATTGCGGCGCTCAAGATGGGCGACGAGTAAGCGCCTCAGCCTTTTGACGGTCGCGCATAATCGGGCACGCGAAACCTGCGGCGATAGCTGCCGGGTGTCAGACCTGTCATCCGCTTGAAGAGCCTGCGGAAAAACGCCGGCTCTTCATAGCCGACCTGCCAGCTGATCTCGTCGACAGGCGTATCCGTGCGCTCCAGCCGCCGCTTTGCATCCTCCACTCTCAAACGCTGAACATAGGCGATCGGACTGACACCGGTCGCCTGGGTGAAGCGGCGTTTGAAAGTGCGCTCTGTCAGGCCGGCATGACGGGACATTTCCTCGATGGGATTGGCGACGGAGAAATGGCTGGAAAGCCAGTCCTGCGCTATCTGGATCGCTGTGTCACCATGACCTCTGCGTCCCTCGAAGACGATATAGGGCGCCAGCCCATCCTGATGCCATTGCAACGCGAAGAAACGGGCAATCGCCTGCGCGGCCGAAGCACCCGCATGGCGGGCGATCAGGTACAGGACCAGATCATGCCAGGTCATGGAGGCACCGGAACTGATCAACTCTTCCCGCCTACCGCAGACCACGAGCACACGCTCCGGATGGACGGGCACCTGCGGAAAGCTGGTCCGGAAGGACTCGGCATAGCCAAAATGCACTGTCGCATCCATGCCATCAAATAACCCGGTCTCGGCCAGCAGAAAGAGGCCCGAACAGGCCGAGCAGATCTGCGCGCCGCGGGCATGCATGGCACGCACCCATTCGACAAGTTCCGGATAACGTCCCTTCTCCCATCCGCCCGATGGCAGCAAAACGGAGGGGACGATGATGATATCCGTATGGTCGAGAGATGAGATGCTGCGCTGGACGGTAATCGGGAGGCGGCTTGCAAGTTCCAGCGGCTCCGCGGATGTGCCGACGATTTCCACTTTGAAGGGCGCCCGACCGGCAAGGACATCGCTCGCTGCCGGCAAGACCGCAAAGGCATTCATCACATCGAAAATGCCGCTCAGCGTCGATACGACAGCCTCGGGAATGGCCACGAGGCTGACATGAAGCGACCTGGAAGCGACGCGGTCGGCACCGGATTGCATCTCATCCCTCCGGAAGGAACAGCCGCGCTATTCGTCTCTTTTGCCTACACCGGCGCAACGATTGGCGCAAATGGCCCGCTTCTGGCTCATGCCGCTCTGCCACAAGGCCCCCGCCGCTGTCATTCCATTTCCATTCTGAATGTTTCGACAGGAGAAGGAAATGGACCAGATAAAAAACAACACTATAGATGCGGCCAAACTCGATCTCATCGTCTCGCGGGCAATCGGCGACCTCTCGGCCGGCTATGGCGGCGTGATGGTGAGCATCGGCCACCGGCTCGGCCTCTATAAAGCGATGGCGAAGGCCGGGCGGATCAGTTCGCACCAACTTGCGGCCATCACCGGCTGTGCGGAACGGTATATCCGCGAATGGCTGGGTTCGCAGGTGGCAGGGGGCTATGTGATCTATGATGCGGCAAGCCACAGCTATGAACTGCCGGCAGAGCATGCGCTGGTGCTGGCGCAGGACGACAGCCCGGTCTTCATGGCTGCGGCCTGGGCAATTCCGGCTTCAATGTGGGCTGATGAGGACAAGGCGCTGGATGCCTTCCGCACGGGCGCCGGCATTCCCTGGGGCGATCATGACGGCAGGCTCTATTGCGGCGTGGCATCGCTCTACCGCAATGCCTACAAGGCAAGCCTTGTCGCCGAATGGCTGCCGGCTCTCGATGGCGTCATCGAGAAACTGAAGGCTGGCGCTCTGGTCGCCGATGTCGGCTGCGGCCACGGTCATTCAACGGCATTGATGGCCGAGGCCTTTCCGTCATCGCGCTTCCGTGGTTTCGATTCTCATCAGGAATCGCTCGATGAGGCCCGGCAGGTTGTTGCTACGGCGGGCGGAACAGAGAGGGTCACATTCGAGACGGCGCGGGCGGACGCCTATTCCGGCTCGGATTACGATCTCATCTGCTTCTTCGATTGCCTGCGCGACATGGGCGATCCGCTCGCCGTCGCGAAACACGCGGCCAGAACCATCGCCCGCAACGGTACAGTGATGCTGGTCGAGCCCTATGCGAAGGATGGCGTGGACGACAGTATCTCGCCGGTCGCGCGCATGTATTATGCTGCCTCGACGACGATCTGCTGCGCTCATGCGATTTCTGACGGCGGCCATATCGTGCTTGGCGCACAGGCCGGCGAGAAAAGGTTGGCCGAAATCTTCCGGAAGGCCGGTTTCACGCGGTTCCGCCGGGCGATGGCAACGCCGTTCAACCTCGTGCTGGAAGCGCGACTCTGATCCTTGCGGTCGGAGCCGAATGCCGCAGGGCTGCCATCGTCAGTTCTGCGGCATCTTTGTACGGGGTGAAATTCTTAGAGGCCGGCTACCCAGCGGTGCCATTCTTCCTCGCTGCCGCGGAAGACATTGAGGTCGATGCGGCCTTCGACGCCGTGCGAGAGGCCGGAGCCGGAATATTGCCAGAAGAGCCACTTGCGGTTCGGATAGACCTTCGAAGGATGCTCGGCGACCGCGCGCAGCCAGAAATGATAGTTCTGGAAGGCGCCTTCGAGATTGTCAGCGTAGAAATCCGGGGCCGTGTAGATGATCGGGCGCTTGCCATAGTGCCGCTCGATCTTCTCCATGAAGACCTGCATCTTTTCCAGCACGCGGGCGCGCGAAAGCTTCACCTTGCAGCTCGATTCGCCGTTCCATTCGACATCGATGACCGGCGGCAGTGCATCCGGATCACGCGGGACGTTGCGGATGAACCAGTCGGCCTGCTCGCCGGCTGTACGACACCAGTAGAAGAAGTGATAGGCGCCGCGCTTGATGCCGGCTTCCTTGGCGCGCCGCCAGTTGGTCTTGAACATCGGGTCCAAATGGTCGCCGCCATCGGTCGCCTTGATGAAGGCGAAGTTCGCGCCGCGGGTTCTGAGCGTTTCCCAATCTATCTCACCCTGCCAGCGGGAGACGTCGACGCCGTGGACGGCCAGCTTGCGCGGCGAGGTCCTGCCAAAATTGATCGGCTTGGCATCGCGGAAACCATAGCCGTAGACGCGCGAACGGCCACGCGTCGGCGGTTCGATGGCGGGTGCCGCCGCCATGGCGAATTCGACGGGGCGGTCGCTCGGAACCGGCATACCGGGTTGCGATGTGGCTGAAGGCGTCACTGCCGAGAAGGCCCTGGATTCCGGCACGGGGGCTTCCCAGGCAAGGCTTGTCTGCGGAGTGGCATCGTCCGCATCGATCGCGGCGACTGTGGCCTGCGGCACAGGTGCCGGCGGCGGGGTGACGGAAGCCGTGATTTCCTTGGAAGGCTTCGGTGTGACGCCGGCGGCAAGACTCTCCGGACCGGAAGCCGACGAGCAACCCGCCAGAGCGAGGCAGGCAACGAGGATCGCTGGGACAGCCGTGGAACGCATGAGCACCCGTAAGCAAAACAAGAACCAGGGTGCTTCAGCCATTCGGGAAGACACCAATCCGGAATAGCTAACGGAAAATTATCAAAAAAGACTGAATCCGAACTTTCGGTCTGACGATTCGGCGCCAGGCGCATTGCAGCGCCGCTTGCGAGCCTCTAGATCCCCTAGGATAAAAGGAGCCTCCCATGACCGAAAAAGCCCGCGTGACGATCCTATACTGCACTCAGTGCAACTGGCTGCTGCGTGCCGCCTGGATGGCGCAGGAACTGCTGCAGACGTTTACCGATAGTCTTGGCGAGGTGGCCCTCATTCCCGGCACCGGCGGCAATTTCGAAATCCGCGTCAATGGCGATCTGATCTGGGAGCGCAAGCGCGACGGCGGTTTTCCGGGGCCCAAGGAACTCAAGCAGCGGGTGCGCGACATCATCGAGCCCGATCGCGATCTCGGGCATACCGATCGCGCTTCGCTGGAAAGCTGACGCTCAGTTATAAGGCGAGTTGCAGGTCTTGTAGATGCCTTGATAGGTCAGGAAACGATCCGTTCGCGGATTGTAGGAGCGGTATTCGTTCCGGCACCATTGCTGATGGCGAGTCTGATTGTCAGCCGAAGGCTGTATCCGCTGCACCGGCGGCGGGTCGTAGGTCAGCCGTGGCGGCAACTGGCCGGGCGGCTGGTAATATTTCGGGCCGGCGGCATTCGGCGGCCGATAGTTCGGCTGCACATAGGCCGGACGATGCCATTGCTGCGGACCAAAGCCGAAGCAGCCGCGATAATCGCAGATCGTCGACTGCGTATTGACGGGCCCCAGCGATGGCGAGGCGGCGTTGGCCCCAGCCAGCGGCACTGCGGCAAGCAAACCGGCAAGAAGAGCGGGGCGAAGGTCGAACATGGTGCGTTCCTTTCCAATATCCCGTTATATAGGGTGGAGAAACGGGCCACGCCATCCACTGACCCGCGGGTTGCGATCACAGCTTCATGAAGCTTTTTCACAGACTGTCAGGAAAACTTCAAAAACCTGTTGACAGCAAAGAGCCACCCCCGTACATGGCTCTCCGTCGCCCAGATGGCGGAATTGGTAGACGCGCAGGTTTCAGGTACCTGTGCCGCGAGGCGTGGAGGTTCGAGTCCTCTTCTGGGCACCATTTCCTTTCTCGAAAGAGCTTGTTTCACAATATCTTCTGTCGAGAATTCGCCCCTGTGCGGGCTCCCTTCAGCATCGCCACACTAATGCCACCATGCTCCATTTCCATGGCGCTATGCGGATCCAGGTCTACATCATCGCTTTTCTTCTGAGCGCCATCATGTGGGGCGTGACGTTCGATGCTGCGCGCAACGCCTATCGCGCCGCCCATACGGCTGGTTTGATGCCCAACCTGCATATCCAGCATAAGATCGACCGGATTCTCTGATCGCCTCATTCCCTGCAGAGCGCTTTTCTTACCCCTCAAAAATCATAGGCATGCAGCGCCGATGCAGGGCGTTGCAAAATAGCAAATAATTCCAAGAGACTATCGGGCAAACCACTCAGCGGGCGGGCAGATACCACCCGGCTGATGGTTATTTTCGCCTTGGCTAAGGCAAGCCTCGCACAAGAACGAAATCGGATACCGGCATCACGATGAAGTTACTGCCGTTCCGCTCCGTGGAGATCGTTGCCCGCATACCGGACATATTCGCCAGGCGCATGCCGGCGGCAATGGATGTTATCAGACACTTTGGAGTTCGCTTGGGATGAAAGTCGTAATTCTGGCAGGTGGTCTGGGTTCGCGCCTCGCCGAAGAGACCAGCGTGCGGCCTAAGCCTCTGGTCGAGATCGGAGAAAAGCCGATCCTCTGGCATATCATGAACATCTACGCCCATCACGGCTTGAATGATTTCATCATCTGCGCCGGCTATAAGGGCTACATGCTCAAGGAATATTTCGTAAACCTGTTCCTGCATCACAGCGACATCACCGTCGACCTCGCCACCAACGCGATCGAATATCACAAGGGTTCGAAGCCCAGCTGGAAGGTGACTATCGTCGATACCGGCATGAACTCGATGACGGGCGGCCGTATCCGGCGCGTCCGCGAGCATCTGAACCCCGACGAGCCCTTCTGCTTGACCTATGGCGACGGTGTCGCCGATATCGACATCACCTCGGAGATCGCCTTCCATCGCAGCCACGGCCTGAAAGCGACGATGTGCGCGGTGACGCCGCCTGGCCGTTTCGGCGCGACGAATATCGAAAACGATGTCGTGACCGCCTTCATCGAAAAGCCGAAGGGCGACGGCCAGCGCATCAATGGCGGCTTCTTCGTGCTGCATCCTTCCGTCATCGACCTCATCGAAGGCGACGACACGATCTGGGAAGCCGGCCCGATGCAGTGGCTGACATCCAACAAGCAACTGGCCGCCTTCCGCCACGACGGCTTCTGGCAGCCGATGGATACGCTACGCGAGCGCAACCAGCTCGAAGAGCTCTGGAGCTCCGGAAAGGCGCCGTGGAAGATATGGGCCTGACGGACTTCTGGAATGGCAGACGTGTGTTCCTGACGGGACATACGGGGTTCAAGGGATCCTGGCTTTCGCTGTGGCTGGAAAAGCTCGGCGCGGAGGTGGCGGCGGTCTCGCTCGAACCCGAGACCAGTCCCTCTCTTTATGCGCGGCTTTCCCCCTGGAACGGGCAGGGTCACCACATCGCCGACATCAGGGATGCAGCCGCGTTCAAGCAGCGCCTCACCGATTTCGAGCCCGAAATCGTCATCCACATGGCAGCGCAAGCGCTGGTGCGACGCTCCTATGAAAATCCGACCGAGACCTTCGCAACCAATGTGATGGGAACCGCTAACGTCCTCGATGCGGTGCGCGAGGCACCTTCGGTTCGAACGGTTCTCGTCGTCACCTCCGACAAGGTCTATGCCAACAACGGCAGCGGTGTTCCCTTTATCGAAAGCGATACGCTCGGCGGCAAGGACCCCTATTCCAATTCCAAGGCCTGCACCGAACTCGTCGTTCAGAGCTATCGCGACAGCTTCTTCAAGGGGCGCAACATCAGCGTTGCGACCGTGCGCGCCGGCAACGTTATCGGCGGCGGCGACTGGTCCAGGGATCGGCTGATCCCCGATTTCATCCGCGCTTTCGAGAGCCACCAGCCGATCCTGCTTCGTTACCCGCAAGCGATCCGTCCCTGGCAGCATGTGCTTGAGCCCCTCGGCGGTTATCTCGCCTTCGCCGAAGCGCTGACGCTTTCGGATGAAAAGGAGTTGCCCGAGGCGCTCAATTTCGGCCCGGACCCGCAGAGTTTCGCAACCGTCTGCGAACTCGCCGATGCGCTCGGCCTTGCCCATGGCGTCAACGACGTCTGGAAGCAGGCGCCCGGAACGCATCTGCCGGAGGCGCCTGCTCTGACATTGAGCTCGGCCTTGGCGCTTTCCGCCATCGGCTGGCGCCCGCGCCTGAGCCTGCAACAGACAATCGACTGGACAGCCGCCTGGTACAAGGCCAACCGCGAAGGAGCCGACATGCGCGCCTTCTCGCTCAGCCAGATCGCGGCCTATGAGGAAGCAATATCATGACAGCGCATAATTGCCGGTTCTGCGGCGCTCCGTTAAATCATCGCTTCGTCGACCTCGGCTCGACGCCGCTTGCCAACGCCTATCTGACGGAAGAGCAGCTCGAGCAGCCGGAGCCGTCCTATCCGCTACGCGCCTTCGTCTGCTCCGATTGCTGGCTGGTGCAGGCCGATGCCTTCGTGCCGCCTGAGGACATCTTCAGCCACTACGCCTATTTCTCTTCCTACAGCGACAGCTGGGTGGAGCACGCCCGCCAGTTCACCATCATGGCACGCAAGCGCTTCGGCCTCAACGAGACATCGCAGGTCATCGAGGTGGCGAGCAATGACGGCTACCTGCTGAAGCATTTCGTCGAGGCCGGTGTGCCGGTGCTCGGCATCGAGCCGGCCGAAAACGTCGCCGAGGTGGCGCGGCAGATCGGGGTGCCGACGGAAGCGCGCTTCTTCGGCAAGGAGACGGCTGCCGATCTCGTCTCCCGCGGCCTTGCTGCCGATATCGTCATCGGCAACAACGTGCTGGCGCATGTCCCTGACATCAACGATTTCGTCGGCGGGCTCTCTGGCGTGCTGAAGACTGACGGCGTCGTCAGCGTCGAATTCCCGCATCTGCTGCGGCTGATGGAGAACATTCAGTTCGACACTGTTTATCACGAGCATTTCTACTACCTGTCGCTGCTCGCAGTCGAAAAGGTCTTTGGGGCACACGGCCTCAAGGTGTTCGACGTGGAAGAGCTGCCAACGCATGGCGGCAGCCTGCGCGTGCTCGCCTGCCGCGCAACGTCTACCGCTCATCCGACCGGCCCCGGTGTCGCCAAGGTGCGCATTGACGAGGCAGCCGCCGGCTTCGACAAGGTCGAAACCTATGAGGCCTTTCAGAGCCGCGTGGCACCGATCAAGGACGGGCTGCTCGCCTTCCTCACCGAAGCCAAACGCAACGGCAAGACGGTCGCCGCTTACGGGGCCGCCGCCAAGGGCAATACGCTCCTGAATTTCTGCGGTGTCGGCACCGACCTCATCGCCTATGTCGTCGACCGCAACCCGCACAAGCAGGGCCACTTCCTGCCGGGTAGCAAACTGCCGATCTACGCGCCGGAAAAGATGGACGAGACGCGGCCGGACTACGTCCTCATCCTGCCCTGGAACATCAAGAACGAAGTCGTTGCGGCCAATAGCCGGGTCGGCGACTGGGGCGGACGCTTCGCCGTCGCCGTGCCGGAACTGACGGTGATCGGATGAAATTCGTCCCGACCGCGGTTTCAGGCGCCTTTATCGTCGAAGTCGACGCGCGTTCCGACGAGCGCGGACTGTTCGCGCGGACCTTCGACGCCAAGAGTTTCGCCGACCACGGTCTCGTGCCTGTCTATCCGCAATGCAACGTCTCGCAGAACCACAAGCGCGGGACGCTGCGCGGCATGCACTATCAGGCCGAGCCGCGGCCGGAGATCAAGCTGGTGCGCGCAACGCGCGGCAGGGTCTTCGACGTGGCGCTCGATCTGAGGCAGGATTCGCCGACCTATCTGAAATGGGCCGCCGTTGAACTCGACGCAGCGCAGTACAACGCCTTCTACATACCCGCCGGCTGCGCACACGGCTTCCTGACGCTCGAGGACGATTGCGAGCTCTTCTACCAGATGTCGGAAGTCTATGTGCCGGAGCTTGCCCGCGGCGTCCGTTGGGACGATCCCGCCTTTTCCATCGCCTGGCCCTTCACGCCTGGTGTCATCAGCGAGCGCGACGCCGCGCTTGAAAGCTACAGCCAGGAGACAGGCCTTTGAGCGGCATCAAACTCAGCATCTGCATTCCGACCTACAATCGTGAGGCCTATCTCAGAAACGCGCTGGAGCATTGTGCGACCTATAATTTCAGCTTCCCCTACGAGATCGTCATCTCCGACAACGCCTCGACGGATAATACAACACAGGTTGCCGAGGAATTCATCGCCAGGGGCCTGCCGATCCATTATCACCGCCGTGCCGTCAACGGCGGCTCGGGACCGAACCTTGCCTGCGCCTTCCATCATGCGGTCGGCGAATATTCGATCTACCTTGCCGATGACGACTTCCTGGTGCCTGCCGGCGTCGAAGCGGCAATGACCTATCTGGACGCCAATCCCGATGTCGTCGCGTGCCAGGCGCCTTGGTATCTGTACGATGAAATTCACGATCGGGACCTCTCGCAATTCTACGATATCGCCGAGAACACCAAGTTCGCGCAGCAGAATTTCATAGAGCTCTTCCAGTTCATCTTTAACGGACACATCTTCCCCGAGATCGGCATCTATCGCTCCTCTGCCCTGCGCTCCGCCTGGGTGCCACGCGACTTCTGCTTCTGGGCCTTTTCCTATCTCGCGCATTTCGTCGATCAGGGTGCGGTCACTTTCCTCAAGCAGCCCTTCTATCGCTCGGTAGCGGTCTCCAAGATCGCGCCGGCACGCCAGCAGGCCGGCAATGACGATGTGATGACCTCATGGGACAAGTATCGCGGTGGTCTCGAATACTTCCTCTATATCGCCGCCAAGCGCGGCAAGCTGAACACCAGCCGCGAGGCGCGCGCCATCTACGACGAGATGTGCAAGGTCTTCACGCTGAACCGCATCTCTGTCGCCATTCGTTTCTGGGTGGCACGCAAGGATTTCATCAAGGCGTACGAGCTCTACACCCGCATGGCCCTCGGCGGCCTTGGCGAACATCCTGAAGTCGCTGAGCTTCGCCACAGTCTCCCGATGATGGTGGCGATCCAGACGCTCGTCTATCAGGTCAACGCGACCGCCGGCATCAGCAGGCTCATCCTCAGCGGCATGGCCGATCCGAAATCGATCGGCGAGATGCTGCGGAACATGGGCCTGCTGTCGGAGATCGAGATTGTCGCCGACCCGCAGACGCATGAGCCGGCGCGTCTGGAGAAGACCGCGATCTTCGCCGCCGACATGCCGCGACGCGAGAATTTCCTCAAGCTCGGCTACAAGCCGAACCTCATCTTCATCGAAACCGACCTGACTCAGCATGTGCTCATCTGAAGTTGCGTCCGGCGCTGCAAAGCCTCGCGCCAGTTTCACCCCCTAGTTTTTACAGAGTTCCGTGTGCCCCGATTTCGTGAGTCTCAGGCCCCATCACAAAGAATTAAGGCATGACCAACAGGATATTCTACACCAAACCGTCGATCACCGAGCTTGAGACGAGCTATGCAGCCGATGCTGCAGCGAACGGCTGGGGTGCGCGCTGTTACGACTATATCATTCGTTTTGAGAAGGAATTCGCGGCCTATCTCGGCACCAGCCATGCGATCGCGACATCGAGCTGCACCGGCGCCATGCATATGGGTCTTGCCGCGCTCGGCATCGGCGCCGGTGACGAGGTGATCCTCGCCGACACGAACTGGATCGCGACCGTCGCTCCTATCAAGCATCTGGGTGCCGAGCCCGTGTTCGTCGATGTGCTGCCCGATACCTGGTGCATCGACCCGAGCGAAGTCGAGCGCCATATCACCCCGCGCACGCGCGCCATCATCGCCACCCATATCTACGGCAATCTCTGCGACATGGATGCGCTGCTCGATATCAGCCGCCGCACCGGCATCCCTGTTATCGAGGACGCGGCAGAAGCGATCGGCTCCGTCTGGCATGGCCGCCGCGCCGGCTCCATGGGCATTTTCGGCACCTTCTCCTTCCACGGCACCAAGACGCTGACGACGGGAGAAGGCGGCATGTTCGTGACCAGCGATGCCAATCTCCATGAAAAGGTACTGACGCTCAGCAATCACGGCCGGGCGCGTGGGCAAACCAAACAGTTCTGGCCTGATGCGATCGGCTTCAAATACAAGATGTCGAACATTCAGGCGGCGATCGGCTGCGCCCAGCTGGAGCGAATCGAGGAACTGGTTTCCCGCAAGCGGGATATCCTGGCCGCCTATATGGTGCGTCTCTCGACGCTCAACGGCATCAGCATGAACCCGGAATATACCGACACGATCAACGGCGCCTGGATGCCGACGGCCGTGTTCCACCCCGCCACCGGCATCACCCGCGAAGTGCTGCAACAGGCGTTCGAAGCCGCCAATATCGACGCGCGCGTCTTCTTCCACCCGCTGTCCAGCCTTTCGATGTTTGAGGAAAAGCCAGCCAACATCAACGCCTGGAGCATTCCGGAGCGGGCGATCAACTTGCCGAGCTATCATGACATGAGCGAGGCCGATATCGAGCGCGTGGCGGAAACGCTGATCTCGGTCGTCCGCAGCCATCAGGACAATAGCGCCGTTCAACTCCGCCAGTCGGCCTGAGCGCAGAATAGACAGAAGGTTTCAGAGTTATGACCACCAAGGACGATCGCCTCGAATTCGAAGCCCACAAGCGCGAAATGTCGCTTGCGCTGGGCAAGGACGAGGAAGCCTTTCAGCACGCGCTCAACACGATTGTGACACTCGACAAATATGATTACTCCTATCTCTGGTCGTGGATGGGCGTGCCGATCATCCAGATGCCGGCCGATGTGATGGCCACCCAGGAAGTAATCTGGAATACCAAGCCCGACATCATCATCGAAACCGGAGTGGCGCGCGGCGGCTCGATGATCTTCATGGCGTCGTTGCTGAAAGTGATCGGCAAGGGCAAAGTGATCGGCGTCGATATCGACATCCGCGCCCATAATCGCGATTCCATCGAGAAGCACCCGCTTTCGCCGTTGATCACACTGATCGAGGGACCGTCGACCACCGTCGAGACGCTTGCCAAGGTGAAGGCCGAAATCCCGGCCGGCGCCTCCGTCATGGTGGTTCTCGACAGCGACCACAGCCGCGATCACGTGCTCGACGAGCTGCGCTGCTACGGCCCACTGGTTACCGAAGGTCAGTATATCGTCGTCGCCGATACGCTGCTCGGCCGTGGAGACATGTCGCAGACGCCGACAAAGCGCTCGAAGATCTGGTATCCGGGCGACGAGCCTTACGCGGCGCTCAATGCCTATCTCAAGGAAACCGACCGTTTCGAGACTGACGAAGTGCTGAACGGCAAGCTGGTGCTTTCCAGTTCGCCGGGCGGTTACATAAGGTGTGTCCGTGGCTGACAAGCGCAGACTGAAGATTGGTGTGATTTGCTCTGCTGGTGGGGCGCCGTTTTTCACGGCCGCCGACCTGGCGGTGCGGACGTCCTTTCTCGATTACGCTGACCTGACATTGATCACCGATCGGCCGTGCGGCGCAGAAGCCGAAGCCGACAGCCGATCTGTCTACAGACAGCGACTGGAGGAAAAGGATCGCGTCCAATTCAGCAGGAAAGCGTGCACGATTCTCCAGGAACGCGGCGTGGATCTGGTCCTCCTCTACTTCGCAAGGCTTATCAGCGCCGAACTTTTTTCAGTCATCCCTTCGCTGAACGTGCACCCGTCGCTTCTTCCGGCTTTTGCCGGAATAAACGCACTCAAACAGGCAGTGCAGTATCCAGTTCCGATTATCGGTTCGACACTGCATGCCGTCAGTGCCGGCGTCGACGACGGCTCCATTGTGGCGCAGGTTGCAACGCCCGCGCTCGGAACCTTCACTGCCGACGAACTTGGGCCATTGTCGTTTCTACACAAGGTCTATCTAACGCTTTGCGCAATCGATCTTGTTGCCAATGACTTGCTTGTCATCAAGCCGGCCTCCGAAACTGTGGTCCTGTCCGAAGGACTGCGCGTTACGGCGTCTGCCGCGCCTGCGATTCAAACACCGTCTCTCCTCTCGGCATTCTCCGATTTTCAAAAGACACGATCAGCTCTTGAGGGGTATCTGGTCCCATGACCGCCGTTGTCATTACCCAACCGATGCTGTTTCCATGGCCCGGCTTCTTCGAGCAGTTGATGCTTGCCGACTGTTATATCTATCTTGATGATACGCAGTTCTCGAAGGGCAGCTTCACGAACCGCATCCAGCTTCTGCGTGGTAATGATCGCTGCTGGATGACGATCCCGCTTGCTGGCAAGGGCAGCTTCCAGATGATTTCGGAGCTCACGGCGGCGGGCGAAGACTGGAAGGCAAGCCATCGTTCTCTGCTGCGCCAATCGCTGCTCGGAGCGCCCTACATCGACGATGCGCTTGCGATATTCGACAGCGTTTACAGTCATTCCTCGCTGCTAGAACTGCTGATCGCCAGTATCGAAGAACCCGCCCGCTATCTCGGCATCGGTGCGAACCGGACGATCGAGAAGACCAGCGAGATGGGCGTCGAAGGTACGTCATGGCAGCGCGTGCTCGACATCGTGCTGAAGGTGAGCGGCACCCGCTATCTGACGGGTCACGGGGCAGCGAACTATCTCGACCATGCGGCCTTCGAACGGGCCGGTGTGCAGGTTGAGTATATGAACTACAGCCGTACACCCTGGCCCCAGCCGGTCGGCACGTTCACCCCTTATGTTTCTGTACTCGATCTCATCGCCCGAATGGGTCCGGAGGCGCGTAGCTGTCTCATCCCGGCCACCGTGGCGTGGCAAGACTTCCTGAAGGAGGAAACGGTAACATCATGACCAACGCAAAGATCACCGACGGCCTGCGCGCTGAATTCAACAGCAACGGCTATCTCGTCATGCGCGGCTTTTACGATCCGGCTGCAGACATCGCGCCGATCCAGGAAGGCATCCGCCAGATCCTTGAAGTGATCTGCAGGAAATACGGCATCGATGCCCCGACCGAAACGACCCATGAGGCGATGACGATCGCCTATCCGATGCTAATCGCCAAGAACCGCGTATGGGGCGGCGAAGTCTATGACGCCGTCAAGCAGATCCCGGCCTTCATGCGGCTCGTTACCAACGCAACCAATGACGAAGCCTTCAGGGGACTGCGTCCGGACAGTGTTCCGGGCATTGCAGCCGGCGGCTACGGTATCCGGATCGACAATCCGGGCGAGGAAAAGTTCCGTGCCCAATGGCATCAGGAATTCCCATCGCAGCTGCGCAGTGTCGACGGCGTTGTCTTCTGGACACCTCTTCTGCCGGTCACGCAGGACATGGGGCCGGTGCAGATCGCCCACGGTTCACATGCCGAAGGCCTCGTTCCGGTCTATGAAGACGATGCCGGCGCCGGCAAGACGGGCGCTTACGCGCTGCATCTCGATCGCGCCGAAGAGCGTCTGGCCCGCTACAAGCATGTCGCACCACCGACGAACCCTGGCGACCTCGTGCTGATGGACTTCCTGACGCTGCATCAGTCGGGCCACAACGTCTCGACCACGCCGCGCTGGAGCATCCAGTTCCGCTATTTCAACTATCTTGAGCCGGTCGGCATCCGCATCGGCTGGAAGGGCTCCTTTGCCGCCGGCATTAAGTTCGCCGACGTGCTCCCGGAGCTTTCCGTACAGCGCGAGGCAGCCGAATGACGCCCTGCCGCGTTTGCAGCAAGGAGATTGTGTCGCCGGCCTATGAAACGCCGGCGCCTGCCCTTACTTCCATCATGACTCTTCTGGACATTCCGACCCGCGTTTATATCTGCGATGGGTGCGGCCACGCGCAATGCGATGAAATTCCGGATATCAAAGGCTTCTACGATACCGGCTATCGTATTTCGCTGAGCAGCGAGGACCATGACCAGATCTTTGCGGTCAAACCAGATGGTACTGTAATCTATCGCACGGATCATCAAGCAGAGATCTCCCGCAATCTGCTCGCTCTTTCTCAGGGTGCCAAGCTTCTCGATTACGGCGCCGCCAAGGCCACGACACTGCACAAAGTGGTTGCTGCCCGGCCCGATATCAAGCCGCATGTCTTCGATGTTTCCGCCGACTATGCACCGGCATGGGAAGGCTGGATCGCGCCCGAGGCACAGGCCACCTACGAGGCGCCGGAAGAATGGGCGGGCCGTTTTGACGCGGCAATGAGCCATTTCGTGATCGAGCACGTGGCCGATCCCGTCGGTTTCATCAGCGGCATCCGCAAACTGCTGAAGCCGCACGGCACGCTATTGCTTTCGATGCCTGACGTTTCGGCCAATCCGGGCGATATGACGGTGGCGGACCATGTCAATCATTTCAGCGAAGCCTCGCTGCGTCGAGCCCTTGCCGCTGGCGGTTTCGAAGTTTCGGTGCTCGACACGACATCCTTCCCGGGCGCTTTCTTCGTCGTCGCTGTGCGCAGCGAAACGCCTGTAAAGGAAGAACAGGACGCAACTCTCGTTCGGCAGGCTGTCGATCGCGGGCTGGAAATCTGCGATTTCTGGCGGGCTTCGGCCGACGGACTGGAAAAACAGGCAGCGAACTTCCGCGGACGCAAGGCGGCAATCTATGGCGCAGGCTTTTATGGAAGCTGGATCTTCAGCCGCATCGGCAAAGACGTTGAGGTGACGGCCTTCCTGGATCAGAACCCGAACATGCAAAATGCAACGCATTTCGGCCACCCGGTCACCGCACCGACGGCAATCGCCGAAGACGCAGAGGCCCTGTTCATCGGCCTCAACCCCCTGAAAGCACGCGCTGCAATCGGCAATATGCCATACCTGCACAAGCCGGGTCTGGAACTGGTCTGGCTGGATGCTTGAAATGAACGAGCCGGTGGCGTCCTTCGCCTCCGGCTTTCACCGCACCGGCTGGTAATGGCCGCGCAGCGGCACGCGGCTGTCCATAGACACGACACCGTCACGCTCACAAACATACATCAGGGTCGGCATGCCGCCGGAGCGAAAGATCTCGTCGTAGCGGCGGCGGATCTGCACGGTTTCGGTGTGGCAGTCGTAGGACTCTTCCACCTTCTTATCCGGTTGCGCCTTCACGCCCGGAAGATCCTTGTAGGGATAGAGCGGCTGCACAGCCTGCTTGCCGGAATTCTGCCAGTCTATGGCAAAGGCGGGCGCAGCCGAAGCGCCGGCAACAAGCGATAGCAGGAGAACCGCAGCGAACCGCATCACAACCTCTTTCACGGGCGTCTTTCGTTCGGTGCCCTTGTTCAGGATGTAGGAAGATCGGCGGTCGCCATCAAGCGGAAGCGCGGGCAGGTTTGCGGAAATAGCTTCTGATGATGGGATGAGAGAAGAGGCCGGCGAGGACCGCAAAGCCTGCGCCGATGGCAAAGCCTGCAAGCAGCCCGCCGATCATGCCTGCGACCATGATGACTTTCTTGCTCGGCCCATCCGCCTTGACGGGAACTTCGGCGGGCGAGACGACGCGGATATTGCTTTGGCTCAGGTTCTGCTCTTCGCTGGTCTCGCCGGAACGCTTCAAGACTGATTCGTAAAGTTCGCGGGCGGCCGTCGCCTTGCGCTGCAACTCGTTCAGCTGCACTTGTTTGTCCGAGGTCGTGGCCTGCAGGGCTTTCTGCACTGCCAACTCCTTGGCGATATCGTCTTCGGCCTTCTTGGTCTGCTCATATTCGGCTCTTGCCGAGGTCGCGACCCTCTGGAGTTCGCCCTTGATTTCCGTTCCGATACTATCAAGCGAAGAGCGGGCAGCCTGAAGGCGCGGATGACGCGAACCCATCTGGCTCTGCAGGCTGCCTACAACAGCGGCCTGGGCGGCGTATTGCTGCCGCAGGCTAACGAGCGGCGATGTGCCCGTGGCGCCATCCGTCTGGCTGCCGGCGACGACATCTTCGACCCGCAGATTTGCGGCGGCGTCGGCACGGGCCTTGGCCTGAATGGTCTTTTCCTGGGCGGCGACGAGCAGCGTATTCAGGGATGAAAGGCGCTGGTCGGAGATCAGATTGCCCTCGGTCGCCGCCATGTCGTTGTCGGCGCGGAAGGTTTCCACCGCCTGCTCTGCTTCCTGCACCTTCTGGCGCAGATCGTCGAGGCGGCCGTCGAGTGCTGACGACGTGGTCTCGTAAAGGCCTGATGATGCGCTGCTTTCCTCCTGCATGAAGGAGGTGACGACCTGGTTTGCGAGTTTCGCGGATTTTTCCGGATCGCGCGTCGTCGCGGCAAGCGAGACCACGTAGGTGCTGTTCTCGCGGGTGATCAGCAGAGCCTTCTGAAGGGTGCCGATGATGGCGGCGCCATCCGTTCTGCCGCCGGTGAATTCCGGATCGTGATCGAGCTGCATGGCGTCGGCTACGCGACGCAATACGTTGCCCGAGGTCAGCAGCTGAACCTGGCTGTCGATCAGCGTCGAAATCATTTCCGGCGACGGGGCCGCGTTCTGAGAGCCGCTGTCGGCAAGACCGATCTGACGCGGATCGAAATAGAGGGCGGCGACGGCGGTGAATTTCTGCGGAATACGGGGCGCGATCACCGCGCCGGCGGCAGCACCGAGAAGGCAAAGACCGGCAATGATCAGGCGCCGGCTCCAGACGGCGGCAACCGCAGATCGGATATCCAGCAATGGTCCGGCGGCCGGTTCCTGCTCGACTGCGGGTTCGGGCGCTGACGGGGGTTCGGAGGCGGCAGGAATATCGCGGCGTGATGGTTCGGCGGGACGACTTTCCGACGCTGTCCCGCGAACCGGAAGAGGATCGGGCTCGGGGGGCGGTGGAAGCGGAACGAAATCGGTCGGCCGGATGATCGGGCTGCGCGCACGGCTACCTTCAGGCGCAGACTGAGACGACTCATAACTGCGCCAGGCAGGCAGGCGGCTCACCCTGTTCCCGTCATACTGATTCATAACCACCGCATCCGCCCGGCGAGAAAGCATGGCCGGGCAAGAGCGACTTTAGAAATTCTTAGCTAACGGACCGTTAAGATGCCGGCATCGAAGCCGACGTGGCGACCTGCCGCGACCCCGCGAGGATAGCCATGAAACGGAAAAGACTGCTGCACAGGGTGCTGGTTGCCGCCGTCACGACCATTTCGTCCACCGCCCATGCCGCTGACGTGCCACTCTGCTATTATGGCGTCAATCTCTCCGGGGCCGAATATGGCGAGCGCGGCGGGGTCTACGGCACGAACTACACCTACCCAACCGAAGAAACGATCAGCTATTTCGCTGAGAAGGGCATGACGATCATCCGCCTGCCCTTCCGCTGGGAGCGGCTGCAGCCGGCGCTTGGCGCACGGCTCGACGATGACGAGCTGCAGCGCCTGAAGGATACGGTTTCGCTGGTTCGCAAACACAAGATGAGCGTGCTGATCGATCCGCATAATTTCGGTTATTACGACAAGGATCAGGTCGGCAAGCAGCCAGCAACGAATGCAGCCTTTGCCGATTTCTGGGCACGGCTCTCCGTCGAATTTGCCAATCAGGACGGCGTGCTCTTCGGGCTGATGAACGAGCCGCACGACATTCCGGCGACCGATTGGCTGAAAGCCGCCAATGCCGCAATCCGCGGCATTCGGGCGGTCGGCGCGCGCAATCTCATCCTCGTTCCCGGCACGGCCTGGAGCGGAGCGGCAAGCTGGGAAACCGATGTGATCGGTGGTGCGAACGGAACCGTCATGCTCGGCGTGCGTGATCCGCTCGATTTCTACGCCTATGAATTCCATCAGTATCTCGATGCGGATTCCTCCGGCACGCACGATACCTGCGAGGGTGCACAGGCGGCGACCGATGCCATCACCAACGTGACTGCCTGGCTGAAGAAGAACGGCAAACGCGGCTTTCTCGGCGAGTTCGGCGCCTCGGCGAATGCGGATTGCCTCGATGGACTGAAGACGATGCTCACCACCATGTCCGACAACAGCGATGCGTGGATCGGCTTCTCCTATTGGGCGGCAGGCGAATGGTGGCCGGCCAACGAACCTTTCAACGTGCAGCCGCGCGATACGCCGGAGCGTCCGCAGATGCGTCTTCTCGAGCAAATGGTGGCCAAGCATGCCCCCGTCTGCGCAGCGGTAAAGCCCGTGGGGAAGTGACATGGCAGCAATAGGAGAGACGAGCGCGAGATTCGAAACGGTCGCGGATACGGCGAGCCCGGCCTCGCGTCTCGATTACCCGATCCTGACCCTCGGGCTGCTTTCGGTTCTCTACAACGGCATCCTGGCCTTCATAAACCACAATGTCATGCCGCTTTCGTTGACGCATGTGGCGGCCAGCGAAGGCCTGATCATGGCGAGCGCAATCATCTACATCCTGCGCAAGGGCATCTATGAGGAAGACCTTCCGGCCTTTCTGTTCATGCTCTTCACACTGATGGTGACGATCTATGTCAGCGTACTCAACCGGATGGCCTTCATCGATCATTTCCGCAACGTGCTGATCATCTTCTGCTTCACGGGGCTTGGAGGCTGGTGCAACGAACGGACGCTGAAGCTGATCTTCCGGGTGGCTTGCATCATGGTGCTGCTTTTCCTGATCTTCGAGATCATCAGCGTGCCCTTCTATGTCAGCATCGTGCACCCCTCCGACTATTTCGCCAATACACGCGGGCTGAAGCCGCTCAGCTTCAACACGACGGGCCTGTTCCAGAATGCGCTTGGCTTTCCCGGCCGATTCTCCTTCGGCATCATCGACCATCGTTCGTCATCGATCTTCCTGGAACAGGTATCGCTTGCCAATTTCTGCGGTGTGATCGCGATCTACCTTATTTCGATGTGGGATAGGCTGACACGGGCCGACCGGGCTCTGGCCATTGGGACGGCGATGCTGATCCTGACGACAAACGACACCCGCACGATGCTGATCTTCTGCATCTGCTGTATCGGCGGCTATTTCGTCTTTCCGAAAATCCCCAAGGCCTTCAATCTGGCTCTGATGCCGCTCATCGTTTGCGCCGGCTTCCTCGTCTACATGAAGGACCCCAATGCGATCGGCGACAACTTCACCGGCCGTATCAATCTGACGATGAAGAAACTGATGGATCTCGATCCGCTGGCGATCCTCGGACTTTCGGTCGATAAGGTCGCCGAATTTGCCGACAGCGGCTATGTCTATCTAGTTTATGGCGCCACGGTGTTCGGCGTCATCGCCTTCTGGCTCTTCGTCTGCCTGTTTCCGGCGGGCACAAGTCCGGCACAGAAGCGCTGCGCCCATTCACTTTCTCTTTTCATTTTTCTGAATATGATGATCGGGGGAACGGCAATCTTCTCGATGAAGATCGCCGGCCTCCTCTGGCTTGTCATCGGGTTCATGCGTTTCCGCGACACGCCACGCATCCGGCAGGATCGTCCGGCAAATGTAGTGAGTTGACGAAGCGGCCTGCCCGACGGGCGATCCGCGGGAGCCTGTGGGAGCAAGACACCAGATGCTTGTCCAGCTGCAATATCTGCGCGCCATTGCGGCGCTGATGGTCGTTTACTTCCATGCCATCCTGCAGCTTGCCAAGGTCAATCCCGCCATCGACGCGACCTCGTTCATCTATGGCGAAACGGGTGTCGATATCTTCTTCGTGCTCAGCGGCTTCGTGATGTGGCTGACAACGAGCGGACGAAACATGACGCCGGTCGATTTCGCCCGCAAGCGCGTCAAGAGGATCGTGCCGCTCTACTGGCTGGCGACGCTGTTTTCGGCAGCTGTGGCGCTTGTCGCACCGTCGCTTCTCAAATCGACGGCCTTCGACCTGCCGCATCTGATGGCATCGCTGCTCTTCATACCATGGATCAATCCGGTCGATCCGACGATGATCGTGCCTGTCATCGTGCCCGGCTGGACGCTGAATTACGAGATGTTCTTCTATTTCGTCTTCGCGCTGCTATTGCCGATCCGCGAGAATTATCGCCTGCCGGCCCTGTTTGGTGCCTTTGCAGCCATCCTCATCGTCTGCCATCTGTTGCCGGAAACGACGGCTACGAAATTCTACGGCGAGCCGATCATCCTGGAATTCCTGGCCGGCGCGATACTTGGCTGGCTCTATGTCCAGAAGCTTCTGCTGCCGCAGCGCTGGGCCTGGGTATTGCTGGCCGTCGGCTTCGCCTTCCTCTTCATCAACGAGGGTCTGGTGCGGCCGGATGACCGTTATTATGGCTGGGGGATACCGGCGATCTTCATCGTCTACAGCGCTATTTCGATCGACTTCTCGAAATTGTCCTTCGTCGGCTGGCTCAACTACCTCGGCGACGCCTCTTACGAAATCTACATCACGCATGCCTTCACGCTGGCCTTCCTGCGGATAATCGCCAATCGTTTCCCGATCGGCGCGCTCCAGCAGCCTGTTATTTTCGTGATCCTTTGCCTCGTGCTCTCTTCCATCGTGGGAGCGATCATTCACGAAATCATCACCCCGCGCAGAAAGGTCCGGGTTGCCAGCCGGCCGGCCATCTGACTTCAATCCATCAAAAGGCGAGGACGGGCTTTCCGACGGCGCAGGCAGAACGGAATCCTGCATAGCCTGTCATAAGCTTACGGCCATGAAAGCAAATGCCGCAGGCATGAAAGTTCGGCTTGCAATTTATTGCAGAAATGAAAGCTTGCCGGCCTGTTCGAGGCCACGGCTTTGATCTAAGCACTGCGCGGCGGCCGCAAGGAGGGAAGAGGACATGACGGACTACGTACTGACGGTAACCTGCAAGTCGACGCGCGGCGTCGTGGCGGCGATTTCGACCTATCTCGCCGAAAAGGGTTGCAACATCATCGACAGTTCGCAGTTTGACGACCTCGATACCGGCAAGTTCTTCATGCGCGTCAGCTTCATTTCCGAAGAAGGAGCAACGCTTGCGGAGATCCGCGAAGGCTTCAAGCCGATCTACGAGAAGTTCGGCATGGATGCGGAGGTGCATGACGGCAGCGAGCGCCTGAAGGTGCTTCTGATGGTCTCCCGTTTCGGCCACTGTCTCAACGATCTGCTCTACCGCTGGAAGATCGGCGCCCTGCCGATCGACATCGTCGGCGTCGTCTCCAACCATTTCGACTATCAGAAGGTCGTGGTGAACCACGACATTCCCTTCCACCACATCAAGGTAACGAAGGAAAACAAGCCACAGGCCGAGGCCCAGCTCCTTGATCTTGTCGAACAGACCGGCACGGAACTCGTTGTTCTCGCCCGCTACATGCAGGTTCTGTCGGATGCGATGTGCCGGAAGATGTCCGGCCGCATCATCAACATCCACCATTCCTTCCTGCCGAGCTTCAAGGGCGCCAACCCCTACAAGCAGGCCTATGAGCGCGGCGTGAAGCTGATCGGCGCGACAGCGCATTACGTGACGGCCGATCTCGACGAAGGCCCGATCATCGAGCAGGATACGGCGCGCATTACGCACGCGCAGAGCGCTGAGGACTATGTCTCGATCGGCCGCGATGTCGAAAGCCAGGTGCTGGCGCGCGCCATCCATGCGCATATCCACCGCCGCGTTTTCCTCAATGGCAATCGCACGATCGTCTTCCCCGCGAGCCCCGGAAGCTACGCCTCCGAACGCATGGGTTGAACTCAGGACCCACGCCGCCAAATCCTCGGCTGGCACAATCTTCCGTTGCTTGTCGGCAAGTGCTTGATTATCTGTTTCATTAGGTAATCGAATCATGCCGCGGAGGGGTGCCATGACCGACGAAGCGCTTGTGGACCGCATGGCGCTGCCGCGCCCCGATATTACCGCTTCCGAAGCCGCGGATATTCTGCTTTCCCATTACGGGCTTTCCGGCACGCTGTCTGAACTCGGCAGCCAGCAGGACCGCAATTACCGGCTCGACACGGAAGACGGCCGCTATGTGCTGAAAATTTGCCATGCCGCCTATGCGACCGAAGAGCTCGAAGCACAGAATGCGGCGATCCATCATTTGCGCGCCAAGGCAAATGCGCCGCGTGTTCCAAACGTGATGGCTTCCACCGAGGGGAAGGAGATCGTTTCCGTCAGGGTGCGTGAGCAGGATTATCAGGTCCGCTTGCTGGAATATCTCGAGGGCGAAGGCCTGACGCACCGTGCCTATCTGGCGCCCGCCTCGGTCGCGGCGCTCGGCGCGCTCTGCGCGCGGCTGGCTGAGGCGCTTGCCGACTTTACCCATCCCGGACTCGACCGCGGCCTGCAATGGGATCTGCGCCGCGCCGGACCCGTGGCCGTGCAGTTGCTTTCCTCCATTACCGACAGCGTCGCGCGCGACAGGATCGCCAAGACAATGGTCATGGCTGTGCGCCGCATCCAGCCTCTTGCGCCGTCGCTGCGGCTTCAGGCGGTTCATCACGACGTGACGGGCGACAATGTCGTCAGCCGACCTGATGCGCATGGGCGGCCTGTTCCCGACGGGGTGATCGACTTCGGCGACATCATCCGCGCCTGGCTGGTCGGTGACCTTGCCGTGACCTGCGCCTCGCTGCTGCATCAGGCAGATGGCGATCCCTTTTACATCCTGCCCGCGGTGAAGGCCTATCACGAGATTTATCCGTTGATCGAGGAAGAGCTGAAGGCACTCTGGCCGCTCGTCGTGGCGCGCGCCGTCATCCTCGTCGCCAGCAGCGAACAGCAGATCGCGATCGATCCCGACAACGACTATGTCAGAGGAAATCTGGAAGGCGAACGGCGCATCTTCGATACGGCGATGTCCGTGCCGTTCGAGCTGATGGAAGCGGCTATCCTGCAAGCGGCCGGCCTCGATATTACCGGTGCCAATATGGCGGACTGGCAGCCGCTCTTGCCGGAGATTGATGCTGAATCCATCGCCTATGTCGATCTCGGCGTGCAGAGCCCGCATTTTTCTGATGGCAACTGGCTCACGGCCGACATGGACTGGCGACTTCTTGCCCGCGCGGCGGCGGAAACTGGAGCAGCAGCAACGCGCTACGGCGAATATCGCCTGTCCCGCACTAGCCTGCACCATGCAAAGGCCCAGGCGACCTATGCCCTGCATATGGATATCTGCCTTGCGGCGGGCAGCACCGTTGCCGCACCCTTTGACGGCCGGATCACCTGGTACGACCAGCATCTGGTCCTCACAGGCGCCGATATGAAGCTGCACATTGACGGCATCGACCTTTCAGTCGCAGATGGCAGCGAGGTCGCCGCCGGTCAGGCGCTCGGCACGGTCTCCGGCGAGACGTCCTCACTCGGCGGATTGCGCCTGCAGCTTTGCAGCATCACCGGTTTCGAACCGCCACTCTTTTCGACACCGCAACAAGCCGAGGCGTGGTCCGCGCTTTGCCCCTCGCCTTCGGTGCTGCTCGGGCCGGGCGCCGATGCGCCGAAACACGAAACGGCAGCGCTTTTCGCGCTGCGGCAGGCGCATTTCGCCAGTCCGCAGAAGCATTATTACGCGCACCCGCCGCAGATCGAGCGCGGCTGGAAAGAGCATCTTTTCGATGTCGAAGGGCGCGCCTATCTCGACATGGTCAACAATGTCACGATCCTCGGCCACGGCCATCCGCGCATGGCGGAAGCGATCGGCCAGCAATGGCTGATGCTGAACACCAATTCGCGCTTCCATTATGCCGCCGTCGCGGAATTCTCCGAGAGCCTCGCGTCGCTGGCGCCCGACGGCATGGATGCCGTGTTCCTCGTCAACAGCGGCTCGGAAGCCAACGACCTGGCGCTGCGGCTTGCCTGGGCACATAGCGGCCATCGCAACATGCTCTGCCTGCTGGAGGGCTATCACGGCTGGTCGGTAGCAAGCGACGCTGTCTCCACGTCCATCGCCGACAATCCGCAGGCGTTGACGACACGGCCGGACTGGGTTCACGCCGTCGTTTCGCCCAACACCTATCGCGGCCAGTTCCGCGGGCCGGAGTCGACTGCGGATTATCTCGGCACCGTGATGCCGGTGCTAGAGGCCATTGATGCCGAGGGAGAGGGGCTCGCCGGTTTCATTGCCGAATCGGTCTATGGCAATGCCGGCGGTATCCCACTGCCCGACGGCTATCTCACGGAGGTCTACCGGCAGGTGCGCGAACGCGGCGGCCTCTGCATCGCTGACGAGGTGCAGGTGGGCTATGGGCGGCTCGGCCACTATTTCTGGGGCTTCGAGCAGCAAGGCGTCGTGCCCGATATCATCACCATCGCCAAAGGCATGGGCGACGGACACCCGCTCGGCGCCGTCATCACGACGAAAGAGATAGCCGCTTCTCTGGAGAAGGAAGGCTATTTCTTTTCCTCGGCCGGCGGCAGCCCAGTCAGTTGCGTTGCCGGCATGACGGTTCTCGACGTGATGGCCGAGGAGCGCCTGCAGGACAATGCCCGGGAGGTGGGTGACCATCTGAAGGCGCGTCTGGCGGCACTCATAGACAGCTATCCGATTGTGGGCGCCGTGCATGGCATGGGCCTCTATCTCGGCCTCGAATTCGTGCGCGACAGAGTGACGCTGGAGCCGGCGACCGAAGAGACGGCAGCGATCTGCGACCGGCTGCTGGCACTCGGCGTCGTCATGCAGCCGACGGGTGATCACCTGAACGTGTTGAAGATCAAACCACCACTCTGCTTGACCGAACAAAGCGCTGATTTCTTTGTCGACATGCTGGAAAAGGTGCTTCGGGAAGGCTGGTAAACAGGGAACTGCGGCCATTAACGAATTCGGTCTTTTCGCGGCTTTCCGATTTTTAACGAAACACCCATTGCCGGAATCAAACCGACTTCCTATGTCTGCCTCGGCGATTTCGAGGCGTCTCGAACCGTCACATTGATTGCACGAAGGCGTGATAGAATTCTTCCTGTAAATCGAGATGTGATGGAATGAAATTTTTCGGACCGTCGATATTTTGACACGTTTCGGAATATGTTTCTTACAGACCATGAGCTATTCTCTACCAAGTTTGTAGATTATAGAGATGGTCTTTCACCGGCCCCGGACTCTTCCGGGACCTCGCGAGTGCAACGCCAACGCAAGGAACGAGACATGATTGATTTCGAAATTCTCGCCGTACTGCCTGGGCGATCTGTGCTCGGCAATGACCGTCCGGGCGCCCTCTCCCGCCCGAACTGTCGAATGTGACGTTCGTCCTTCCTTTCAACGGTACCAGACAAGTCAATTCGCCATAGCTTGCGCATCCGCGCGGCAGGAGTTCTACGTATGAAAAAAGAAGTTATCGAATATGCAGGCATCCCGGTCGGGATCGTCATTCCGGATGAAGACCGGCTGAAATTCATCGCCGTCAAATTCCATGTCCATGACCTCGATGAGCAGCATTTCAGCTCGCCCGCCGAGGTGAAAGTCGCCATTCACGACCTGATGACCCGTCGTCATCCGAAGCCTCTGCACGCCTGATGCGGGAAGCGGCTTCGATACTATCAGAGGATTTCCGACCGGCCCGGCAAAACGGGCCGGTCTTGTTTTTTGCCTGTCTTGTCTTTTAAACGCATTTGACTTCCTATCGGCGCGCTTCCCTTCAAGACAGGAGCCCGCGCTTGTCCGATCTTCTCAATCTTCTCACCGATATCGAAGGTGTCTCCGTCGGTCACGCAACCAACCTGTCGCTTGGTTCCGGAGTCACTGCCATCGTCTTCGATGAACCGGCGGTCGCTTCCGGCAGCGTGCTCGGCGGTGCGCCGGGCGGGCGCGATACAGCGCTGCTCGACCCTTCCATGGTGGTCGATGCCGTCGACGCCTTCGTGCTGTCGGGCGGATCGGCCTTCGGTCTCGATGCGGCAGGCGGCGTGCAGGCGGGATTGCGGGAGATGGGACGCGGATTTCAGGTCGGCCCGGTTCGTATCCCGATCGTACCGCAAGCGATCCTGATGGATCTGCTGAATGGCGGCGACAAGGACTGGGGTCTGCATTCGCCCTATCGCGACATGGGCTATGAGGCCGTGAAAGCCGCCCGCAAGGGCGCGTTCGATCTCGGCACTGTCGGTGCCGGCACGGGGGCAACGACCGCGACCTTCAAGGGCGGGCTCGGCTCGGCAAGTGCGGTCAACAGCACCGGGCATCGCATCGCGGCCATCGTTGCCGTCAATGCCGTCGGTACGACGACGATCGGCGAAGGCCCGCATTTCTGGGCGGCCCCCTTCGAAAAGAGTGGAGAATTCGGCGGGCTTGGCATGCCCGACCAGATGGACCATAAACTGCGGCTGAAAGGCGTGAAGACGACGGCAACGACGATCGGCGCTGTTGTCACCGATGCATCACTGATCAAGGCGGAAGCGCACCGGCTTTCCATCGCCGCTCATGACGGGCTGGCGCGAGCGGTGCTGCCCGCCCACCTGCCGCTCGATGGTGATACGATTTTTGCGGCTTCCACCGGCAAACAACAGCGCAACGACATGGCAAGCCTGATGGAATTGTGCCATCTGGCCGGGATCGTCATGGCGCGGGCGATCGCGCGCGGCGTCTACGAGGCGACGGCGCTTCCGGTGCCGGGCGCGCAGATGGCGTGGCGCGACCGCTATGCGGCCGGACGCTGATTGCTTAGACTATCGTGAAAATTGCCTCACGGCGGAGAACGGGTGAATGCAGATTCGGGCGCTGATGTATTTCGACGAGCTGGTGCGAACCAACTCCATGCGCCAGGCAGCCGAAAACCTCAATGTTGCGCCGACGGCGATCAGCCGGCAGATCGAGAATCTCGAATACCATTTCGGCGCGCCCCTGGTGGAGCGCAGCGCTCGCGGCGTGAAGCTGACGGCTGCCGGCGAACTGCTGGCGGCACGCGCCGGGCGAACGCTGCGCGAGCTCGATCATGTTCAGCAGCTGATCGAGGACCTGAAGGGCCTGCAGCGCGGCCGCGTCAACATCTATGCGAACGGCGCGACGGTCGCTAATCTGCTTGCTCCTGCGCTCGCCGAATTTAGCCTGAAATATCCGAAGCTGCGCTTTGCCGTGACGATCACCAGCGCGCGGGCAGCCATCGAAGCCGTCAACCACGCGGAAGCCGATATTGCTGTGACGCTGTTTGCGCCGCCGATGTCCAGCACCAAAGTACGGCTGCGCTCGGAAATCGCCTATGATCTCATCATCGCGCCGAACCATCCCGCAGCGTCGCGGCCGGATATTCCGCTCAAGGAGCTGGCCGAATATGCTTTGGCGCTGCCCGACCAATCCTTCGGTTTCCGCCAGGCCTTCGACGCGCTCTTCGAAAGGGAAGGGCTGAGCCTCGATCCGGTCTTCGTGACGAGTTCGCTCGAAATGCTCAAAGAACTGGTATTGAGCGGCGCGGCGGTAACGCTGCTGCCGGCGCTGACCGTTCGTCGCGAGATCGAGGCCGGGCAGCTCTGCGCCATTCCCCTTGCCGGCAAGACCGGCATCCGAACGCATGTCGATCTTTGCGTGGCGCCCGACCGACAGCTTTCCTTTGCCGCAACGAAGCTTCTCGATTTCATCGAACGCTTCATGCGCGAACGCGCCAACCGCAGGGCGGGAAGCAAGGAGTAGACCTACGGGCTTGCATTGGGCCGAGAATTACTGTGTAGCTTTTTCGGCTACACTGAGCACACAAAATCGTCATTGTGTGTGCACTGCCGTGGTGTCACTCTACGCGCAAAAGGGCTCTGCCGAACAACGGAGCCAAACAGGGGAACAGGATGATCAAGGTTTCGCTCGCGCCGTCGGCGCGTCTCATGCGGCGTCTTTCAGTGGGCGTTGCGCTTTCCGCCGGCATCATGATGCTGGCGCTGACGCCCGCGGAAGCCGCCAAGACCACACTCAATCTCGGCATGAGCGTAGAACCGACCGGGCTCGACCCGACGATTGCCGCCCCCGTCGCCATCGGCCAGGTGACCTGGCAGAATATATTCGAAGGGCTGGTCAGGATTGACGAGACCGGCAAGGTGCAGCCGCAGCTCGCCAAGAGCTGGGAGATTTCCCCTGATGGACTGACCTATACGTTCAAGCTGCAGAGCGGCGTGAAATTCCATGATGGCGCGGTCTTTGATTCCGCCGCCGCCAAATTCGCCCTCGACCGCGCCCGCGGCAAGGATTCCATCAATCCGCAAAAGCGCTTCTTCGCATCGATCGCCTCTATCGACACGCCGGATACCGAAACGCTGGTGCTGCATCTTTCCACCCCGACCGGCAGCCTGATCTACTGGCTCGGCTGGCCGGCCTCCGTCATGGTCGGGCCGAAATCTGCAGCCGACGACAAGACGACGCCTGTCGGCACCGGACCGTTCAAATTTTCCACCTGGGCCAAGGGCGACCGCGTGGAACTCGTCAGGAATGCCGACTACTGGAACAAGGAGGGTAGCGCCAGGCTCGACAAGGTGACTTTCCGCTTCATCAACGATCCTCAGGCACAGGCGGCGGCCCTGAAATCCGGCGATCTCGACGCCTTTCCGGAATTCTCCGCACCGGAACTGATGAGCTCCTTCGATGGCGATGCCCGCCTGACCACCAAGGTCGGCAATACCGAACTCAAGGTCGTTGCCGGCATGAACAATGCCCGCAAGCCGTTCGACGACAAGCGCGTACGCCAGGCCCTGATGATGGCGATCGACCGCCAGACCGTCATTGATGGTGCCTGGTCCGGCCTCGGCACGGCGATCGGCAGCCACTATACGCCGAACGATCCCGGTTATCAGGACATGACGGGCGTGCTGCCTTATAATGTCGAAAAGGCAAAGGCACTGCTTACCGAGGCCGGCTATCCCAACGGTTTCACCTTCACGATCAAATCACCGCAGATGGCCTATGCACCGCGCAGCGCACAGGTGATGCAGGCCATGTTGGCCGAGATCGGCGTGACGATGAATATCGAGCCCACGGAATTTCCGGCGAAGTGGGTGAAGGATGTGATGACCAGCCGCGACTACGACATGACCATCGTCGCCCATGCCGAGCCGATGGACATCGACATCTATTCGCGCGATCCCTATTACTTCAACTACAAGAACCCCGCCTTCAACGATCTTGTGAAGAAGGTGCAGGAGACTGCCGATCCGGCCGGACAGGCCAAGATCTATGGCGAAGCGCAGAAGATCCTCGCCGAGGACGTGCCGGCGCTCTACCTTTTCGTCATGCCCAAGCTCGGCGTCTGGGACAAGAAGCTGAAGGGCCTGTGGGAGAACGAGCCGATCCCCTCCAACGTTCTCAGCAACGTTTCCTGGGAAGATTGAACAACCGGGTGCGGGCAGCGGCTGACAGGGTGATGAAGACGATATGATCGCACTGCTTTCCCGCCGCCTTGCCGGCCTTGTCCTTACACTTCTGGTCGTTTCGCTTGTCATTTTCGCCGTGATGGATCTGCTGCCGGGCGATCCCGCCTCAATCATGCTCGGTACCTCGGCAAGCCCGGAAACCCTGGCGGCGCTGCGGCATGAGCTTGGCCTCGACCAGCCGCTCATCCTTCGTTACGGCCAATGGATTGCCGGTGTCTTCTCCGGCAATCTCGGACAGTCCTATACCTATGGCGTCCCGGTCGCGGGTCTGATCGTCGAGCGGCTGGCCGTGACGCTGCCGCTCGCGCTGATGGCCATTATGCTGTCGGTGCTGATTGCACTGCCGCTCGGCGTACTGGCGGCAGCGCAGCGCGGCGGCATCGTCGATGCGATCGCCACGGTCTTCTCGCAGATCAGCATCGCCGTGCCGGCCTTCTGGGTGGCGCTGCTGCTCATCATCCTGTTTTCCACCACGCTCGGGCTGATGCCGGCCGGCGGCTTTCCGGGATGGGGCGCCGGGCTTCTGCCCGCACTGCAGGCGCTGCTGATGCCGGCAGTGGCGCTCGCGCTGCCGCAAGCCGGCGTGCTGACCCGCGTCGCGCGGTCGGCGGTGCTCGACACTATGCACGAGGATTTTGCGCGTACCGCCGTCGCCAAGGGACTGTCGCGCAGCACGGTGCTCTGGCGGCATATCGTGCCGAATGCGCTGGTGCCGATCCTGACCATCCTCGGCCTGCAATTCACTTTCCTCGTCGCCGGCGCGGTGCTGGTCGAAAACGTCTTCAATCTTCCGGGCCTCGGGCGGCTTGCCTTTCAGGCCCTGTCGCAGCGTGACATCATCGTGATGCAGGATGTCGTGCTGCTCTTCGCGGGGCTTGTCATCGTGATGAACTTCATCGTCGATCTCTCCTATCTGGCGATCGATCCGCGTATGCGAAAGGCGGCATGATGGCACCCATCGTCTCCTCCGCCATCTTTCCACGGCGCCGAAGCTTCAGGCTTAGCCGGCGAAAGAACCTCATCACCGGTACCATCGTCATCGGCCTCTTGGCCGCCATTGCCCTGCTGTCGCTGTTCTGGACGCCGCTGCCGCCGGCCAAGATGCAGATCATTCACAAGCTGCAGCCGCCGCTTGCCTTCGGCCTGCTCGGCACGGACCAGTTCGGCCGCGACGTGCTCTCCATGCTGATGGTCGGGTGCTGGAATTCGCTGTCGATCGCTGTCAGCGCAGTCGCCATCGGCGGCACACTCGGTTCCATTGCCGGGATTTCTGCGGCTGCCATCCGCGGCCCCTATCAGGCGCTTTTGATGCGCGCCTGTGACGTCATCTTCGCACTGCCGCCGATCCTTTCGGCCATGATCCTCGGCGCCTTTCTGGGACCGGGGCGCTTTACCGCCATCACGGCAATCGCCGTCTTCATGGTGCCCGTCTTTGCGCGTGTGACGCTCGCGACCTCGCTGCAGGCCTGGAGCCGCGATTATGTGCTGGCCGCGCAGGCGATCGGCAACAGCCGTTTCACGATCTCGGTGCGGCACGTGCTGCCGAACATCGTGAGCCAGATTATTGTGCATGCGGCCATCCAGCTCGGTCTTGCGATCCTGACCGAGGCCGGCCTTTCCTTCCTCGGCCTCGGCATGGCGCCGCCGGCGCCGACCTGGGGACGCATGCTCGCAGACGCCCAGACCTTCCTTTCGCTTGCTCCGTGGCTGGCAATCCTGCCCGGCCTTGCCATCGCGCTCACCGTCTTCGGCTTCAACATGCTGGGTGACGGATTGCGCGATCTGTTCGACCCGCGCGAAGCGAGCCGCTGATGTCCTCCCAAGACAAACCGCCCGAAAGATCAGACCATGTCCGAAACCGATTTCACCATCAGTGAGCTCAGGCAACGCTTCGCTGACAAAACCCTCTCGCCGCTCGACTACTGGCTCGCGCTCGAAAAACATATCGATGCCTGGGAACCCTCCATTGCCGCACTCTACCTCTATGACCCGCAAGCGGCCCGCGAGCAGGCAAAGGCTTCGACCGAACGCTGGATGAAAGGCGGAACACTTGGTCCGCTGGACGGCATTCCGGTTACTCTGAAGGAACTGATCGCGACTAAGGACCAGCCGGTGCCACTCGGCACCAAGGCGGTCGAACTGAAGCCTGCGGAAGCGGACGCGCCGGCGGCGGCACGGCTGCGGGAGGACGGCGCGATCATCTTCGCCAAGACGACCTGCCCAGACTATGGCATGCTCTCGTCAGGCCTTTCCAGTTTCCATCATCTCAGCCGCAATCCCTGGGACATCACGCAGAATCCCGGCGGTTCGAGCGCCGGCGCTTCGGCAGCAGCGGCGGCCGGTTACGGGCCACTGCATGTCGGCACCGATATCGGCGGCTCCGTGCGCCTGCCGGCAGGCTGGACAGGCGTCTTCGGCTTCAAGCCGAGCCATGGGCGCATTCCGGTCGATCCCTATTATGTCGGGCGCTGCGCGGGGCCGATGACCCGCACCGTGGAGGACGCCGCCTGGTCGATGGCGACCCTTTCCCGCCCAGACTGGCGCGACGGCACCAGTCTGCCGCCGAATGATTTCGACTGGATGAATCTTGCTATCGATCTCAGCGGCATGCGGATCGGACTGATGCTCGATGCGGGCTGCGGCCTGGCTGTCGATGACGATGTGAAGATTGCCGTCGAGCAGGCCGCGAAACTTTTCGAGAAGGCGGGTGCGACGATCGTTTCCGCAGGGCCGGTGCTGACACGGACCATGCTCGATGGGCTCGACGATTTCTGGCGTGCGCGTTTCTGGGGCGACATTGCCGGGCTGAGCGAAGAGCGACGCGAGAGTATCCTTCCCTATATCTATGAATGGGCTAAGGGCGGCGCCGATGTCAGCGGTGTGGATGCCGTCAAGGGCTTCAACCAGACAATCGAGATGCGCAAGACCTGCGGCCGGCTTTTCACCGAGGTCGATGCGGTGCTGTCGCCGACCAATCCAATCGTCTCCTATCCGGCCGAATGGCCCTCGCCGACCAACGATCCGAAGCTGCCCTTCGAGCATATCGCCTTCACGGTGCCTTGGAACATGTCGGAGCAGCCGGCCTCGTCCATCAATTGCGGTTTCTCGAAGGGCATCCCGATCGGCCTGCAGATCGTCGGGCCGCGCTTCGACGACATGCGGGTGCTGAAACTCTCAAAAGCATTCGAGGATTGGACGGGTGGCATCAAGGACTGGCCAAAGCCGCCGACCGCCTGAAAGCAATCTCAGAACGGGCGCCGATAGCCTGTCGGCTGTTCGTACAGCCAGCCAATACGCTTCACGGCCGCCTCGAAATTCTCGCGCGCCACGGTCATCGTGTGGCCGTTGGCATGGATGATGGTTTCGGGATCTTCGAAGATGGCGACATGCCCCTTCCAGAAGACCAGATCGCCGCGGCGTACATCTGAGCGCTCGATCGGCTCGCCAAGGCCGGCCGCCTGCATATCGGTATCGCGCGGCGCGCTTCTGCCGGTCATCTGCAGCGCAAGCTGGATGAGGCCGGAGCAATCGATGCCAAGGCCTGAGCGGCCGCCCCAGAGATAGGGTGTTTCCAGGAAGCGGGCAGCGATATCGACATAGTCCTGGCCATCCAGCGCACCGAGCGGCTGGAGATGTTTCGCGAAGATCGCGGTCCCGTCGCCGAGCACCAGATAGTGATTGCCGCGCGCTTCCGTTTCGCCTGATATATGGACGCGACTGCCCATAGACAGCACTGTCTTATACGGTTTGCGCAATTCCGGCTCGGGATAGAGGAAGGTGCGCTGCGGAAGGACGATGTGGGTCGGGGCCGTCGCTGCTTCCGCAATTGCGTCCTCGGGCAGGTAGCCAACATAGCCGTCGGATGTGGCCTTGACCCAGCACCAGCCATCAGCACGATCGAAGACCGTCACGTCCTCGCCGAAAAGCAGCTCCGTATCGACACCACGGGCAAGATCCGGCTGCGGACGCAAGGCAATGACCGGAACGCAGACGCGGGCCGGCGTCCCGCTCACAAAGCGCGTCGCTTCGACCTTGCCTTCAAGGCAGGCTTCCGCGAGATCCGGGCGATAGGCATGAAGGCGACGGTCGAGCATCGTCATGGGATTCCTTTCAGATGGCCTTTCAGACCGGAAGCTTGCGGCCCTGCTCGCGCACGAGATCGCCAAGCTTTTCGAGATAGAGCGCACCGCTGACGGTGCGCTTGATGATGACATTTCGCCGGTCGGCATCGTCACGAACGCGATCGACGAGGCCCATTTCGCCCATCGTATCCAGCGCGCGAGTGATGACCGGTTTCGTCACATTCAGCGTCGCGGCCAGCCCGCGCACCGTATGCGGCGGCGGCACGAGATAGATATGCAGCAGGATCGCCATCTGGCGCAACGTCAAATCGCGCGTATCATGACGGACCTGGTTGAGCGAGACACCGTGCCAGAGGCCAAGCGCCTGCGAGGCGGTCAGTTCGATCGGCACGGCCCCTCCGGAAAATCGTTACGCTAACGTTTCATTTTCCGGCAGATATCCCGCACACGCAAGAGGCGGCACAGAATGCCGCCTCGCAAGGTGAATAAAATTTTAAGAATTGGCTCAGCGGATGCTGTGGCGGATATGGTGGTAGAGGGCGCGGATCGCCTGCGCCTCGCCTCCTCCTGGCGAATGGGCGCGCTCGTTCGGCGCCCAGCCGTAGATGTCGAGATGCGCCCAGCTCTTCGCCTTGCCGACGAAGCGTTTCAGGAAGAGTGCTGCGGTGATGGCGCCCGCCATGCCGCCCGCCGGAGCGTTGGTGATATCGGCGAACTTGGTGCGGATGTCCTTCTCGTAGCCAGCGTAAAGCGGCAGGCGCCAGAGCGGATCGTCCGTCTCGAGACTTGCTTCCATCAGGTCTTGCGCGAGGTTCTCATCATCAGTGAAGAAGGGCGGCAGATCGGGGCCGAGAGCGACGCGGGCGGCACCCGTCAGGGTCGCCATGTCGATCAGCAGATCCGGTTCTTCCTCGTCGGCATAAGCGAGTGCGTCGGCCAAAATCAGGCGGCCTTCGGCATCGGTGTTGTCGATCTGGACCGTCAGGCCCTTGCGGCTCTTGTAGATGTCGCCGGGGCGGAAGGCATTCGACGAGATGGAATTCTCGACGACCGGGATGATGACGCGCAGGTCCACCTTCAGCTTGGCATCCATGATCATGAGTGCCAGGCCCATGACGTTTGCAGCACCCCCCATGTCCTTCTTCATCAGCAGCATGGACGAAGCGGGCTTGATGTCGAGGCCGCCGGTATCGAAGCAGACGCCCTTGCCGACCAGCGTAACCTTGCGGTGGCCCTTCTTGCCCCAGCGCAGCTCCAGCAGGCGCGGCGCGTCGGCACTGGCGCGGCCGACCGTATGGACCAGCGGAAAGTTTTCCTTGAGCAGGTCGTCACCAATGATGACCGACATCTCGGCCTTGTAGTGTGTTGCCAGGTCACGGAAAGCGGCTTCGAGCTGCTCCGGACCCATGTCGTTGGTCGGCGTGTTGATGAGGTCGCGGGCGAGGAAGACGCCGGCGAGCTGGCGCTTGATCTCGTTGCCGTCGGCGTCGCGCGGGATCATCAGCGTCGCGGCGGGCGACTTTTCAGACTTGTAACGGTCGAAACGATAACTGCCGAGGCCGAAGCCGAGCGCGAGGCGGTTCGCCGTCAGCGGTGCGGTCTCGATATGCCAATCGCCGGCAGGAAGCGCGCGGGCGAGCTTGCCGGTAATGTAGGGCTGCTCCGACGGATTGGTGCCGAGACCGAAAAGCGCACCGCCGAGATGGCCTTCGGCCGTGGGGATCAGAAGCAACGAACCGCTTTCCGCCTTGTAGCCGGCTTTGCGAGCCCAATCGAGCGCGATCGGATCGATGGTGCCGGTTTCGATATGGGCGGGCGTGACAGCGAAGATCGGCAGCGTCGCCCCGCCCTTGGTGTTGAAAGGGGTCGGTCTTTCGATGAACTGGAAGGGGGCCATGATTGTCCTTAGAGGCGGGGGCAGAATCACTTCTTAACTGTCTGTTAGGGTTAACAGACTATTGCTGGAGCGAAGATTGCGTCAAACCTTTCCCTGTTCCGCTTTGAGGTTAGGCGCCGATTTCATTCAGGAACGCGCAATGCCCCTCCCGGCCTCTACTCCTCTTAAAAAGCGTGCCTTTCAAGGAACCGCCGCTGCTCTCGTCATGCTGGCGCTCGCCGGCTGCTCGACGACGGCAAAAGACCGGATGACGACCGGCTCGATCCCGAAGCTCGACAGGCCGGTCGAGCAGATGGACGCCAATCAACTGCGCGCCGCCACCGACCGCGTCGGCCAGGCCTATGAGAAGAACCCGCGCGATCCCGTCAACGGCGTCAACTACGCCAATCTGCTGCGCATGAACGGGCGCGACGCACAGGCACTGGCGGTCATGCAGCAGGTCGCCATCGCCAATCCCGGTGACCGCAATGTGCTTGCCGCCTATGGCAAGGCGCAGGCAGCCGCGGGGCAGCTTCAGCAGGCGCTGGACACGATCGGCAGGGCACAGACGCCCGACCGTCCCGACTGGCGGCTGATCTCGGCAGAAGGCGCGATCCTCGATCAAATGGGCAAACCAAACGAGGCACGTCAGCGCTACCGCGATGCGCTCGACATCCAGCCGAACGAGCCGTCGATCCTTTCCAACCTCGGCATGTCCTATCTGCTGACGGGCGATCTGCGCACGGCGGAAACCTATCTTCGCTCGGCGGCAGCTCAGCCCTCCGCCGACAGCCGCGTGCGCCAGAACCTCGCCCTCGCCGTCGGGCTGCAGGGCCGTTTCCCCGAGGCCGAGCAGATCGCGCGGCGCGAACTCTCGCCGCAGCAGGCCGATGCCAATGTCGCCTATCTGCGTGGCATGCTTTCCCAGCAGAATTCCTGGCAGAAGCTCGCGGCGAAAGACACGACGTCCGCCACCACCAGCAATACCAACTGAGTTATTTGCCGCTCAAGCCGGACAGGATGAGACGCAGGCCGAGACCGGCCATGACCGCGCCTGCGGCCCTGTCGATCCAGGCCTTGGCAGCAATATAGACCCTGCGCGGGTGCTGGGCCGAAAAAGCGAGCGCGACGATCGCATACCATCCCGCTTCGACCAGGAAGACACCGACCGGCAGCGCCAGCAAAAGTTCCACCGGCACGGTCTTCGGCAGGAGTGCTGCAAAGATACTGGCGTAGACGACGATCGTTTTGGGGTTGCTCAATTGCGTCAGCATCGCCGCCGTGAAACTGCGCGCCGGCATGCTTTTGCCGGTAATGTCACCTGAAAGCGCAAGCGGTTCGCTGGCGCCCTTCCAGATCGCCAAAGCAATGTAGATCAGATAGGCACCGCCGGCGATCTTCAGCACGAGATAGAGCCACTCGAACTGCGAGAGAAGCGCCGTCAGACCAGCGAGAGCGAGAATAGCGAACGTCACGCCGCCGACGCCCATACCGAGTGCTGCGGCGAGCCCATCAAAGCGGGAGCGGGAGATGGCAATGCGCGAGACGACAACGAAACTCGGACCGGGGCTCATGGCGCCGATCATCAATGCACTGATGATACTGATAAAGATGCCGAGAGACGACATGGCAAAACTCCATCTCTTTGTTTCCCGCGAAACCGCCGCACATTTTCGCTGAATTGCCCTGATGATCGAGGGATGCGCAGGCGAGCGGCGAAAAACTTTCGTGCTTCCCGATTATGGCCCAGCTTCGCCAATTATGCGGAAGCGCAAGCTAGCCGGATTCCCTTATAGCGACAAGCGTCAGAACCGGTCGGCGACCTGGATGCCGGCAGGACCAAGGATGACGGCGATCAGGACCGGCAGGAAGAAGAGGATCATCGGCACGGTCAGCTTCGGCGGCAGGGCAGCGGCCTTTTTTTCCGCCTCGTTCATACGTTCGTCGCGGCCTTCCTGCGCAAGCACGCGCAGCGCCGTCGCAACGGGCGTACCGTAGCGATCTGCCTGAATGAGCGCCTGTGTGACGGAACGGACGAGATCGATCTGGGTGCGGGTCGCGAGGTTTTCGAGCGCCACGCGCCGATCCGGCAGGAAAGAGAGCTCAGCGGTCGTCAGCACCATTTCTTCGGCGAGCGCCGGCGACTGTTCGCCGAGTTCTTCGGAAACACGGCGCATGGCTGCTTCGATGGAAATGCCCGATTCCACGCAAATCAGCATCATGTCCAGCGCATCCGGCCAGGCGCGCTTTATGGAGTGCTGACGCTTGCCCATCCGGTTGGAGATATAGATGTTTGGGGCATAGAAGCCGACATAGGCGATGCCGATGACGATGAAGACCCGTATCGGCAGGCCCTTGTCGGCAAGGTTGCCGAGACCGAACATCCAGAAGGCGGCAACGGCCAGGAAGAGAAATGGCAGAAGAAAGCGCGCGACGAGGAAAGTGTTCAACGCGTTTTCCGAGCGAAAACCAGCGGCGCGCAACTTGTTCATCGTGTTGTCGTCGACGAGTGCCTTGCGCAGGTTGAAACGCTCGACAATCTGGCGGACGGGCCGGTTGTTCTGGCTTCTGAGCGTGGCCTTGCCGCCGGCGTCGGCATTCAGGCGGGCGCGTTCGCGGGCGCGGATCTGCTCGCGCTCGGTCGAGACGGCCTTCATGCGCTTGTTGAGATCGCCACGCTCGAAAAAGGGAACGGCAAGCGTGTAGAAGGTGGCGAAGACGGCGATGGCGACGAGCACCGCCACGATCATGGCGGGATCGGTCAATCTTGCGGCGAGTTCTTCCGACATGCTGCCCTGCTCCCGCTAGATATCGAAATTGATCATGTTGCGCATCACGAAGATGCCGATCGACATCCAGACCGCCGAAAAGCCCATGATGAAGTGGCCGCGCGGATCGGTAAACAGGACCATCATGTATTGCGGCGACGTCAGGTAGACGAGCGTGGCAACGATGAATGGAAGGGCGCCGATGATGACGGCAGACGCCTTGGCTTCCATCGACAGTGCCTTAACCTTGGCCTTCATCTTCTTGCGGTCGCGCAGCACCTTGGAAAGGTTGCCGATCGCTTCCGACAGGTTGCCGCCGGCCTGCGACTGGATGGCGATGACGATCGCGAAAAAATTGACTTCCTGCAGCGGCATCTGATTGGTCATGCGGGCACAGGCTTCGGGCACGCTGAGGCCGACCTGCTGCGATTCGACGATACGGCGGAATTCGCCCTTGACGGGCTCGACCCCCTCTGTCGCAACGAGGCGGATCGCATCGTTCAGTGGCAGACCGGAGCGGATGGAGCGGACGATGACGTCGAGCGCATTCGGAAACTCGTCGAGGAACTTGTTCTGGCGGCGCGAGACGAGGAAGCCGAGCACCCAGCGCGGCAGGCCAAGCCCTGCGGCCACGGGAATACCAAGCATGATCGGTGTCGATGCGCCGGCGAGGAAAAGCAAGACCAGCAGCACAAATGCGAAGAGTGCGCTGAAAAGATAGAAGCGGACGGGCGTGATCGGCAGCCCCGCCTGCACCAGGCGGGATTTCAGCGACAGCGTTTTCTTGGTCTTTTCGTGCTGCCGCTTTTCGAGATCCTTGAGATTGTCCTGCACGGATTTGCGGCGCTTCGACAATTCCTGCACACGGTCGCGGGCGGCCTTGACCTTGGTGCGATCGACTTCAGCCGACTTGACGCGGTTGATGCGGCTTGCCGATTTCTTGTCGCTCTCGATACGCGAGAACAATACGGCATAGCTCACTGCGGCCGCCGCAACGGCTGCGAGGACGATAATTGCCAGCACTGTCGGATCGATGCCGAACATCTCAATCCTTCGATTTCGATTCCATCTCGTCGAGCGCGGCGGCGAGGCGTTTTTCTTCGTTGTAATAGCGGGCGCGATCCCAGAAATGCGGCTTGCCTATACCCGTCGACATGTGACGGCCGATCAGACGGCCGCTCGCGTCCTCGCCTTCGATCTCGTAGCGCATCAGATCCTGAGTGATGATGACGTCGCCTTCCATGCCGATCACCTCGGTGATCTGCGTGATGCGGCGCGAACCGTCGCGCAGGCGCTGTGCCTGGATGATGACGTCGATCGAGGAGGAGATGATCTCGCGTACGGTCTTTGCCGGCAAGGTGAAGCCGCCCATGGCGATCATCGATTCCATGCGGCTCAGGCATTCACGTGGGTTGTTGGCGTGGATAGTGCCCATGGAGCCGTCGTGGCCGGTGTTCATGGCCTGGAGGAGGTCGAACACCTCCGGTCCGCGCACTTCGCCGACGATGATGCGTTCGGGACGCATGCGCAGGCAGTTCTTGACGAGGTCGCGCATGGTGATCTCGCCCTCGCCTTCGATATTCGGCGGGCGGGTTTCCAGGCGCACCACATGCGGCTGCTGGAGCTGCAGTTCGGCCGTATCCTCGCAGGTGATGACGCGCTCGTCGCGGTCGATGTAGTTCGTCAGGCAGTTCAGAAGCGTCGTCTTACCCGAACCCGTGCCGCCCGAGATGATGACGTTGCAGCGGACGCGGCCGATGATCTGCAGCACGGTTGCGCCTTCGGGCGTGATCGCACCGAAGCGGACCAGCTGATCGAGCGTCAGCTTATCTTTCTTGAATTTGCGGATGGTGAGCGCCGGCCCATCGATGGAAAGCGGCGGCGCGATGACGTTGACGCGCGAGCCATCGGGCAGGCGCGCGTCGCAGATCGGGCTCGATTCATCGACGCGGCGGCCGACCTGGCTGACGATGCGCTGGCAGATCGACAGAAGCTGCGAATTGTCGCGGAAACGGATTTCGGATTCGATCGTCTTACCGCCGACTTCGATGAAGGTCTGGCCCGCGCCGTTGACCATGATATCGGCAATATCGTCACGCGCCAGCAGCGGCTCGAGCGGACCATAGCCCAGGACGTCGTTGCAGATATCCTCGAGCAGCTCCTCCTGCTCGGAGATCGACATCGCGAAATTCTTGATGGTGATGATATCGTTGACGATATCGCGGATTTCCTCGCGCGCGCTTTCGCCATCCAGCTTGGAAAGCTGCGAGAGGTCGATCGTATCGATCAGCGCGGAAAAAACCTGCGCCTTGGTATCGTAATATTCGTCCGTGCGGGCGGGGCGCTTGCGCTGCGGCGTCTGCATCGGCGGCGGCGCCACCTGCTGGCGGACAGGTTCGCGCGACGGCTCGACGAACACCGCGGGACCGGATGGCGCTGCCGGGGCGGCAGCGGGCATCGGCGGCGGCGGAGCGGCGACACCGCCGGCACCGGCCTTTCCGAAACCTTCATTTCCGCGTTTTCCGAACATTGATCCGATCCAATTCTACTCGTTCACTTACGCTTCAGAAGGCCGAGAAGGCCGCCCTTCCTGGATTTCTTGATCGCCACTCGTCCCGTGACGATGTGCGAGATCTGCGAAAAAGTCTCTGATGTCGGCGACTTCGGGTCGACCTCGGAAATCATCCGGCCGCTATTGGCGGCGTTACCGAAAAGACCGATATCGAAGGGAATGATGGCAATCGGTTCGACTTCCAGCGGCTCGCAGAAATCGGAAATCGAGATTTCCGGCCGCTTTGGCATGCTGACCTGATTAAGAATGAGATGCGGCGCCTTGTCGTTCGGGCGCATCTTGCGGAGCGCATCGAGCATGTTCTTGGTATTGCGCAGGTTGGCGAGATCGGGAACCGCGCAGATAACGACTTCGTCGGCACTCGACAGGACCGAACGGGTCCAGTCCGACCAGGCATGCGGAACGTCGAGCACCGTGACTGGCGCGCTGCGCTGCAGCACATCCATGACAGGCTGGAAGGCCTGGCCCTCGAAATCATAGGCGCGGTCGAGCAGCGAGGGGGCGGCCAGCAGCGAAAGATGCTCCGAGCACTTGGTCAGCAGGCGATCGAGGAAAACCTCATCAAGCCGCTCCGGTGCAAAGACGGCCTCGGCAATACCCTGAGCCGGATCCTGATCGAAATCGATATTCGCCGTGCCATAGGGCAGGTCGAGATCGGCCAGGATCGTCTCGGTCGAGAACAGGTTCGAGATGCCGAAGGCGCAATTATGAGCAACGGTCGATGCGCCGACCCCGCCCTTGGCGCCGATAAAGGCGATGCTGCGACCAAGCGGCTCGGCTTCCGGATCGACGAAGATTGCCGCCATCGCCCCCATGATGTCGGGCATGGCGATGGGCTGGACCATATATTCGGAAATGCCGTTACGGATCAGATCGCGGTAGAGACTGATGTCGTTGTAGTAACCGATGATGATGACCTTGGTCGAGGGATCGCAGACGGCGGCGAGCGGCGCGAGTTCGGCAAGCAGGCTGGCCGGGTTCGCCCTGGTCTCGAGGATGATCAGGTTCGGTGTGGGTGCGCCGGAGAACATGTTCGCAGCGGCGGCCGTGCCGCCGCTGGTGATGCGCAGACTGACTTTCGACATGCGCCGGTCATTGGCACAGCGCTCCATGACCCGCTGCAATCCCTCGCTTTCGCAGAAGGCATGAACGGAGATGCGCGGCAGCGGCCGCATGTTTTCCAGTTCTCCCATGCGCATCGCCTCTTCGGCATGGCGGAGCTCGCTGGTATTCCTGATCTCGTAGTCGACAGTGCTCATCGTTCCATCCCGCCTGATCAGAAACCGGTCTGGCCGGAATCGACGTCCTCGATCGTGGACGTCGTCGTCCGGTATTCCTGGATCGCCTGATTGCGCCGCTCTGCGTCGATCGGGGTCATGCCGCGCGGAGCGACGAAATCTTCCGGATTGGCGACCTGGGCGGCGAGGTTGTTCTGCGAGGCACAACCGAAATTGTAGTAATTCTGGTTCGTGAAATCGGTAGAGATATCCTTCGGCCATTGGCCGCACTGGGTCGTTACCGCCGTCGTACCGGTGAAGCTCAAGCGTATCGGCGCGGCATCGAGAAGGCCGGTTGCCGCATAGGACGTATTGATGATCCTGCTGCTGGCAATGCCGCGCGAAGCAAGTTCGGCACGAACCTGGCTGCGCAAGGCGCGGGCCGCTCCTGCATTCGCCGACCCCTCGGGAGACAGGATATAGACCGGGCCGGAGGCGCGTGACACGTAATTTTGCGCAAAACCACGGATCAACTCGCGCTGGGCGATCGATAGGCGGCGATCGCTGGAGGCGACGGGAATGTCTACCGTCTGTTCGGCTTCCGTCACGACGATGGGATGGCGCTCCCGGTAATCGTCGGGAATACCGCCGGTCGTCAACTGATCGCGCGGGCCGGCACAGCCGGAAAGGATTGCAACGGCGAGCGATGCAGCAACGAGCAGAGGCTTCGTCGTGCGGGAATGTTTCGCGCTCCAAAGGGCCATCGCCTGATTTCTGTTCGTTTTCATCGGTTCAGATCGTGCCCCGCTCATTTGTAGATAAATCCGATGGAACCGTGGAACTGCGCATCGGCAACCGGCGCCTGAGAGCTGCCGTAAACCTTGTTGACGCGGTTCATGAAGAAGGCGGACGCATCATTGGCCGGGCTGAAATTATCGTCAGGCCGATTGAGCTGATTGCGCGCCACCGGACGCACCAGATAGGGCGTCGCGATGATGACGAGCTCCGTTTCCTGGCGTTCGACCCCCTTCTGGCGGAAGAGCGTGCCGAGAAGCGGGAGTTTCGAGACGCCGGGCGTGCCGTTCATCGTCTGGGAGATATTGTCGCGGATGAGGCCTGCAAGAGCGATCGAACCACCCGAGGGAAGTTCGACCGAAGTTTCGGCCGAACGGCGCTGATAGGTCGGCGCTGCGCCCGATACCGAGGGTGCCGGTTCGGAAACATTGGTCTTGATCTGCAGCGCGATGCGGCCGGAAGACAGGACCACCGGCTTGAAAGCCAGATTGATACCGTAATTGTAGGGAACGACCGTGACGTTGCCGTTATTGTCCGTCGTCGAATAGAGAACCTGGCCGCCGGAATTGAAGGTCGCAGCCTGGCCAGAGATCGCCGTCAGCGTCGGCTCGGCCAGCGTGCGGACGACCTTTCCCTGTTCCAGCGCATTCAGATAGGTCGAAATATCGTATTTGCCGATCGAGTTCTTGAAGAGTGCGGCAAGGCCGCCGCCGACGACGGATGTGGCGCTATCGGCCGATGGGCTGCCGAGCTGGGCGACCGTCATGCCCGAGGAATTGGTGACGAGATTGTCGAAACCAAGCTGTTTCAGGACTTCACGGCGAACCTCGGCGATCGTGACCTTGAGCGTGACCTGGTCTTCGCCCTCGATCTTCAGGAGGTTGACGACCTGGGAGACCTGGCGGTTTTCGGCAAACAGCGCAACCGCACTGTCGCCCCCCGTGCCGGAGGCAGTCTCGGTGCGCGTCGTGGCTTCGCCGCCTTTCAGGAAGGCTTCGGCAAGCGAGGCTGCCTGGGTCGCATCCTGCGGCGTTCTGACGGTACCCGTCAGAACGATATTGTCGGAGACGATCTCGACTTTGATCGCGGAGTCGGGGATGAAGCGGCGCAGATTGGTCTCGAGACCGGAGACATCGCGCTCGATCTCGATATCGAGGCTGACGACCTCCTCGCCGCTGGCGCCGAAAACGAAGATGTTAGTCTGCCCGACCTTCTTGCCGAACAAATAGATGCGCCGCGAGGTGCGGGTCACCGCATCGGCCATGCTCGGATCGGAAACGAGAATGTCATGCGCGTCTTCCGGCAGGTCGACGACAACAGCCTTGTTGAGGCCGAGCTTCAGGCGGCGATGCGCACCGGGACCGCTTTGCGAAATGCGGATGAGGCTTTCCGAGCCGGCATTGGCCTGCTTCACGTCGAAGGGCGCATGAAAGGAAAGCGGTGTAACGCCCGTCGCCGCCATTGCCAAAGACAGGCAGCCGGTCAGGAAAAGCCTGGTGCGCTGTTTTGAGTTGCCCATCTGCATTTCCCTTACTCCGGCTTCACTGAGCCGGTGGCATCCGTGACGACGGAGCCGGACTTGATGACCTGGATGATTGCGCTGCCGTTATCGCCGCTCAGCAGATAGTCTGCCGCGCTGGTATCCTGCTCCTGCGCGTCGGCGACCGAGCGCAGGGCAAGGGAAAGGCGATCGGCCATCTGCTGGGCGACGGCCAGAACCTTGGTCTGGTCGGGGGTCAGTTCCAGCGTCGCAGTGGTGCCGACTGCCGCCTTGGTGCCGTCTTCCTTCTCTTCGATCTGCTGATCGATGGCGAGAACGCGAACATTGCTCAGCACGGTTTCGGTTATGTATTTGTCCGTGCCCTGCCCCTTGCGCACCATGATGACGTCAACGCGGTCATTGGGGAGGATGAAGCCGCCGGCGCCGGTCGCAACGGAGATTTCGGTCGCCACGGCGCGCTTGCCGGCCGGCAGCAGCGAAGACAGGATACGGCTGTTGGAATCGGCGACCTTTTCCGGACGGATCGGCTCGCCTTCGAAGACGGGCAAGCGCACGACTGCGCCCTGCAGATCCTTGATGGCGTCCGGCCGATCGGTCTCGGTGATGAAGCCCTGGACAACGCCATTCTGAGGCCAGGCCATCCAGTGGACGGAATTCTCGCCCAGCCTTGCACCGACGGGAAGATTGGCGCTGGAGACCAGCACGTTGACGGTCGGCTCTTTCTCGATGACGGATTGGACCTTCGTCACGACACCGCCACTACCGGCCATGTTCATGGCAAGAAGACCGGCAAGGCCGGCTGCCACCACGGCGACAGCTAGAATAATAAGGCGGGCCGGTCTCATCGATCATTCCTTGGGGCACAACGCGTTCGCCCGCAGAATGCTCAGGAATTGGTATAATTATAGTTAATGAAGCACTTACATTCTAAGTTAACGGCTTATTAAAAATCGCCGTTATTTCAGGCTTTCCAGCGCGGCAACGAAGAGCGGCGAGGACGGGAAGGTCAGAAAGCCGCCGATCGCAACGGCGATGCCATAGGGAATTTTCTTGGCGAGCAGGAGCGAATTGGGAATGGGCAGGCCGATGGCCAGAATAGTATTCGATTGCGACCTTACCAGTAGAATAAGCAGCGTCAGGAAACCGCCTATCAATCCGACATTTGCTACAAAGAAAAGAAGCGATTGATTGAAGCCGAACCAGAGTGCGGTGGCACTCAAGAGCTTGGCATCTCCGCCGCCCATCACATTGAGTGCGAAAAGCGCAAAACAGGCACAGAAGATTATGGCAGCGGCAGCAAGGTTCATACCGATAGCATCCCAGTTCATCCCTGAGAGCGGCGCGATGACAGCGAAAGAGGTAATGAGGATCAGGGAAATGCGGTTCGGGATCGTCATCGTAAACAGATCCGAGAATGCCGCCATAGCGAGGCAGAGTGGCAATATAACAAAAACTGCAGCCGCGATCATGTTCCAACCGACCTCAACGGGGATGAGAAAAGGCCCACGGCAATACAGCTGTGAGCCCAATCAATCCATCTGCCGGATCAATCCGGCACTTGCCTGCACCGCTCGACGGCGATTGTATTACTGAGAAGCCGTCGCAGCTTTGGTCATCTGGTTGCCCAGATTGTTGAACGTGGTGCCGATCTTGCCGCCGAGCGTCGTGGCGCCGGCGATGAGCGCTACGGAAATGAGGGCGGCGATCAGGCCGTATTCGATTGCGGTCGCGCCGGATTCATCCTTCAGAAAACGGCTAAAAAGCTTGGTCATGGTTACTCCTAACTCCAGTTGATGTTCAGCACGTCCGCCAACTGTTGCCGTTGATCGGATGGCTGCAACGTACCGAATGGCCGTTTCCATCGACTTAATGAAATACGTTAACAGGGTGTAAACGAGACAAGTGGGTCCGTCAGGGTAAGTAACTCCTTACTGCATTGCTTGCATTTCTAAGGAATTTCCGGGAGCAAAGTGGAACAATAGCTTTCAAGCATCCAGAAATGGTACGAATTTCTGCTGTCCGTCGATTTCACGCCTCATCGACGCGTACCGAAACGATCCGATGCGTTTCACTCATGAACAGGGCATGGGAAGCTTAAAGCTTCGTTCACCATTTTTTTCCATTCTATCCGCAATTTGCATTGCGATCGTGAAAGAGGCCAAAATGCCATCGAACGGCAAGTCCGTTTTCTTTGCCTGGGTGATTGCGGCTCTTACGGCATCCGCGGCCTGCGCCCAGGAAGACATGTTGCGCGTCTATATGGACCACGCGCGCGTCCTGAAGCTCGACCGGCCGGTCAGCAAGGTCATCGTCGGCAATGCCAAGGTTGCCGATGCGACCGTCGCCGACGCCAAGACAATCGTATTGACGGGCCGCGCCTTCGGTACGACCAACATCGTGCTGCTCGATGGCGACGGCAACGCCATTCTGGACGAACGCATTCTGGTCTCCATCGATGAAGGCAATACGGTACGCGTCTATCGCCAGACGGAGCGCTCGGTTCTTTCCTGCACGCCCAATTGCGAGCAGCATTCACAGCAAGGCGGGGCCGCGTCCGCAAACTGAACGACATCAACGAGACTCACGCACATTCGTTAAAATAGCTGCTCCGGCCTGAAACGGAAAATCAACGAACACGCCTTAGTGTGGCGCCCGAAGAACATTTTCGAGGCCAGACTATGGCGATCAGTGAGCAGGAGACGGGCAAGGTGCGTGCGTCCCTCCGTTTATCCAGACTTCGCGCCCTGGCCCGCTCGCGCGACGGCTCCGCAGCGATCGAGTTCGCGCTGCTGGCCATCCCCTACTTCATCGTCATATTCGCCATCCTGGAAACCTTTATTGCCTTTGCAGCAGAAGAACTCGTCTCGAACGCCGTCGATACGATGAGCCGCCAGATGCGTACGGGGCAGATCACCTTTGTCGATCCCGCGCGTGCGAGTTACAAGACGCAGACCCAATTCCGGCAAGCTTTCTGCGAGGAAATTTCGATCATCATCCGTTGTTCGGCAACGGAAGCGGCGACACCCAGCAAGCTTTATCTCGATGTGCGCAACTTCACGACCTTTGCTTCGATCCCGACGACGATCCCGCGCGTGTCTTCGGACAAATATTCCGATTTGAAGGTTTCGGATTTCAAGTTCACGCCCGGCGGCCCCGGTTCGATCAACATGCTGCGCGCCTACTATCGCTGGTCCATCATTGTCGATCTCGTGCGTCCCTATATTACGGGGCTGCGCCCGGCCGGCAGTTCCATGCCGAGCGAATATTTGATCGTCTCAACGGCTGCCTTCCAGAACGAGCAATATCCATAATGGCGCGTCGCGGACTTCTCATACGGCTGGCTTCGACGGCGCGGCGCTTTGCGACCGACCGGAAGGGTGTCGGCGCCATCGAGTTTGCCATCATCTTCCCGGTTCTGGTCATGCTCTATCTCGGCGCGTTCGAGATCACGATCGGTCTCAGCGTCAGCAAGCGCACGACACGTGCCGCCGGGTCGATCGCCGATATCGTCACACAACAACAGAGCGTCACAAAGAGCTCGCTCACAGATATTGCCAAGGCCGCGCCGCCAATCTACTCGCCCTACGACAGCGCGGGTATGTTGGTGAAGGTCACCGCAATTCAGATCGACGGCAGCTCCAATCCTACGGTCATGTGGTCCTGGGCATCAACGGGGGCAGCGCCTTATGCCAAGAACAGCACGGTTTCCGACGTGCCTACTGAAATGAAGAAGGCCAACAGCTTCCTCATCCGAAGCGAACTCAGCATACCCTATGCGCTGTTCGTGTTTGCTCCCAACTTCATGCCGGCGGAGATGCGCACCATCACGATCAGCCGCAGCTATTTCTATCGCCAGCGGCAAAACGATAATATTCCCTGCGGCGATTGCTGAAGCACGTCGCGCTTTTGCGCTAGCCCTTCCACACCTCGAATTTGCCAAGCGGTTTCCGTCATTATATGGCTGGGCGCTACTGCATAATTCCTTAAATCAGAATCGGTTTAAGGAATTATGCAGTAATTTAAGGTGCTACAGCGTCCTTTGCGCGTCTGAAAAGACGCGCGGCGCTGTAGTCAGATCGTTCCAGCTATACGCTGACGACAGCAGATCATACGGGTGAAAAATGGCGCGTGCCTTTCTCTTCGTTCTGGATTCCTTCGGCGTCGGCGGGGCGCCGGATGCCGCAACCTATGGCGATGAGGGCGCCGACACGCTCGGCCATATCGCCGAATTCTGTGCGGCCGGTGCTGCCGACCGGGCTGGCCTGCGGTCCGGCCCGCTTTCGCTCCCGAACATGTCGGCGCTCGGGCTACTGCATATTGCGCGAGCGGCCTCCGGGCAATTTCCCGCCGGCATGCCGCTGCCGGACGAGATCTACGGTGTCTATGGCGCCGCCAACGAAACCTCACGCGGCAAGGACACACCTTCTGGGCATTGGGAGATCGCCGGAACGCCTGTTACCTTCGACTGGGGCTATTTTCCAAGCGAGGGCGATGCCTTTCCGCAGGAACTGATCGAAGCGCTCTGCCGCGCAGCCGATGTGCCCGGCATTCTCGGCAACTGCCATGCTTCGGGAACCGAGATCATTGCGCGCTACGGCGAAGAGCATATGCGCAGCGGCAAGCCGATCTGCTACACATCAGCGGATTCCGTGTTCCAGGTTGCTGCCCACGAGGTCTATTTCGGCCTCGACCGCTTGCTCAACTTCTGCCAGATCGCTCGTGGCCTTCTCGATCCCTACAATATCGGCCGCGTCATCGCGCGTCCCTTCATCGGCCAGAGCGTGGCAACATTCCAGAGAACGGGCAACCGCCGCGACTTTTCGGTGCCGCCGCCGGAACCGACGCTGCTCGACCGGCTCGTCCAGCATGGCCGCAATGTGCACGCCGTCGGCAAGATCGGCGATATCTTCGCCCATCAAGGCATTTCACGGGTCATCAAAGCTAATGGCAACGACGCGCTGATGGATGCCTCCCTTGCTGCCATTGACGAAGCTGACGATGGCGATCTCGTTTTCACCAATTTCGTCGATTTCGACATGCTCTATGGCCATCGCCGCGACGTTGCGGGTTATGCGGCGGCCCTTGAAGCCTTCGACACGCGCCTGAGCGAGGTTCATCAGAAGCTGCGGGACGGTGATCTCGTGGTCCTCACGGCCGATCACGGCTGCGACCCGACCTGGCGCGGCACCGATCATACGCGCGAGCGCGTGCCTGTTATCGCCTATGGTCCCGGTGTCAGATCGCGCTCTGTCGGCGTGCGCAGGAGCTTTGCCGATATCGGCGAGAGCGTTGCGCGGCATCTCGGTATTCCCTCCGGACCGCATGGAAGGAGCTTTCTGTGACGTCGCATTTGAAGAAGGTAGAGCTGCACTGTCATCTGGAAGGTGCGGCTCCCCCGGCACTGACGGAAGCGCAGGCACATAAATACGGCGTCGACATCAGTGCCTATCTGCAGGACGGCACTTATGTCTGGCATGATTTCGCAAGCTTTCTGGAATGCTATGACAAGGTTTCCGAGGTCTACAAGACCGAGGAAGACTATGCGCTGCTGACGGAAACCTATCTTGAAGAGCTTGCAGGAATCGGCACGATCTACAGCGAGCTCATCGTTTCGCCCGACCACGGCAAGCGCATCGGCCTCGGCGCCGACGCCTATATATCCGGTGTTTGCGAAGGCATCCGCCGGGCGAAGGCAACGAGCGGCATCGAAGCGCGGCTGATCGTGACCGGGGAACGGCATTTCGGCCCGGAAAGCGTGATCGGCGCTGCGGAATATGCGGCGAAGGCCAAAAATCCGCTGATCACCGGCTTCAACCTTGCCGGAGAAGAGCGGATGGGCCGCGTTGCCGATTATGCGCGCGCTTTCGACATTGCTCGCGATGCCGGGCTTGGCCTGACCATCCATGCCGGTGAAGTTTGCGGCGCCTTCAGTGTTTCGGACGCATTGGATGAGGTGCGCCCTTCGCGTATCGGCCACGGTGTGCGGGCAATCGAGGATGCCGATCTCGTCAAGCGGCTTGCCGATCTCGGCACAGTGCTGGAGGTCTGCCCCGGCTCGAATATCGCGCTCAAGGTCTTTGCGGATTTCACTTTGCACCCGCTGCGCAACCTGAGGGATGCGGGCGTGAAAGTGACGATCAGTTCCGACGATCCGCCGTTCTTTCATACGTCGCTCAAGCGGGAATACGAGCTTGCCTCGCAGGCCTTCGGCTTAAGCGATGCTGAGATCAATGCGATGACGCGTACGGCCATCGAGGCGGCCTTCGTCGATGAAGAGACCCGCAAGGCGTTGCTCGCCCGCCTTTAAGGGCGTGGGATTGTCAAAGCTCCAGGCAAATTTGCCTCCGCTCTTGAAGTGAAGGCGGTTTCCATGGAAGAAACAGCCGATAAGAACAAAGAATTGGAAGGTTTCCCCTATGGACGGCGTCACAGTCATCGATCACCCGCTCGTGCAGCACAAACTCACCATCATGCGGCGCAAGGAAACCTCGACAGGCAGTTTCCGCCGGCTGTTGCGCGAAATCTCGACGCTGCTTTGTTATGAGGTCACCCGCGATCTGGAACTGACGATGGAGACGATCGAAACGCCGATCCAGGAGATGCAGTCGCCGATCCTCGAAGGCAAAAAGCTGGTCTTCGCCTCCATCCTGCGTGCCGGCAACGGCCTGTTGGAAGGTATGCTCGATCTCGTGCCCTCCGCCCGCGTTTCGCATATCGGCGTCTACCGCGATCACGAAACGCTGCAGCCGGTCGAATATTACTTCAAGGCGCCTGAAGATATCTCCGAGCGCCTGATCATCGTCGTCGATCCGATGCTTGCGACCGGCAATTCCTCGATTGCCGCCATCGACAAGTTGAAGGAGCGCGGTGCTCACAATATCCGCTTCCTCTGCCTGCTGGCCGCCCCTGAAGGTATCAAGAACTTCCGTTCCGCCCATCCGGACGTTCCGGTCTTCACGGCGGCGATCGACAGCCATCTGAACGAGAAGGGTTATATCGTGCCCGGTCTCGGCGATGCCGGCGACCGCATGTACGGCACCAAGTAATTTCGACTTCCTTTACCAATTCGAAAGACTTCCAAGGCCCGGCGCTTCATTCCGGGCCTTTTTATATCGCGGTTAGCAACTTTTCAGCAGTTGTGGCTTAGCTGCTTGAAGCATGAGGTCCGCATGAGGCGGGTTTTGTACAGGAAGGATTTCTGTTTCATGCTCATGCGCACCGTCATATTTGCCAGCATCGCGGCTGCGCTGGCGACACAAGTACCTTCTCTGCTCACCCGCACGACGCAGCCCGGCAATACGATCTCCGCAAATTTCGTCTCGACCGACAGCGCGCCCGACGCGGCGGCCACGATCGCCGATGGCGGCATGATCCGCCTGCAGGCCGACGCGCAAGGCCACTATACCGGCAATTTCAGGATCAACGGCAAGCCGGTGCAGGGGCTGATCGATACCGGCGCCACCTATGTCGCACTGAACGAAAGCCTTGCCCGCAGGCTCGGCTTCAGCGGCAATCAGCTCGACTTCCGTTATGCGGTCAATACGGCGAACGGCCAGACCAAGGCGGCACATGTGATGCTCGACCGCGTGGAAATCGGCAGTATTCGGGTTCGCAGCGTCGAAGCCTTCGTGCTGAAAGACGAGGCGCTGAGCGGCACGCTGGTCGGCATGAGCTTCCTGCAGAAGCTTGCCTCCTATTCCGTTGCCGACGGCTCTCTCAGCCTGAAGCAGTAATTTTCGTCAGATGCGGCCGGCGATGACGGGCGGCAGCTCCGGTTTCTCGTCTGCAATGCGATAGTTTGCGGCAAGTGCGACGACGGCCCGTTCGGCGGAAACCTCGTCGGCCGCGTGAACGAGCGCGATCGGATCGCCCTCATTCACACGCGTTCCCAGCGGCAGCAGACCGGTGAAACCGACGCTGTGGTCGATCCTGTCGGCGGGATGGCGTCGCCCGCCGCCAAGGTCGATCACGCTCATGCCTACATCGCGGGCGTCGCAGGCGGCGAGCCAGCCGGCGCGCGATGCCGCAACAGGCCGCTCAATGGGCGCCCTGCGCAGATAGGCATCCGGCCGCTCCAGAAGATCGGCCGGGCCGCCGAGCATATGGACCATGCGCGCAAAGATCTCCGCAGCTTTGCCGGACGAAAGCGCGTCCTGCGCCTTGCTCTCCGCCTCCATAAGCGAGCCGGCAACACCCGACTGCACGAGCATTTCGGCGGCAAAGGCAAGCACTATGGTTTCAAGGCGGGTACCGGCCTTTCGGCCAGCCAGGAAATCGAGACAGTTGCGCACTTCCACGACATTGCCGGCGCTATCGGCGAGCGGCTGGTTCATATCCGTGATCAGCGCAGATGTCTTCACGCCCGCACCGTTGGCGACCTCGACCAGCGAATGCGCCAGCACGATCGCCTGCGCCGGATCGGCCATGAAGGCGCCGTTGCCGGTCTTGACATCGAGCACCAGTGTCTGAAGGCCGGCAGCAAGTTTCTTGGAAAGGATCGAGGCCGTTATCAGCGGGATGGAATCGACGGTTGCCGTCACATCGCGCACGGCATAGAGCCGGCCATCGGCTGGCGCCAAGGCACCCGTCGGACCGATGATGGCGCAGCCGGCCTCTTTCACCACGTTTCGGAAGAGAGCGGCATCCGGATTGATCGTATAGCCTGGAATGGATTCGAGCTTGTCCAGCGTGCCGCCGGTATGACCAAGGCCGCGGCCTGATATCATCGGCACGGCCAGACCGCAGGCAGCAGCGATCGGGGCAAGCATCAGCGAAACATTATCGCCCACACCACCGGTCGAGTGCTTGTCGGCGACAGGGCGGTCGATCCCCGCCCAGGACAGCATGTCACCGGAACGCGCCATGGCGAGCGTCAGCGCCACGGTCTCCGTGCGCGACATGCCTTTGAACCAGACCGCCATGGCGAAGGCGCCGATCTGGCCTTCCGAGAGGTCGCCGGCCGCAAGCGCAGCAATGAAGGCGTCGATATCGCCTGATAGCAATTCGGCGCCGTTGCGTTTCTGGCGGATGATCTCCTGCGGGATCATCTCAATAGCTCAAGACAGCCGCCGGCCTCGGTTCCGTGCCGCTGAGGACGGCCAGGATATGGTCGAGCAGGCCGGAGGCACCGAAACGGAAGGTGGAGGGCATCGGCCAGTCCGGCGTCATGATGGTTTCGGCCAGGCTCAGATAAAGGGCCGCATCCGCGACAGTCGAGATACCGCCGGCGGGTTTGAAACCCACCTTCCGGCCGCTCTCCCTGATAGAGCGGATCATGATGTCGGCGGCTTCCAGCGTGGCGTTGACGGAAACCTTGCCTGTGGAGGTCTTGATAAAATCGGCGCCGGCCTCGATCGCAAGCTCGGAGGCACGGCGGATGAGGCCCGCGTCCTTCAGCTCACCGGTCTCGATGATGACTTTCAAGAGCACAGGTGCGACACACTCGGCGCGCACGGCCGAAACCATATCGGTGACGGCCTTTTCGTTGCCCGAAATCAGCTTACGATAGGGAATGACGAGATCGATCTCATCGGCGCCGTCGGCGATCGCCTCACGCGTTTCGGCGGCGACATCGGCGATTTCCAGGTCGCCGGAGGGAAAATTGACGACGGTCGCGATGTGGACCGGATGGCCTTTGCCGAGCACGGTGCGAGCATGGGCGACGAAACGCGGCCAGATGCAGATCGCGGCGCTATTGCCATAGAGCGTCTGCGCGCGGGCACAAAGCGTGTCGATCTGCTCCTGCGTGCATTCGTCATTCAGATTGGTCAGATCGAGAAGGGAAAGGGCGACGGCGGCCGTTTCCCGGCTGGAATGGCTATTCATTTCGCTTTCTCCGCCGGCAATCAATTACCGGCAATCATCTCTTTGAGTATGGCGGCGAGACGGGCACCGCCAACCGGCGCCATATCCTTGGTTTCCTCGTGGCTGAGCTCGTTTCCGGTCATGCCAGCCCCATAGTTGGTGATTACCGAGGCGGCCGCAACCCTCAGGCCCAGCATTCTTGCGATGATGACCTCGGGCACGGTCGACATGCCGACCGCATCGGCGCCGAGAATACGGGCCATGCGGATTTCGGCCGGCGTCTCGAAACTCGGGCCTGAGAACCACATGTAGACACCGCTTGCGAGCGGAATGCCGAGTGTCTTGGCTGCCTTCCGCATGGCCGCCGAAAGTTCGGCATCATAGGCATTGGTCATGCCGACAAAACGATGATCGCTTTCTTCGCCGATCAGCGGGTTCATGCCGGAATAATTGATGTGGTCGGCAATCTGCATGACCGAGCCGGGCGGCATGTCATCCTTCAGCGAACCCGCCGAATTGGTGAGGATCAGGGCCTCGACGCCGAGGGCCTGCAAAACCTCGATCGGCAGGCGCATGGCGTTGGCATCGCCCTTTTCGTAATAATGCACACGACCCGAGAGCATGATGACCGGCACCGAGCCGAGATGGCCGGCGACGACCTCTCCGGCATGGCCTGAGACGGCGCTGACCGGAAAACCCGGCAGATCCTTGTAGGGAATGCGAACGACATTAGTGAGCTCGCTGACGAGCGAGCCGAGGCCAGAGCCGAGCACGATGCCGTAGCGCGGTTTGAGCCCGCCGAGCAGAGCCGCGAGCAGATCGACGGTCGCGATCATCCGAGTTCGGTCTCGAAGCTGAAGGGAAGAAGCTCTTCCATGGTCATCGTCTTCTTCACGCCGGCTTCGTCGCAGAGATAGATCTTCGTCTCCTTCGAGGCGAATTCCGAGATCTTCTGCCGGCAGCCGCCGCAGGGCGGGCAGAGCGGCAGTTTTTCGGCGATGACCGCCATTTCGACGATCTTCTTGGCGCCGCCCATGATCATGGCGCCGATTGCCGTCGGCTCGGCGCACCAGCCCTGCGGGAAGGAGAGGTTCTCGATATTAGCGCCGGTATAGACTTTGCCATCCTCGGCGCGGATCGCAGCACCCACCGGAAACTTGGAATACGGAGCGTGCGCGAAGGCCATGGCGCCGCGAGCGGCTTCGAACAGGTCGTGAGACATATCAACGCTCCTTCGTATAGGGCACGCCGCCGGCCTTCGGCGGAATTGCAACGCCGATGAAGCCGGCGAGCAGAACACAGGTCAGGATATAGGGCAGAGCCTGGAAAACCTGAACCGGTACCTCGCCGATCAGCGGCACCGACTTGCCCTGCATGAAATTCGCCAGAGCATCGAGAAAGCCGAAAAGCAGGCAGGCGAACATGACCGGCACGGGCTTCCACTTGGCGAAGACGAGCGCTGCAAGCGCGATATAGCCTCTGCCGGCCGACATGTCCTTGATGAAGGCAGCCGATTGGGCGATCGCGAGATAGGTGCCGGCAAAGCCACAGAGGATGCCGGCGCACATGACGGCGCGGTAGCGCAGCCACGTGACCGAGATGCCTGCCGTATCGACCGCGCCCGGATTTTCGCCGACGGCACGAAGGCGCAGGCCGAAACGCGTGCGGTAGAGCACCCACCAGGAGAAGGGGACGGCGAGGAAGGCAAGGTACGTCAGGATATTGTTGCCGGAGATGACGCCGGCATAGAGCGGGCCGATGATCGGCACCTCGCGGATGGCATCGGCGCCCGGAAGGATGATCGGCGCGAAGCGGGCCTCCGGTACCAGTTGCGGAGTGCGGCCGCCCTGGCCGAACCAGGCCTGGCCGAGCACGATAGTGATGCCGGCGACGAAGAAGTTGATCGCCACACCTGAGACGATCTGGTTGCCGCGATTGGTAATCGAAGCAAAGCCGTGCACCAGGCTTAGCGCCACCGAGCACACGATGCCGGCGCCGAGCCCCAGCCAGGCCGAATCGGTGAGGTAAGCCACGCAGGCTGCGGCAAAGGCCGAGCCCAGCATCTTGCCTTCGAGACCGATATCGAAAACGCCGGCGCGTTCGGAAAACAGGCCGGCCAGTGCGGTAAAGATCAGCGGGATCGAGAGCCGGATCGTCGAGCTCAGAACGCTGATGAAAATTTCATAATAATCCATCGTCCGTTCCTCAGGCTCGCTTGAACTGCTGGTAGATGAGCACCATCGCCGGGCGGAACATATATTCCAACGCGCCGGCAAAGAGGATCACCAGACCCTGGATGACGAGAATCATCTCGCGGGTGATGTTCGGCATTTCGAAGGAGATCCAGTCACCGCCTCGGTAAAGAGCGCCAAACAGGATCGCGGAGAAGATGATGCCGAGCGGATGGTTTCGTCCCATCAGCGACACGGCGATGCCGACGAAGCCCGCGCCGCCGACAAACTCAACCTGCAAGCGCGCAGACGAGCCCATGACCGGGTTCAGCGCCATCATGCCGGCAAGCGCACCTGAAAGCAGCATGGCGATGATGACGGTGCGCGCATAGGGAACGCCGGCATAGACAGCGGCGGTCGGACTGACGCCCAGCGTGCGCATCTCAAAGCCCAGCTTGCTGCGCCAGACCAGCATCCAGACGAACCAGGCGGCAACCAGGGCAATAATGAAGGAGACGTTGAACGGCGCAGCACCGAGCTTGGAACCGAACATGCTCATGATCCAGCCGAGCTTCGGAAGCTGCCCGCCTTCGAGGAAGGTGCGGGTTTCCGGCGCCATCTTGCCCGGCACGATCAGCACATGCACCAGTAGATAGACCATGAGCGTGGCTGCGATGAAGTTGAACATGATCGTCGTGATGACGATATGGCTGCCGCGCTTGGCCTGCAGGAAGGCAGGGATGAAGGCCCAGGCAGCGCCGAAGATGCCGGCGCCGATAACGGCGATCGGCATGGTCACATACCAGGGCACATAATTGTCGAGCGCCAGTGCCACCAGCGCACATCCAAGCCCGCCAATATAGGCCTGACCTTCCGAGCCGATGTTGAAGAGGCCGGCATGGATGGCGACGGCTACCGACAGGCCGGTGAAGATGAAGCTCGTCGCGTAATAGAGCGTGAAGCCAATGCCTTCGCCGCTGCCGAAGACGCCCTCGATGAGCAGCGAAAGTGCGGCCAGCGGGCTTTCACCGATCAGCCAGATGACGAAGCCGGAGATCAGGAAGGCGACGATCAGGTTCAGTAGAGGGATCAGACCGTAATTGATCCATCTCGGTAGGGTTACGGAAGCAGTGCTCATCGAGGCCTCACGCGGCAATGCCGGCCATCATCAGGCCGAGGGTCTGTTCACCGGCATCGGGCGTCTTCTCGCCGACGACATGGCCGGCAAACATGACAAGGATACGGTCTGAAAGGGCGCGGATTTCGTCGAGCTCGACGGATACGAGCAGGATGGCCTTGCCCGCATCGCGCATCTCGATGATCCGGCGATGGATGAATTCGATGGCGCCGATATCGACGCCGCGGGTCGGCTGGCCGATGATCAGCATCTTCGGATCGCGCTCGATCTCGCGGGCGACGACGATCTTCTGCTGGTTGCCGCCGGAGAAATTCGCCGTCTTCAGGCGCGGGTTCGGCGGGCGGATATCGTATTTCTCGATCTTCTCCATCGCATCCTTGCGGATGGCGTCGAGATCGAGCAGCGGGCCGCGGCTGTACTCAGGACGGTGGTGATAGCCGAGTACGGCATTTTCATATTCCTCGAATTTCAGGACCAGGCCCATGTGGTGGCGGTCTTCGGGAATGTGCGCGAGGCCGAGTTCGCGAAGACGGGCCGGATCGGCCTTGTCGATCGGCTGGCCGTCGAGCAGGATCTCGCCGGATGCCGGCTTGCGGATGCCGGCGATTGCCTCCAGCAGTTCCGACTGGCCGTTGCCGGCGACACCGGCAATGCCGACGATCTCGCCGGCGCGGACATCGAAGGAGACGTTGTCGACCATCGTGACGCCTCTGTTGTCCTTGACGGTCAGGTTGCGGACGGACAGCAAGACGTCGGCAGGCTTCGCCTCGCCCTTCTGGACACGCAGCAGCACGCGGCGGCCGACCATGAGTTCGGCCAGTTCCTCGACTGTGGTCTCGCTGGTCTTGCGGGTGGCGACCATCTCGCCGCGGCGCATGACGGAGACCGTATCGGTGATCGCCATGATTTCGCGCAGCTTGTGAGTGATCAGCACAACGGTCTTGCCCTCGTCGCGCAGTACGCCGAGGATGCGGAACAGGTGATCGGCCTCGGCCGGGGTCAGCACGCCTGTCGGCTCGTCGAGGATCAGGATCTCGGCGCCGCGATACATGGCTTTGAGGATTTCCACACGCTGCTGCAGGCCGACCGGAAGCTGCTCGATCAGCGCGTCCGGATTGACCTCCAACCCGTATTCGGTCTCCAGCCGCTTGAGCTCGGCGCGCGCGGAAGCCACGCCCCTTGCCAGCAGCGCGCCGCCTTCGGCGCCGAGCATGATGTTTTCGAGGACGGTGAAATTGTCGACCAGCATGAAATGCTGGTGCACCATGCCGATGCCGGCGGCGATCGCTGCCTGGCTATCCCGGATGGTGATGGGCTGGCCGTCGACGCGGATCTCACCGCTGTCGGCCTGGTAAAAACCGTAGATGATGGACATCAGCGTCGATTTGCCCGCGCCGTTTTCCCCGATGATACCGTGAATCGAGCCCTTGGCGACGGTGAGGTTGATGTCCTTGTTGGCGTGAACGGCGCCGAATTTCTTGTCGATGCCGACAAGTTCGATAGCAGGCTGGTCTGTCACAGCAGGCTCCAAATAAGAAAAGGGCGTATGGCGAAAATCCTTGTCCGCCATACGCCCGATCTCAGTTACGACTCACTTCGGGCAAGCGTTGTCCGTGGTGTAATCGTGAACCTTGATGGTGCCCGCAATGATGTCGGCCTTGGCCTTGTCGACGGCGGCCTGCATCTCCGGCGTGATCAGCGGCTTGTTGTTGTCGTCCATCGCGGCGGCAACGCCGTCTTCCTTGATGCCGAGAGACTGGACACCAGCGGTGAACTTGTCGTTCTTGGTGTCGTTGAAGGCGTTATAGACGGCGAGGTCGACGCGCTTGACCATCGAGGTCAGAACGGAACCCGGATGCAGGTGGTTCTGGTTGGAATCGACGCCGATCGACAGTTTCTTGTTGTCGGCTGCCGTCTGCAGGACGCCGAGACCGGTGGCACCGGCTGCCGCGTAAACGACGTCGGCACCCTGGTCGATCTGGTTCTTGGTGAGTTCGCCGCCGCGAACCGGGTCGTTCCAGGCTGCACCGGTCGTGCCGGTCATGTTCTGGAAAACTTCGATGTCGGCCTTGGCGGCGCGTGCGCCCTGCTCGTAGCCGCATTCGAACTTGCGGATCAGCGGAATGTCCATGCCGCCGACGAAGCCGACCTTGCCGGTCTTGGAGGCCATACCGGCGAGAATGCCGACGAGATAGGAGCCTTCCTCTTCCTTGTAGAGGACCGAGCGGACGTTCGGCTTGTCGACGACGGAGTCGACGATGATGAACTTGGTATCCGGGAATTCAGCGGCAACCTTCTCGACAGCTGAGGTCCAGGCGAAGGAAACGGCAACGACCGGGTTGAAGCCGCGGCTTGCGAAGTTGCGGATGGCCTGCTCGCCCTGGGTGTCGCCGGTCGGCTCGAAATCGCGGTAGGCGATGCCGGTTTCCTTCTTGAACTTTTCAGCGCCGTTGAAGGCAGCTTCGTTGAAGGACTTATCGAACTTCCCGCCGGTGCCGTAAACGAGAGCCGGCTTGATGTCGGCGGCAAGCGCCGTCGTCGACATCGCTGCCACGGCAAGGAGGGTGAGAAGGGATTTTTTCATGAGTTTGCAGCCCTGTTGTTGCTATTTATCTGGGGTCCTCCCGCAAGCCTTTTTCAGGCATGTCTGCGGAACCACCGACCTCCCCCCGGAGGCCTGGCTGCGCGCATCCTTGCATGGCTCAACGAAAAATTCACGAGAAATTTTTCGGTTGGTAAAGATTTGCCACGATTGCCGAAAATCAGTCCACGGGTCCTGAATTCTGGGCAAATCGGCCGCTAAAATGCGGATTTTCTAACCAATGCCCTGGCGGCATCGGCATCATCCTCCTGCCATTTCAGGAACTGCCGATTGCACTTTTTCAGACCCTCCACCCCTTCAGCTATGCGGTAAAGCGACCCGCCACCGGCGGCTTCTTATAGCCGATCATCCACAGGATGAGCGACAGGACCAGAAACACGGCAAAGGCCGGCTGCAGCATGAGCCACTGAAAGATGAAGGCGTAGAAACGCGGATGGACATAATAAGAGACGGAAGACTGGAGCGCTGTAAGCGTCGAGGGGCTGACATCCTGCCATGCATCCGACATCGGGGTCATGATCACTTGCGATGATGCGACGGACTGAATGGAATCGATGGTTCCGGCAATGACCGCAACTGCCAGCGCACACAGACTGGCAAGACGCAACAAGAAACGCATCAAATCCTCCGACGACGGGTGTGCCTCGATGTCCGGCGAGCCGCGCCATTTTCCACTCAAACCCAGAGATAGGCTTGGAGCGGGCACGGCGCAATGGACGGCATGCGCGCAGTTTTATCGGAAGAAGTCAAAAAACTGTTAGATTTGGGTTGATCGGCAAAAATTCCTCGGTATATATCGCGCCGTTCCGACGATTTGCTCCTATCCGGTGCGAAACGCAAAATGGACAGGTGGCCGAGTGGTTGAAGGCGCACGCCTGGAACGCGTGTGTACGTGAAAGCGTACCGAGGGTTCGAATCCCTCTCTGTCCGCCATTTTCCTATCATTAACTCATTGATTTAAAACGATTTCTGCGGATGCCGTTTCTGGCTACCCTAGCGGCTACCCTAACTCAAGATTTCTTGCCCATTGCCGTGGGCGTACCATTTTGGCCGCTATGGCCGCGTTTAATTTGTTCAATCAATGGCTTAGCCGACAGGGGTATGGCACTTGTATGTCACTAAGCTATTGATTTTACTTATATTTTCCCTTGACAGCGTATTCGTCTCATGTCCACGCTATTACACGCAACAGCTTTCGAGGAACGAACATGAGCGCAAACACGGCAATTCCGCCCGTCTTATCGATCGATGAAGCCGCTGATTATCTCAGGGCCTCGCGGGAACACGTCTATAATCTGCTCCGTCGCGGGGAGCTGACATCGGTTCGTGCCGGACACCGGCGACTGATCCGTCGCGTCGATATCGACACCATGCTGGAAAAAGCAGCCGAAGACTTCAAACCTCGCCCACGTCAACAGCGGCCGCGGCCGGTCGCACCATCTATCGATATCTTCGCATAGCATACCGGCAAAAGCCGCTACGCCACTCTTTCCTGTCTTGCCTGGCTTTCCTCGCTTCTCACGTCGCGGCTTACCCGATCGAACACATTGATCAAGGGAAGCGAACAAATGGCTCAATACGAGATCTCGGCCAGCAGGCCGACCCCCAATTCCGACTTTGAATTCTACACCGCCGGTTTCGAGATCCTGGCAAAAAAGCCGTACATGCCCGAGCTGCTGGCGGCCCTCGCCACGCCGGGACAGCCTTCAGGACCGTTCGCGGGCTATGTCGCGATGCTGCGCGACGCCAAACGATGGGAGGTCATTGCGGAGATGGTCAACGCCGGCCTGCTTGCTGCTGATCAGCCTGCAGCCCTTCCCGCCGCGATCGATGCGCTTGCCGCTGAACTCGCCGCCGGCCGTCTCGCTTCTATCAGGTCGGTTTTGGAATACGCGTATGGTGCTGGCGGGGCGGGCGAGCGCATTCCGGCCTTCCTACGCGTGATGTCTGCAGCCAGCCGGATCGCCGGAAGTCCAACCGCAGCCGCCCGCCTTCTTGGAAAAAACAGCGCGCCTTTTACCAAGGTTCTGACACGCCACCACGTCACGCGGGCTCGCATTCGATACGCACGGGCGCTCAAGGCGTGGCTTGCAGCTTTCAATCTCCCCGGCATCAACATTCTCGTTGCGATCACCGAAGTCGACACGCTTCTCTTTCTCGCTCTTCAGAAAGTACGGGAGGATGCGAAACAAGATCCTCGCTTCCGGCGCCTTCGCGGGCAGGCGCTGGTCAAGGCGATCGAGGAGCAGCAACCCCTGTGGCGCCGGACGCTCGACGCTGCGAACGCACTGGACGATAGCGCCGGCCTTCCGCTTCGGACCGTTCTCTCGCTCGTTACATTGGATCTGGCATGCCCGCGCCCGGTCGGCGCCCTGGCCGCATAACGCGCGATTTCGCGGTTCAAACCGGGGCTATTTTCGCGCCGCCATTCGCGGGACGATTTGCCACCGACAACGAAAGGCAAATCCATGCTCTCCACCGAACACCCCCGCGACCAGAAGGTTCTGACGGTTTCCGAAACCGCTGCTCTCTTCGGCCGCTCGACATCATGGGTCCGCGACGAGATCGCGGGCGGCAGATTGAAGACTTTGCATCCTGCCGGGCGGCGCCCGTTCCTGGTTACAGAGGCCAGCGTGAACGCCCTGCAGCGGTTCATTCATGAGCGGTCGAGAGCGGCGGCGAGCAGACAGCCGCCCGCGCTCCGGCTTGTCGTCGACAACACAAAATAAAGGCCGGCACGCACTGCGAATGCGCCCGGCCGATAGGAAACTCATGCAACATCAACATATAGATAACCCGTCGAGAAATCAATCTACTGGTGGCGGCGGAACCGTGCTCGGCGATCTGCTCGGCGAGAAAATCCGAACCAGAGAACCCGCACCGGCGAAACTCGCCGATGTCCAGCAGCCAACCGAACTGAAAGCCGATCTCCAGCAGATGCAGCGCTTCGTCGCGCTCGCGTTCAAACACTGCGCGTTCGAACTGGGCAGCATTGCCTTCCGGGCTTTCGAGCATAACCAGGCTGGCACCTGCGTGTTGAATGAGTGGGCGCCGTTCGACGCGGGTCTTGCGGAACGCGCTGCAGAGGCTGCTTCGAAGATCGCCCGGCGCCCCATTGAGCACAGCGCGGTATTCGCCCCACCGATCGCCCTGTTCAAGACCGAGACGAAGGCCGACGAGGCAAACGTTTCATGCTGCCCGGTTCTGTCGGTTGAGATCGATGCCCGGCCAAATGAAGCTTTGCGCGAACTGGTCGCGGTGTTGGGCAAGCCTACCATGATGATCCATTCGGGTGGCATGTGGACGTCGCCGGAGGGCCGGCAGGAAAACAAGATCCACGCTCATTGGCGGCTTACATATCCGGCGACACGACCTGACGAGCTCCGAAAGCTGAAAGCAGTGCGACGAGCTGCGGCCATGCTCGTTGATGCCGATAAGAGTGCGTCGCCCCTGGTGCATCCGATGCGGTGGCCCGGCAGCTGGCACACCAAGACGACGTCGGTGCGCATGTGCAAGATCGTCGAAGAAGACAATTATGCGGAAATCGATCTCGATATTGCGGCCGAAGCGCTGCAGAAGGCGCTGGCTGACCACGGCCTGCAGACGCCCGGCGGTTCTGGCGCACCGTCAACGGGCGGCTTTAAGACTGAAAAGGCGTGGAGCGAGGAAGCCTTGTTCGACGCCGCCCGGCTCATTCCCAACACCGATCTGGATTGGGATGATTGGAACCGGTTAGGGATGACGTTCTATGACGCGTCTCACGGTAGCGTCGAAGGTTACGAGGCGTTCTTACGCTGGTCTGAAAAAAGTCAGAAGCACGACGAGGCGGCCGCGGAAGCGCGATGGGACCATTATTCCTCGTCGCCACCGAACAACCTTTCAGATCGCAGCCTGCTTTTCGAAATGCGCAAGGCGGATCCGCTCTACACCCTGCGGACGGATGTCGGCGACGTCGACACATCCGACATATTCGACATGCGGCCAGCCGGGCGGCCGGATCGCAGCGGGCCGAACCTCAAGTTCGTCAACAGCCGGATTGATCCGAAGCACATTCCCGTGCGCGAATGGATTGTCAGCCCGCGGCTGCCTTGCGGCGACGTCGCACAGTGCGTCGGCGAGCCCGGCGTCTCGAAATCCACGCTCATGCTCCGTGATGCCCTGGCGATTGCGTCCGGGCGCGAAGATATCCTTCGCGGAAAGGATGAGCTCGGCAATCCCATCACTCCCGAGCGTTTGCACAGATCCGGCCCTGTGCTGATCTACAACGCGGAAGATCGTCTCGATGAAATGGAGCGCCGTCTCGCGGCTGCGCAGCGCCATTGGGGTGTTGATGTAACCGGGCACCCTATTCTTCTATGGTCTGGCGTGGATGGGCTGAAGCTCACCATTGCAGCGCGGGAGAACGACCGATCGGCATTGAAACGCGCGCCGGGGGCCGACGTCCTTCAAAAGGTTATCCGCCAGCACGGTATCGTGTTTGTCGCGCTAGACCCGCAAATCAGCCTCACGGCAGGCGCCCACGAGAATTCGAACGACGACGCGGACACACTGCTGCAGGAACTTGCCATCATGGCCGCGGAAAGCCGGTGCTCTATCACCGTCGTCCATCATACGTCCAAGCAAGCGCGCCAGAATAAAGGGGACATGGCCGCTGGCCGCGGCGGCTTTGCAGCTGTCGGCAAGGTTCGTTCGGCTTTCACACTCGTCAACGTTACCGGGGAAGGCGAGGAAGAAAGTTGGGGCGTATCGCGTGGGGACGGATTGATTCGCCTCGATTATGCAAAGATCAGCCACGACCGAAAACCGACGGCGCCGATCGTTTTCAGGCGTGCCAATGTTGCCGTGGGCAATGGCTCGGGAGCGAATGCAGCCGCAGCCGCCGCGTTGTTCGACGAGAGCCCGCGGGAGGCCCTGATTGCCTCCGGCGATTACGCCCCCGTACTCGATATCGTGAAAGTCGAAACGCTGGTCGCCAGTCGGAAGGGCGCGAATGTCGACAAGGAGAAGGCTGAAGCGATTGCGCGGATAGCACATGAGCTCATGGGCGAGAACGACGCGCTGCCATTGCCTGGCTTATGGGCACCGATTGGGGTGAAGATGCGAGCGTCTGGCCTATGCGAAGCCAAGACACGGCCGGCGGTAACAGGAGAAATTACGGCTGCGCTTGGGGGAACGGGTTGCGAGATCTCAATTGACGGACAAACTGTCCTTATTCGAGCTTCTAAAAAGTCTGCTTCACAGACTGCACCCTGGCTTATCGAACGGATTTCGCTTGTCGCGGAGAAGCAGCCATGAAGCTTGTCGCGCTTATCGGCAGCTTGTCGGCGACAAGCAAAAAGCCTTTTAGATTCAGTGATTTATCTGCGAATTCGGCTTGCTTGTCGCGCTTGTCGCGAGAAAACAAGCGACAAGCTCAGAAAAAACTCAATAAAATCAATGCTTATCGGCTTGTCGCGCTTATCGCTCCTACGGAGGACGCTCTCGCCGACAAGCGGCGCCCTCCGGTCGTGCTTGGTGCGGATGTAAAGAATATCAAATCACAAAGAAATCGGACGGAGGCAATCGATCAGCCGTCGGCGGACAGGTTGTCCGATCTGAAAGGGCTGACTTTTTGCGGATACCTCAACGCCAATATTTTCCAGAACGGGGTCCGGTAGTGGGATCGATCACACAGCGCCTTGCGGCCGCTAAGAATCTGAGTGACTGGCAGCGCAAGGTGCGACCGGGGCTAGCCAAATGCGGTGCGAAACGCCGCCGTGATGGCGAGCCATGCCAACAGATCGCAATGGAGAACGGCCGTTGCCATCGCCACGGGGGCAAGACGCCAAAAGCCGTGGCTTGGCATGTTCCGCAATGGCCGAAGCCTGCCAATAGCGTCGACATGCGGATTGCGAGGGTTGAAAAGAAACGCAAGGCAACCGCGAAAGCCTTGGCGCGGAAGCTCGCGGCCATGACGCCCGATGAGTTGGAACGCTATCGTGCTTGGCAGCGAAGCCACGCGCCAGGTCCAGCGTCAGAGCGCAAACGGCGCCAATCTGACAAGCGTCTCGCCGACGAGATCGCGGCTACTTTGAGCGTGCCGACCGTGCTTTCGGGTGAAGCCTTGGCGCTGCAGAAAGAGATCGATCGGTTGAAAGCGCTCGTGCGCGAGATCGAAGGACAAACAGATATTTTCGGATAGGTGATCACAATGACGGAAGACGCAGAAGAAGCGCAACGCGAGTTGTTGCATAGAATTCAGACTGAGGGCGTGCGGGTCGCATACGAGACGGCGCTTGCGGTGTGCCGCGATCCGAAGGCTCCTGCGCCGGCGAAGTCGACAGCGTCGGCCACATTGTTCCGTGTCGCGGGGTACTTTGATCGGAAAGATCAGAGCCCCCATAAGGAGCCCCACGAAATGTCGCCGGAAGAGCTGCGGTCTGAGATCAAGCGCTTGTCGCAACTTCACAAGCGCCGGCCGCCCAATATCTTCGAATAGTGATGCCAGTTCACTTCGAACGGGGCGCTCGCTTTGGCTTCAACATGGCCTTCAGCGCCCATGCTCTCGCGCTGGCGTCTGCGTCTGGTTTGGGAGCCGTCGGAGGATCGGGCGGGACCGAACGTATTGTGCTCGCTTCGATGAAAGCCAATAGGTCAGCTTCGTTGATCTTGACGGGTCGGCCGGGGATATACGCCAACTTGCCTGACAAGCGCAGGCGTTTGATCTTGTCAGTGCTGCACCTGAAGATCTCAGCCGCTTCCTGATCGGTGATGAGTTTCATACGAGTCTCCCCTTTCAATCCCACAGCGGGATTGCGGATAGCGTGACGGACACTACGCGTGTCTGTCAAGTCATTGATTTTGTAGGTTTTGTCCGTCTTGGCGACCGACCGTAATCTCCTTGACAGACACGTACTTGGCCGCGAACCTCCGCCGAAAAGGAGGCCCTATATGTTTACGATCACATCAGACAGTGAGGAAGATTTCTCGGAAACGGAGATTGCATCAGAGGGCTTGAGGCCCGTTTTCAGAGTGTTTAGTTCGCCGGATCGCGAAGACGTGTTCACGGTGGAAGTGTTGACGTCACGCAGACGGTCGCATCTTGTGTCTCAAGTGGGCGCATATCTGAACCTCCCTGCCGAACTGGTTTTCGACACCGATCAGCGCGACTTCGTGATATTCCGCTTTCATGAGCCGGCAGTAACCGCGAAAGCGCTGGCGTTGGCGCTTAAGGGCGCCAACTTCAAGGAAGTTTGATGTTACAGTCCCCAATCCGCCAACGCGTCGTTAGCCGCCGATGGGTCGGTTCGAATGCGAAGGATTGTTTGCCGTGTCAAACCAGTTGCCTTGCTGATCTCCGACGCCCCGCCGCCCTCTGCTAGCATTCGCGCGATCGTATCGAACTGCGCCCGCGTGTATGAAGGTTTCCGGCCTTTGTAGGTCCGCGGCTTGTTCTGCGCCTTGGCGTGATCGATGCCGGCCCGCTGCGCGATCTTGAGAGCTTCCGCTTGCGATTGAGCAGCGCCAGCCATGAAGCCTATCATCGCGTCGCGCATTGCCATCTGCATAGGCTCTGTTGTCGTGCCGTCGAAAGTCAGGTTGTTGATCACCGTCTTGATGATCACGCCCTTGCGGATGAAGTGGCGAACAGCGTCAGTTACGTCGGCGTAGTTGCGCCCCAGGCGGTCAACCCATCTAACGACAAGGGTATCGCCTTTCCGAAGCATATCGAACAGCCGACGCCCTTCCGGCCTCTCGGCGAGTGGAACGTTGACGCCTGACACGCCTTGATCGACGACGACCTCGTCGATCTCGAAACCTGCCTGGCGGGCTTGGGTAAGCTGGTGATCTGCCGTCTGATCAACGGTGGACACGCGAGCGTAGAGGATGGTTTTCACGATAGAACCTCATTGAAATTCGGCGATAGTCGCCGCGCAGCGCGCGCGGAGGCGGGGCCAGGATGAATAGGCCTCGATGCAAAGCAGCTCTTCGATCGCGAACATGGCCGCTTCTTTGTCCTGGCGGCGGATTGCGTCGCGCAATTCCGACTGGACGACCATGTAAACGCGGAGTTCATTGACCTGTGTTTCGGTTTGCATCTTACGTTCCTCATGTACGTATTGGCTATGTACGTAAAGATGCCTGTACGTTGATCTAGTGTCAACCCGTACGTACATCATTCACGAATATTTTCTGCTGTCCGCTTTCGTATACCCCAGCGGACACGCCGCGGCCGCGGAGCGCACGAGATCGATGGCCCATGCCTTCGCCGGCCACGCCGCGGGCCGCCACCTGACCGGACTCCGGACCCGACCCCTGGCTATAGTCCGCCGCGCGCGCTGAAAACTGCGTCCGACGTCAGAAGAAAAATCCGCCCGGCTGGAACTTTTGAACCGACAAGCGCGCGATCTGGACCCCTTTCGACCGGGTATTTTCGCGCGCTCGACCCGGCTATATTCCCATCATCCGACAAAGGCGGAACTCGGAAGCCCGCGCCAACGCTCTCGAATGTCGAGGGAACGTGTCAACGAACCCGGCCACCCCGTTACACCTGTGGCCCGCTTTGTCGGAACTTCGATGCAAAAACTGCTCACGTCGACACTGAACGCCATTCCGCCCAAGGCCGAAGACACGTGCTTCGAAGACACCGACCCACCGTTTTCGCCGCCCGAACCGAACCCGGAAGAAAGCGAACGCGACCATTGCGTCGACAGGATCGACGACGAGCTGACCGTCGTGTGCCGTGATGACGACGATGTCTGCTATCACGGCTCCCACGCTATCGCGCTTCTTAGCCAGCAGATTGGTCAACGCGATTTGCTTCCTATCTCCCGCCGGCAGGCTGCCAGGCTTCGCGCCCGGCTGCAGTTGGCCCGCGACGCGCTCCTTCCGTTCTTTGCGGATGGCGATCAGCGGCATGTGACCGCCGGCCTGATCTCGGCCGAAAAGTTCGTCACCTGGTGGGCGCTATCGAAAGACCAGAGAAGGGTGCAGCCGTCTTATGTCAGCCGCGAGCACCGTTTGCGCGTGCGCTGGCTCCAGAACGCGCTTCACAATCTTTCCATCATCGACGAGCTCGACGAAAGCGCAGGCACCCGCCGCGACAGGCTCGTCGCGACGATCAAAATCAATTCGGGAGCGGGCAAATGAGCCTCACGGATCTCGGCATTCATCTTACAGACGCAGAGCGTTGTTTCACGAACATCGCGACGGGCGGTGATCCGTTGGAAAACGGGTTTGGTGGTGTCCAGGCTATATTGCGCGCGGTGACCGCGGGGAACCCGGCGGCATTTCCGGAGCTGGCTGACGCGCTCGCAACGGTCATGCAGCAGGTCACGCCGATTATAGCGGAAGCAGCCGCGAAGTGGATCACGCGGGAACTGACGCAAATGGGAATGGCTGCGGCGACCGCTCTTGTAACAACACCTTCAGACCATCCCTTTCGGTACGATCAGCATTGCTATGCGTCTCTGTTGAGCTGTGATCTGGCGGCGACGCTGGTTCGGCGCGAGATTGCACAGCGAGGCGATCCTTTGGCCAAGATGATAACCGCTGCGCGCGCGTGGAGCGAATACGACCACACCGAACACCGGCTGCAGTGAGGAGATCCGACGTTGCCTGTTACAGCAAATCCCCGGTTCAATGATCCCGCCCTTGGCGCTGCCTTCCAGTCGCTTTCTCAGATTTTCCAGCCTCCTAGCGGCAGCGACCTCGCGGGGTACGCAACAGCGAAAGCCAAAAAGGAAGAGGCGCAGCGCCTTGCGGATCTCTTCGATTATGCTCATTCGCAGGATTTCAACCAGTCGACTTTCGATCGTCTTGGCCAGGCATCCGGCCAGTGGACCCCTTCGACCGGTTACTATGGCGTCGACGTCGGTGCTGAAACCGTGCGCCGCGGGCAGGACATCACAGCCGAGACTAGCCGCGCCAACAACACGGCCGACAACGCTCGCGCTATTCAGACGAACGCCGCAGATAACGAGCGAGCTCTCAAAATCGGCGCAATGGACAACGAGCGCCAGTCTATTACGTCGCTCTTCGGCCCCCTGAACGAAGGCCAGATCCGCCCGGCCGTTCCGGCCGATATCGCCGCTCACGTCGGGCTACCGGCGATCGAGCAGGCGAACGGAGTGCCGAAACCGCTGACCGAAACCGAATGGCAGGCGCAGCAGAACGAGCGCCTTCGGCAGGGCGGCACGCTCACCGATCAAATGCTGCTCGGCGCCATTGTCGGCGACAAGACACCGGTGCAGGCGATCGGCCCCAACGGCAAACCGCAGTTCATGACACCCGGCGCGGCGGTGCTGAGTGGGGCCGAGCCCTACAATCCGAGCGCGGACAAGTCCCTCGTCGAGGGCACCACCGTTATCGACGGAAAGAGCGTCCAAGTCTTCCGCAAACCTGGTGAAAGCGCCTATTTCATGGCCGACGGTAAGCCGGTGCCGGCCGATGTTCAGGTCTACGACAAGGCAAAGCCAACGGGAACGAATGAACAGCTCGGCATGAAGCCTACCGAATTCACGCAGAAGAATGCGATGTTCTATAATCGCGCGGCGTCCGCGGACGCAAACCTGACAAAGCTTCAGAATGAAAAAGGCTATGTGCCGAACGCCCGAGACTTCGAAATGATGCTCGGCAAGGCGGGCGATCTACTGCCGCTTTCGCTGTCCAACAATCTCGTCTCTCCAGATGGCCGCCAGTTCTACAACAGCGCCATGAATTTCATGCTGTCCATCCTTCGGCCGGATACAGGGGCTGCATTCAGCCGCGAGGAATTCCAGAACTATTCTCGCGTTTTCATCCCAATCCCTGGCGACGATCCCGATACGCTCGCAAGCAAGGCAACTGCCCGCGCAACTGCGCTTGCGGCGCTGCAGGGATCTTCTGCCGGCGCAGCCGACCAGATCACGCGCATCATGCAGGCAAACGGCGTCGACGTGCCGCCGGAAATGCTCGCGCACATGCAGGCAGCGCAGCAGGCCGCAACAGCGGGAAATCAGGCGCCCGCCGCCAACTCGTCCGTAGCCTCGCCCCCGGCGGTCGACGATCCGATCGCGAGAGCGCGAAAAGCTATTGCCGACGGCGCGCCGCGTGACGCTGTGATCAAGCGACTTCGTGACAACGGGATCGATCCGGTGGGACTGTGATGGCTGATATCTCTTTCGACGATCTGGTTCCGAAGCAGCCCACGACGCCGGCCGTATCGTTTGACGATCTGGTGCCGCCGAAGAACCCGCCAACCGTCGCGGGCGATGTCGCAAAATCCATTCCGAGCGGCGTCGTGCGCGGCGCTGCGGAAACGGCGATGTTGCCTGTCACGCTCGGTCGCATGACTGGCGAAATGCAGGACGCGGCCTCGCGCTATCTCGTCGACACGATCGACGGTTGGGTGCGTTCGTGGAAGGGCGAGCCGCAGCATACGGAGGAACAACGCCAGACCTTCTTGCATCCCCAAACCACGGAAGAAGGTCCGATCGCCAAGGCGCAAGACGCCGTCCGCGGCGTGATGGACGATTATCTCTACGAGCCAAAGACTACGCCGGGCAAATACGCCGAGACAATTTCCGAATTCGCCGCGCCGGGCGGTCTGCCATCGCGGGGAACGCAACTTGCTGAAGGCGTGGCCCGCCGTGCTGCCAGCTATGCCGGTGACCTTACGCGCAATGTCGTGGTGCCCGGCGTCGTCTCCGAAACCGCCGGGCAGCTGACGGAAGGAACGCCATTTGAACCGATCGCCCGCGCGGCCGGCGCCATTGCGGGCAATGTCGGCGCCACGATGGCGAGCGCTGCCCGCGCTCCTGAGCGAGTGCTTCGCAGCGCGATCGGCGATCCGAACCTGATCGATTGGGATCGCGCGACGCAGCTCCAGAACAACAGCACCGGTGTCCGGCTGACTGGTCCGGAAGCGATCACGCAGGCTTCCAATGGCGGAACCGCCTTGCCGAACGTGCAGCGCCTGGTCGAAGGATCGAATGCCGGCCGCGCCCTAACGGCGCCGTTCTTCGCGGAGCGGCCGGCGCAGGTCGATACCGCAGTCTACAATCTGCTCGACCTCATCGCTCCGCAGAATGGCAATCCGTCCGTTCTCGGCCCTCGCGCATCGGAAGCCGCTACCAACGCGATCCGCGACGTCGAGCGGGCGCGAACGGCCGCGGTGCAGCCGACGTACGCTGCGGCGAACGCCGACCTGGTGCCAGAAGATGTTGTCAGGGGCATTCTTGCAAACATCGACAACGCTGTCGCGGGCGACCAGACCGGCATTCTAGGCGGCGTGTTGGGCGATCTGCGGAACCGGCTGATCGCCGAGCCGGCCCGCGCCGGCCAGCCGTCCGTGCGCACGCCTGTAACCGGTCCAGACGGCCAGATCACCCGCTACACGATGACGCCCGCGGTTCCAGGCACGCCCGAAGTGCCAGTAGTGGACGTGGGCAATCTCGACCGTGTCCGCAAATACTTCCGTGATCGAATGGACCTGCCGCAGATCGGCCAGGACGCGATTACCAAGGAGCAAAACGCCGCGGTTAGCGCCATCCTTGATCAGATCGACAATGCGATGGAGAACGCCAGCCCGAACTTCGCGGCGGGCAAGCAGCAGTATGCGGACATCACCCGCAACACGGTCGAACCGATTTCCGAAGGTCCGCTCGGCCGTGTTGCTGCAGCCGATACGACCGGCTCCGCGGGCAACGCGCTTATCCCGCAAAATCCACTGACCGGCTCCGGCGACGAGACGATCGACGCTGTTCGCCGGCTCATCGGGCAAGATCCGGAAACAACGTCGGCCCTCATCCGTCAGACGGTGGCCGATCGCTATGCGAAAGCGGCTATCGATACCATGGAAGGTAACCGGGAATTCGCCGGTGCGAAGTTCCGACGCGACATGGTCGGCAATCAGCCTCGCGACGAGCTCATTTACGCGATCTTCCGCGGCCTTCCAGACCAAGCGGCCGCAGAGGCAGCGCCGGAGCTGTTTGACGTGCTGCAAGCCACTGGCCGACGCAAGCCGATCGGGAGCGCCACCGAATTCAACCGCACTGCAAACGCCGATCTGTCGCAAGCGCCGTTCGTGTCGCGGGCGGCAAACGCTATCGGTACGCTCGGCGCCAGCTTCTTCACTAACGCGGGCGACGCATTGCGGCGTGCCGCCTTACGGGGCGGCGTCAGCCAGCTCGCGCAGCTCTTCACCGACCCGCGTTCCGTCGAGCTTATCCGCGAAGCGGCCGAACGCGGCGCGCCCGGTGGTATCGCAGAGGCATTCGGTCGTGGTGCGGTCCAATCAACCATCGGAGCAAGGCAAAGGTAGCAGATGGCAAATCCAAACCCTTATACACCGAGCTATTCGTTTTCGAACTGGCAGGCCGCCAATCCGGCCAAGCCACTGCCCGCGCCGCAGATCGACAACGAGCTCGCGAACGTTTCGACGTCGCTAAACGCCGCCATCACGGCTCTGAACCAGATACGGCGGTCGGACGGCAAGCTGGTCAACGGGATTGTCACGTTCGACAGCTTGAACAACGACCTAAAGGCTGGTTATTCGGGAGGGGCGGTCTCGGCGTGGGCGCCCGTGGTCGATTTCGCAGCCGGCATCAACGCTTCGCCGATCGCGCCCGCCACGATGGTCGTCTACCAGGGCGAGACCTACGTCTGCGCGGTCGCGCACTTGACGACCTCGCTGTTCGTGCCGGGGAACTGGACGAAGATCGCGGCGCGCGGCATCAACGGTACCGGTTCCGGTGATATGCTGGCGGCGCTCAATCTGTCGGATCTCGCGAACAAGCCGCAGTCCCGCGTCAATCTCGGGCTCGGCAATGTCGACAACACGCACGATGTCGACAAACCGATTTCGACCGCCACGCAGGCGGCCATTGACGTGACGAACCAGGCAGTCGCAGCTCTTCAAGCCGCGCAGTTCGACTATTTCATTGATTGCGTGCCGGCTTACGTCTCGGCGACCAGCATAAGTTTTTCGGCAGGTGTCGGCTTCTTCGGCGGCAAGAGGCTCGTTCTGCCGGCACTGACGAAGTTGCTGAACGCGACGTTCGTGGCCGGTACTGGTGCGGGCGGGCTCGACGCGGGTACGCTTCAGGCCAGCAAGACGTATTTCCTGCATGCGATCCGGAACGTGACGACCGGCAACGGCGACTATATCATATCGTTGAGCCTGTTGGCGCCGACGGTGCCCGTCGGGTGGGAGCTGCTGTCCGGTAGCCGCGTCGGCATCATCGTCACGAACGCGTCGGCGCAGGTGGTTCCGTTCTGGCAGATCGGGAACGAGGTCAATACCGACAGCTATAGCTGGTTCCAGGCCAACGTCACGGTATCCGGGCTGGCGGTGCCGGTTTTCACGCCGATCGGCGTGAGTACGGATATCAAGATTATCCTGCAGTCGACGGTGGCCGCGCCATCGCAGAGCTGCAGCGGGTCCATAAGTGACGCCGTGGCGGTCAACGCGGTCACGGCGACACCGGCGTCGGTCGCCACGAGGGCCGTAACCGGCAGTGATTTTCCGGATCAGTCTTCATCTGCCGGGAAGGCGCGTTCCAACAGCTCCGGCCAGCTTTTCAGGTCGGTGGTCGTAGCCAGCACGGCTTGTGCCATCAACGCCTATGTCTGCGGCTGGCACGACTGGCAGTGCAGGAGGCTATTTGCATGACCACTGTTTACGTCAAGCGCGTCGACGGCGCTATCTGCTATCTGGATCGCGTCAACCAGCCCGGCATGCAACTGGAGGCGATCGACGAAAATGCCACCGAAGTACAGACCTTCCTCAATCCGAAGAAGGTCGCGTCGCTAACAGACTACGCTAACGCCGTGCAAGCTCATGTCGACGCAACGGCCAATGCCCGCGAATTCAACGATGGCGTCACGGCGGCCACCTATCTCACGTCGTCGATATCCCGGTGGAGGGCCGACGCAGAGGCCTTGGTGGCCTGGCGCGACCAGGTGTGGGCTTATTCCTATGGCGAGCTCGACAGGGTCCGTAACGGCTTGCGGCCGCAGCCGACGATCGATGTTTTTATCAATGAGCTGCCGGCAATCAGCTGGCCTGACGTGTAGCAGCGACACGAGCCGAAACGCAGGAATTGACGTCAACTGTTTGGTGGGTATCAAGGCCAAGGTCATACCAGTTATGAAGGATCTCGCCGGATGAAACTAGGCCTTGTTGCTGTTGCCCTCGCGCTCATATCGTCTCCCGCATTCGGCACCGAGACGATTACCGGCAGGGCTTCCGTCGTCGACGGCGACACCATCGATATCAGCGGCACGCGAATTCGCTTCAACGGCATCGATGCGCCGGAGAGCTGGCAGAAGTGCCGGCGGGCAGATGGGACCGAATATCGATGCGGCACCGCGGCAGCCTTCGCGCTGGACGATTTCCTGGCGGCGTCACGGTCAACACGTTGCGAGCCGGTCGACGTCGATCGATATCACAGGATCGTTGCCGACTGCTTCCGCGCTGACGGCAAGAACGTCAACGCCTGGCCGGTGCGTACCGGCAACGCGGTCGATTGGGTTCGATACAGCCACGGCGCATTCGCAGGCGAGCAGACCGCGGCGAAGGTGGATAAGATGGGCATTTGGGCGGGCGCTTTTGATTTACCCTGCCATGCGCGAGCGCGCAGGGCTCGTCACCCAACAGCGTGCTAAGCACAAAACAGTTCAAGGCAACCTTCGTAGCGTATGTTCTAAATAAGTTTACGAAAGGCTGCCATGCTGAGGTAACTGGATAGAGGAAAGCGCAATGACAACTTGGTGTGACAAGCTGGCTTCTACGCCCACAATTGGTTTTCTAATGGATACCCATTTTGCACCCGCCGAAGCGATCCTCGGCAGCATGGCGCCGCTGCTAGACACTTGGCACAAAACGGAACAGTGGAACCTGCCTTCAAAGCCGGAGTTTCAGGTCTCAGCGCTGGAGGCGTTCAAGGTGGATCTCCAACATGACGACGGGTTTCTTTATTCGGTTGATCAAAACAGACTGTCTGTGCAGTTTCAGCACCGGATGAAATACCGCCACACCAGCGGAGGCCTCCCGGTGGCAGAATTGATTTCGAAAGCGATGGTGTATTCGGATCTACTTCAACAGGCATCAGATAAAATTACGGAATTCGCATTGTTGCTACCGAAAGAAAGGCAGAGGTCTCTTATGCGAATTGGGATAGTATCTACGACCTTTGTATCACTTGATGATGTACCGCCCGGCATTAGAAGATTTATCGACTACGTCAGTAAACCTTGGGCAGGAGAAGTTCAGAGCTATCAATTCCAAATAACGTCAACTCTTGAAGAGAACGAACAGGTCCGCGATCGCTGTTTGCACACAATTACACGCTCAGACGACAACGAGCAGCTATTGACTATTATGCTCGATTATCAAAGGTATCTCGCGAAGAAGGTTCCGTTGGAGCGGAACGCCATACAGCGCGCCGTTTCCAGCTGCCGAGAGGCGGCATTGGCTTATTTCGAAGAGTTAGCGGTGGGAGACAGGTTTGATGAACAACTTATCGACGCGAACTGACGACATCGACTGGATACGTGAACCTGCCATCGAGCCGGTGCTCGCGGGCGACGAACCCGGAAGCTTCTCAAACACCGGAAGCGCTGCGACGCACAATTTTGGGAACAGGTCCGTTTACGCAGTTACCTCAAAGGTGGCCGGCCGTTTGAATGCTCTGGCAGTATCGGAAGAGGAGAAGGCTACGCTTCTCGCCGAACGAGCACAGCTGCTTGATAAAAAGTTTGCCGGGGCAATATCGCGCGCGGAAGCAAATCGCCTCGAATACGTTCGCTGGTCACTGGACAGGATAGAAGACGCTGTGCACGGCGTATCCCTTGACCAATTGGAACGCCAAGTCGAGGCCTATGAGGCGCTTCAGCGCGATATGGCTGATTTCCTCAGCAGAGTTAATGCGCATGCTACAGGGCGCAATCGTTGACTGACAGTCACTTGGTTGCGCCCGAGAGTGGACGCGGAAATCTCGTTAAGCGATCAGAAGTGACTGGCGGTTTGCCTTACACCGAATATCGGCAAACGCTACGTCGAGATTTTTTCCATACTTGCGCCTATTGCACGATGTCAGAGGCGGAAGCCATGGCTATACGGTTTACCATTGATCACTATGAGCCGCGATCAGCTCGGCCTGATCTTGAAAACAACTATAGCAATCTGATGTGGGCCTGTGACGAATGCAATACACGGAAGGGGAGCCGCTCACCGCCCGAAAGCGCAAGAAGCGAGGGGCTACGATATTTTCGACCGGATGAAGATTATCGAGAGGAACACTTTGAGCGGACAGGGCTCCGTCTTAAAGGCCTCACGCAGCCAGGCGATTTCACGATTGAAGCGGTCGACCTTAATCGCGCAAATTTGAGGCGTCTTCGTGAGATGCGTGTGCGCATTGGCGAGTGTGATGAGGCCGTCTCTGGCGGGATAATGGCATTAATCAACTTTCCGATCGACCGGCTTCCTCCTGAAATTCGGAGTAAAGTTGCGAATATGGCCAAACGGTTTTCTGATGCGCAAGCCGAACAGGCCCAATCAATTGACGATATCCTCCGGGAACGCGCGCACTCGCCCTTTCTTGACGAAGTCGATGATGCTGCGGAGCAGAACCAGCGAAAAGCTAGACTTCGAGAATATGAGGCACTTTATCCGGATGCTTGGAGGCGCACGCGAAAAGAGAGCTTATGATTGAGCGTTCCAGAAGACGCTGGCGTTGCCCTGTGTTTCTCGGTGCCCCTTATAGCTCGCGTCACGCGGCCTCCCGTCGTGCGTCCGGGCGCGATATTCGACGTCGGCAATCAGCGTCGGCTCTAGCCACACGACGTTCCTGCGGCTCCCATCGTACTTCACGGTCGGGCGCGTGGTCTTGAGCTTGTCCATTAGATCGAGCAATTGCCAGGCTTCGCGCTCTTTAAAGCCCGTCCCGACCGAACCGACGTAAACGAGGCGATCGCCCTGATACGCGGCGAGCAGAAGAGCGCCGATAAGGCCTCGGGCGACCGTCGAGAGCTCATACCCCACGAGCACAAAGCGGTTTATCGCTTGAAAGGTCTTAGTCACGGATGGCTGCATAACTTCGGCGAACGAAGGCGCTTATGCAACGAACGTCGCAAGCTGGATACGTTGGCGCCACCGAGCCAGGGTGGCGAGAACAGCAAAGTGCTGGCGAGCGCCGCACGTTGACGCCCTGTAGCCGGAAAAAAGGGGATCGGGCTTTGCGACTCCCAATGCTAGGCTTCGCCGCCTTAGTCGTTCACCTGGAATAATCCGAAGTAGTCACGCTGTACCTGCGGTAAGATTGAAGCCCCCGACCGCAATCCGAAGCTGTCAAATGACCGTGAGAAATTGTCTTTGTCTTGAGCTGGTTCGTTACCGCCCGTCAAAGCAAACTGCCATACGCCGCGAATTATGAAGGCGACATGATCGTACTCACCACTCCCTTTTGCGCTGCTGTCTATCATCGCATTGGTGATGCCGTAGAAGCTGTCGATATCCGCCAAGGAAAGCGATCCGCGCAGCGCAGCCTGAAACAGTTCAGGTCTGACCGCTTGAAAGAGGACATGCGAAATGATCACTGTTTGCCAGCCGTGATAAAAGCCGCTTATTTCTTTAGCCTTTGGTAACAGAACTAGGCGTGTCAAAATCTTTTCTACGTCTCTCAACGAGATCGCAGCCGGCCCCGCGGCCAGCTTAAGGTGGCGGGCAACCTCACCCGCCAACTTCTGGTCAACACCCATGGCCGAAGCCGCGCTCTCGAAATATCTGATTTGAGCTCTGACGCTGTTCGCACCGCCGACCCAATCGGGAAGCTGCATCGACAGGGAGATAAAGCGTTTCAGATAATCATGGGCGTTGACGCCGATGCCATATCTCGCCCGAACAATGTGTTCCAAGGCGTCAAGATTTACACCCATCACAAAGTGCACTCTTGGGACCGCGAAAAAGTGTTTTATCACTTCTAAAACGCTCAAGGCGTAATCTGGCCTGCATCGATCCAGTTCGTCAATCACGACGATTAGTGGCGCGCCCGCTTCAGTCAATTGGGCGAGGCATTCCTGAAATTTGAGCATAGCCGCTTTACGACCATCCTCTCGACGCCAGAAGTCCTCCGCAGCTTTCTCCGCCTCTTTCCCTCCGGCTTCAATGACTGCATCGAGCACGGGACCGGCAATCTCGGTAGCGCCGGCCGTTGCGGCGGCGGCGCCTAGACGCAGAAGCGGGCGAGCCAGTTTGTAGGCCACCGTCTTGGCCGTCTTCCAGTGGTCCTGGTCCTTCCCGGCTGGAAGGCGCTCTCCGATTGCACCGGTCAATGCGATAAGCGGGTCATCAAGAAAGTCATTGGCAAAAGCATCGAAGTAAATGGTTGTTGCTGTCCCGCCGTTCTCTAACCGATGCGCGCCCACCCACCTCTTCAGGAAATGCGATTTACCGCTTCCCCAAGGGCCATCGACTGCGACAACGACAGGGTCCTCGACCTTTTCCAAAAGCTCCGACAGACGTTGGCCCGCTTCCCGACGTCCTAATAAATCTGCGCCGTCGAACCCTTGTTCATAGATTGAAAGTTTTTCTTGAGGGGGAAAGAGCTTCATCGGTAATTCCATCAGCTCCTAGACAGAGCAACGAGTTGCTTTACGAAATGGATGAGGCCATCAAGGTGGGCGCGATCTGTCGCCAGGATCTCCTTTAAGATCCCGAAAGAGTGGACGCGCTTTGAGAATGTGAGCCGGGCGCCAGAAAGGCTATCGAACAGATCGCTTAGCATGTTCGCAGCGTCGACTTTCGCCAACCACTTTTCCTCCTGCAAGTCTCCCTTCCATTCCTTTACTGCTTTGTATTTCGCCGCACCGCTTTCGGCGCTCAAGAACGCTTCGACCGCTTCGACCGACACCGGCGCATCATCTAGCGACGCATTCATAACCGCAGCAATCGCGGCGGGGTGAAGCAGGTAGCATTCGAACATGCGTCGCGGCAGAAAGAGCAGCCGGTCTTTCGCGCGTCGCGTCAGATCCGTCATCTGCCCCTCGTTCAGCCCTTCTGCGTCGAAGGCAAAGGTAGCCGCGCCTGATAGAACGGACGCCGCGTTGCTCAAGCGATCGTAGATAGCGAAGATCAAGTCAGGGCGTGTGCGTTTCGCGGTGAAATCGCCTGTCGCGATGACGGCCGTAAACTGTGGTGTTCGCTGGTGCCGCTCGGCCGAGCTGTCGTCCCGCGTTTCCTCAAAGATATATGGAAAAGCGAGTTCCTCGGTCGGCCCCTCCACCCAAATGATCCGGTCTGATGCGAAAACATCCGTCATGGATACGCCAAGCTCGTTTGTGAGAACGCGCAATTGGCCGACGTTTTCGACATTTATTGGCACCACAGCCGAAGTGAAGTCCGTTTTCGTGACCAAATGGATGGTCGACGGCCTACAAGCTGATAGCACTTCGGGAGAGTGCGTCGAGATCATGTACTGATGTCCGCCGTAGTGACTTTCGAGAATTCTAACCAGGGCCTTGGCTGCCGCTGGATGCAGGAAACTGCTGATTTCGTCGATTACGATGACGGCATCTTCCATTGTCATCGCAACCGTCAGGATCGCAAGAACCTGAGAAAGACCAGTGCCGCTTGCATTCAAAGATGTAGCCAGTTCTCGATATTGTTGCTCAACGACCGGCCAAACAAGAATTTCAAGATCGGATGAGCCACTCTCGCTAGAAATGCTCAAGTTCCGGACGGTAGGGAAAATATCTCGCATGTGCTGCACAAGTGTCCGGAAGAGATCACCGCGATCGCCCTGCATTCGCATCAACACTGCAGGAAGGTTAGAAGCGTTCGGCAGGAGCATTGCCGACATATTAATCTGACACCTACCAACATTGGAACGTTGCGCATCAAAGAAGAAGACAGCCTCACCCCATCGCGCGTTTATCACATCAAGAAGTTCGACGTCTCTGGTGTTGTCGTACCCCGTAAATTCTGGACCATCCACTGTAGCCCTAAATCTGACCACCGTCGGACCTTCCCCGCGCGGAGGAGGCTTGTTGGTCAGATCATTGGTACCGTCTGCACGCCGGATTTTCGCAGCCCAACTCGCTTGCGAGAAGAAATCACTTACGACGCGAGAATAGTGCTCGCGATCGCCACCTAAAGTCCAGGCAAGTTCCCATCCGGCCTTTCGCCATGCACGCCACAATTCTATGCCCGAGAACTGGATTGTCGCATCTTGAATTGATGGGCGGAGATGCTCCGGTCGAAAGCTGTCGACATTGCGGTGAGGGCTTTGCTGAAGGCTCGGCCTAAAGCTTTGCAGCAACGCTGATTTGCCGGTATTATTTTGACCGACGAAGAAGTTAATCCCTTGCCCAAGCCGAATGATTTCGGTCTCTTCAAAGCTTGCGTACCCAAAAAGCTGCACGTCGGAAAATTTCACTTTTTCGATCCGTCGTTATCTAGCAAAAACAAGAAACCGAGTCGGCTCACGTGTCAATTGATCCGAGTATTCTACCGCGCTCGCAACCGGAAAAGAGCATTGGTTCTCCAAGGCAATTCTGATCCGGCTGTGGTCCCTACGGGTGTGGGATGCGATGGACGATTTTTGACCAATCGTTAAGGCAGGTTATTGCAGGCCCCGCTGCGCTGCGTGCCGCGGACGATCCATGCATCGGCGCCTGACGCCTTGCTGTCGTTCGTGGTGCGCACCAGCAGCTGGCACTGCGCGCTGCGCGTGATTGCCGGCGTGACGTTTGTCGCCGGCAGCGTCATGTAGACCGGCGCTGTCCTGAAGACGAAGACGCGGCCATCGCTGACCGGGTACGCGTCTTCCGGCGTCATGCCGGTGCCCGTCATGAACTGGCTGATCGACTGGCCATTGTATTGCGCCAGCCGGCCGTCAAGCATCGCGTCTATCTGCGCTTGGTGTTCGGCGGCGGTCTGGCAACCGGAAAGCGTCAGCAGGCCGAACAGGAATATCGATTGTCGATCCATTCACGTCCCCACGCGCCGCTTCATCGGAATGACGTTGTCGGTCTTTGGCTCGCAATAGTTCGCCCACGCCGTCATCAGCCGGCGGCGCTTTGCCAGCGCATCGCCGCGGCGGTATGCCTGTTCCGTCTCGTCACCCACGACATGGGAAAGAGCGGCTTCCGCGATCTCGCGCGGAAAGCTGGTTTCTTCGCCGCACCAGTCGCGGAAAGATGACCGGAAGCCGTGCACGGTGACGTCAACCTTCATCCGCCGCAGTACCATTTCCATTGCCATGCCCGATAGCGGGCGGCCCTTCTTTTTCTTCTGCTGGCCGGGGAAGACGTAGGCGTCGGGATTGGTACCGAAAAGCGCCATTTCGTCGAGGATAGCCAGCGCCCGCGGCGTCAACGGCACCCGGTGTTCGCGGAAGGCCTTCATGCGCTCCGGCGGCACGGTCCACACAGCTTCCTTGCGATCGATCTCCCGCCACTTCATTCCATACGTCTCGCCCGATCTGGCGGCGGTGAGGATCGTGTATTCGAGCGCCCTGGCGGCGACTGCTATTCGCTCGCGCAAAGCAGCCATGAAAGTCGGCACGTTCTTGTATGAAAGCGCGACGTGATGGCCGCGGACGAGCTTCTTCCGCTTCGGCAACAAGTTCTGAAGATTGCCACGCCATCGGGCGGGATTCTCGCCCGACCGATAGCCTTGGGCTTTGGCAGCGTCGAGCACACGCTCTATGCGGCCACGCACCCGAGAGGCTGTTTCCGATTTCGTCAACCAGATCGGTTTCAGAGCCTCAAGAACATCAGATGTCGTGATCTCGTTGACCACCTTCGACCGGAGCGGCTTCGCATATTCGCGCAATGTCATCTCCCATTGCGCAATATGCTTCGCGTTCCGGAAGGATGGCTTCATGGTTTCTATGAAGTCGTCTGCGCAATCACCAAAGGTCGGTATTTCGTCGATGACGGCCTTCTTCGCTTCGATCGGATCAATGCCGGCCTGCAGCTTCCGGCGCGCCTCGGCAGCCAGCTCTCGCGCGCTCGCCAGGGTTACGGTGTCAATGCCACCCAGGCCCATTTCACGCTGGCGATCATTTCGACGATACAGGAAGACCCACCGTTTGGCGCCGGACTTATCGACAACGAGATAGAGGCTACCGCCGTCGCTGTGACGACCGGGTTCCTTGATGCTGGTGACCTGCTTCGCGGTCAATTTATTGAGTGAGATCGCCACCCGCCTACCCCAACTTTTACCCTAACCACATGCCACGATAGTAACTGCTTGAAGGGTAACGCGAAATATGGGCGCCGGAAATAAGTTATTGTTTTCTATGTCTTAGGTATGTCAGTAGTTGTCATTATTTGGTAACAGTTTGGCGGACTCTCTGTCCGCCATTTTGTTTTACCCCGTCCGAACCCCTCCTAATACCTTGAATGGTAAGGTGGTTTTTGGGGTTCGAAATCCCGAATTCCGCAAATATGCCGGCGCTCGGCAAAGGCCAGTTTCAGCACTGTTTTCTTTGCTTCGATATTCTGAATCCTCTGAGTTCTTATTGGCGACCCAAGAGTTCTTATTGGCGAACCAATATTAATTGACTCCAGGCAAATTGTCCTTTCGCGCCGCAACCCTCGTCGTTGGCATTGCTACTATTAGCGGCAGGCGTCTTTGCAAAGTCAGCCGCGTCAGTCTCTGTGGTCGCATCAAAAACCTGTTGGCAATAAAAAAGTTTGCCATGATCTTCGTACCACTCAAATCGACTGAATTTCCCGGGGTTGAAGTCGTTTCCGACATCATTCTGAGTAATTAGAAAATTCTTTGAATTATCGACGTTACATACATGGAAGATCAGTTGACCTCCATCGGCAGCAATAAACCAAGCTTCACCACCGACCGAATGCCAACCTGCAAAATTGTCGATGTATAGTCCCGAAATCTCGGGGTCGTTGCCTTCAAGGCCAGAACAACTCCCCTGTGCCAATGCATTTCCGCAGCAAAGCATCATTGCCAGGAACGCAAATACCATACCGTAAAGAAGTTTCATTTCTATCGCCCCCCACCCGTGACATCAAATAGCTGCCCTACATAAGATGAAGCATTTTAAGCGGGCAGTCGAGTCCTTTGACAACCACCGGTCTGTCTAATAAAGAAGATTATTCCAGTATGACTTGAGTTGTTTGATACGCGTGAGCGTGCAACATCGGCCAGATTTTATTGAGAACTGAGAATGACGACGTTCTTCGAAACCTCACTTCAGTTGGGTGACACTCCTTCGGCTATTTTTTCCCCGACGCGCTTTACGTGGGATTGCAACTGCATTTGCCTGTGCGGCCTACGCGCATTCCGTCCAATAATGGCGACGTTATATTAGTCTTTGATACGTCGGCGATTGAGACACTTGCAGAATGGCAACGACATGAAGTGCAGATCGCCGGAGAGACAATAGGGTACCTTCAGGATGTAGCGGGAAATCCCACTGAGCAGCACAGGCTTACAATTCCTAAGGTGACGTTTGATCGGATAGCTGGCGGCCAGCACGTGCTTTCGATTGTGTGTGGCATGGCGCATCCAGCGTTGATCGACGACTTCGAACTGAAAAGAATCTCAGTTGAAGGAGCGGACATCAAGCTCGGATGGTCATAGAGTAACTATTCATTTCAGGAGCAGCCTGCCGGTCGTCGGCGTGAAAGCCGGCGGACGGAGCCGCTTCAGCAGGAATGTCACTTTTCCCGTTCTGCCGTAAAGCGATGTCCGCGAAGAAGTCGGATGCGAGGTAGGCGAAGTCGTCGGCACGCGCACATTGGTGTTCCAATGACTTGGCAATCGCTCAGTTTTGGTGGGTGGTTTCGGAGCCGATTCGATTCGACTCCGCAGTATGCGTTGTGGCATACTTCTCGCTATGGCACAGGTGACAAAATTTTCCCCGAAGTCCACAGACGCACGAGAAGAGTCGCTACCATCCGATTCCCAAAAGGTCGCGGACCAAATCAGAGCACTCTTGGAAAGCGTTCCCCAGGAAAGCCGAGAGGCTATCCTGGCGGCAATATCTGAATACGTCAGGCCCATCCCAATTGAGCGCGCAGGTGACGTGCTGGGAACCGTAGTAAGATTCGTGCAACGGAAGCAGCAAGTTACGGTCGAGGACGTCAAAGACGCCGTCCGGGAAGCCGGGCTCGATGCCACCCCGAAAGAAGTCTACAACGCTATCGGTTATTTAACGAGGAAGGGACATATGCGTCGTGTCGGCTACGGCCGTTACATCATCGACGGCGTCGAGTTTGTCACGTCTGACGACCTCGGCGGCGCGCCTTCGCGGCACGAGGACCCATACAGAACTGACGAGTCAAATCAGTGACTTGCGGAAGGAGGTCTAAAGTAGGATAATAGTCATACTAGGCAGAAGCTTTCGCGTCTGAACAGGTCTTCACCACCTATCCAGACGCTTGGCCGAAAGCCTAAGCGCTCGTAGCTCAGTTGGATAGAGCAGGTCCATGCTAAGTTCCCGGTCGCAGGTTCGAATCCTGTCGAGCGCACCATCCATCTACTAGCGCCCGCGAATGATAGCATTTGCGGGCGCAAGATGGAATCGTCTGCAGTAAAAAATATTTTTGTAGTTAACCGCATCAACCCGGCCGCGCTTGCGAATACTGGCTTCTGCGCGCGTAGAGATTCCTGGCGCCTATCTATCGGCAGCGGCGTATCTCACTCCCTCAGTGGTCCACAACACCATCCGAACACGATAAGCTGCTCCAAGCTTTCAGCGCATAACCACTTCATTGCCAACGACGCAGAGGGGAGACCAGCAATGACGAATTTCAAGGCTGAAGACGAAGCGATCGGGACGATCATCCTGGTGGAGGAACTGTTTCAAAGCCTGGTCAAGTCCGGCATCGTGCCTGCGGCCGTTATGGCGGATGTCGTGCGGGGCGCGGTTGCGAGGCTGGATACGACCGATCATTTCGGCGCGGGCGCGGCTGTTCGCCACTATTTCGAAAGTTGGCTGTCGAAGTAGATCATCTTCGCTGGGTGCATAGGGTGCAGGATATGTAGGGCAGTTTTCGCCGCTCTACATGAATTGTCAGATTCAGTTCCTGTCATGTCACCGTCTGGCATAACGCACCGGCCGCCGCGATCGATCCGTCAGGGCCTCCGGCCCGTCCTCCTTGTAGCGGTTGAAGATCTTGTAGCCAGTCTTGCGCGAGATGCCGAAATCCCGGCACACCTCGCTCATCCCTTCGCCCTCCAGCAAACGGGCGACAAATCGAAGACGCTCATCCATGACCGAAGTCTCTCTCCACGGCATCAACACCTCCCGATCAAAATCGAAAAGTGTAACCCATGTCTCCGGTACAAAACGTCACCTATCTTTCAGGTCTGGCAATGCTGTTTTTGTTTGTTTTTATCCTACAGGCAAAGGCATCCCTACCGCGATCCCACTTTGCTGGATGTTGACCAGCGAGGTCGCCTCATGAAGCTCGACAAGGAAATCCTGAAGGTAGCCAAGAAAGAGGCCGTGGAGCGTGTCGCCGCGATCTGACCGCTCAATAACTGCAGGATAGCGCGTTGGTCGGCCTGAAGCCGTGGCTACATGCCGGATTCACGGAATGCCCGGGCTGGTATTGAAAATCCGGACTATTTGCAGCCTGGTGCGGCGTGCAAGCCGAAGCTATGGCGGTTAGCCCTATCAGCATTCCGCTCATCACAAGTGTTCGAAGTCTGCCGATCATGGTTACCTCCCGATCTGAAGAAGCTGTTTTGACTTCAGCAGCATTGTCATGCCACCATTGCATCAGCAATTGCTTAAAATGCCGCCTGCCGAAGCCGCTGCTGCGGCCGCGATCCACGGCGTAGTCCGCACCACCCCGCCAAGCTCACGGGGCTCACCGCGCACGGCAGCCTTTTGTCCTAGCTTGCCGGGAAGCTAGAATATCCCTGCTGCCGGATGATGTGGCTAAGGCCTCATCCTTTGGCGCACGGGCGCGGAATCTGGCATCGGCTCCGAATGAATTCCCTGTCTTGCCAGTGCGGATGAAATATGTTGGATACATCTGAATATGCTACCATGAATTGCGGTGGCTGGAGCGCGGCAACGGAGGCGCACAGACATGATTCACAAATGGTGGTCATCCCTGCGGTCATTAAAATGGGATGCTTGGCTTGGTATCGCGCTCGTGCCGGTCATGCTGTTCGTGGGAGCCGCGACTGACTATCACCGCAACCCAATTCCAAAAGCCTATTACATAGCCCCTCCGCAAAGCGTTATCCCGGGAGCCGATCCTTTCCTCGACCTGACGGACCGAGTGGAAGTGCCAACAGGCAATCTCGCAAGAACCGCCGTTCTTGTTTTCGTCGGCCAAACGAGCGTCAACAACATCCCGACACCGTATGTCCCAGTCAACGGGAATATCGATCAACTCAACATCTACGACGGCAAGCTTTACAGGGCGAAGGACCCGCTGCTGGGTATCAATGTCGCCGGCAGCGCCGTCACCGACAAGCGCGGGACCTGGATGATGCGAATGGCCGATAAGCTCATCGCTGACGGGCATTACGACCGCGTCATTCTCGTCCCGATGGCGGTCGGCGCTACGCGTGTCGATCAATGGGCCGACCCGTTCACCTGGCCGTTCCTGGGGCACAACATCAGCGTGGTCGGTCGCAGGATGCGTGATGCGGGTCTTCCATGTACCGCTATCATGTGGGGTCAGGGCGAAAGCGACACGATCGTCAACACACCCGAAGCCTTCTATGCCGCCAGTCTGCAGAAGGTGATTGCGGAGTTCAAGCGGGTTATCCCTGGATGCCCGTTTCTCGTCGCACGCGAAGCATATTTCAATGGCAAAACGAACAGGGGCGTTCTGGCAGCACAGGCTTCGGTCGTCGACAACCAGACCGTGTTTGCCGGCGAGGACGTTGAATCGATTGGCTCCGCTGATCGCTACGACAATACGCAGCTGAATGAAGCAGGCGCAGAAAAGCGCGCCACGCTGGCCGTTGCAGCCTTAAAGGCCGCGTTGGACCTCTGAAAATGCCACCACCCCATCCTTCAGCGGATGGAACGTGCGACGGTAATTCGCGTAAACAGCAAGTCAGCACCGTATGAATCCGATGCAATGGCGCCACTGTTTTTCCCCCCCTCCCGATGGAGCAACTTGAAACCTTGCGCTTCTGCCATCTCGTGTATGATCTGCTCCGAAATGGTTTGGTGAGGATACTGGATCCAACCGTCCGAGAATCCCTCAGGTATCGCCCCGGCACCGTTGTCGAACAACCTTGATTTCTGAACAGTGTAAGCAGGTCGGTACGAAAACGCATTTCTTGCGAGGAAGGCAACTTGTCTCGTGCGGGACAGCGCTTCCCTCCATATGAGATATGGTTCCTTTAAGTATTGGAGCGTACCACTGCTATAGAACACATCGAAGGTGTCCGGCAGCGTGTCGGCAAAGCTTATCCCAGGCCTGAGTTCTCTTGCTGCTGCAACAAGTGCGGCATTTTCCACGACCGTAAATTGGCAATGAGGAAGCTTCTGTTTAATCACCATGCAGAATTCGCCGGTAGAGCCGCCAAAGTCGACGAAAGAGGACGCTCCCTTTATACTCTCGACGAACTCCGGCGAGGGATTGACCATAGCTGCCTCAAGGCCCTCGTTCCTCTTGGCGCGGGCGATGCGGAATGCGGTCAAACTTTCAGACGCATAGCTTTCGTTAGCTGCCTCCACTGCAGCAGCCCAATTTGGATAGTGCGTAGGCGGATCGCGCCATTTCACAACGGCCGTTTTCACGCTTGCCGGCACGATCGATTTCGCAAGTCTAACTAGATATTTCATTCCCGCTCCCCCCTAGTGCGTCTCTGTCAGAGGTAGTGGAGGGTGGCGAAAAGCCCATGAGAATTCGCTAATATTTACCAATCACGTTGCGTCGACCGCGGGCACGTCGTGATGACGAGCCATTAGAAGTGGTTGATCTGGGAAGACGCTGTGGCACACAATTACAATGTCCTCAGTCACTTCTCGTTCCGAGGCCAAGATTTAGGACCTTGGATTCGAAGGTTAAATCGTGCGGCGACGTCGCGCTTCCTTCCACACGGCAGTTCAAATCGCCAGCGGGCTTGACTCGCCACCTTCATCGGCGAGCACAGTTTTGCCGAGAGCTAGCGCAGATGATAACAACGCATCGGTGGAGGATTCCGCTACGGAACCAGGTGATATCCGAAATACTCGCACGGCTTTCCGTCGAGCGGATTGGTATATTCAGCATGACGCCAGGTCGCGAGCTGGCGGCGGGAAGACAAGCTTTGCTCGATTGACGCCCGCGAGAAGAACCAATGAGGGATCGACATCTCAGCCAGAGAAGGAGAAACATATTCGACTGTCAGGCGGTCTTCGTCACTCTCTGCGATCGGAATCAACGGGAAGATGAAGTGTTTCCCTTCGATCGAAAGAAGCCTCCTGATGGCATCATGCGGATCGGCAAGGACCTGAAACACACCGCTTGCAATGATGACGTCTGCGGGCGCACTTGCGTCCAGTTTGTCGGCAAAGGAGAGTTCGTCGCTTGCGAATTCCTCGCTCGCGACCTGCGACGTTCTCGGAAGATCCACAACTCGCCAGCGCAACTTGTACCTACTCGGCAGCAGCTTGCGAACATGGAAATAGTGTGCACCCATCGCGCCGCCGTAGTCGATGACCCTGGTAGTGCTCGATCCCAAGTCTGCTGTCGCCAGGAAGAACGAGGAGAAAAACGGCGCCAGGTGAGGTGAAATGTCAACCCGACCGGAGTCCCTCACCTTCTTCGTATTCTGCCGGGTAACTTCGAGAATACCGTCAGACTGATAGTCTTTGTCGCAATCCGCCAGGGCTTCACCGTAGCTGGAATAGTTGCCGAAGAAGCCGACGCGAGGAACGACAACCGCGTCATCTGCGCGGCGTCGAAGCTTCCTTGCTGCACGAAGGACCACCGGCGGTGTAAGTTCTTTTGCTAGAGCCTTCCACAATTCAAGTATCCTCCCCCAGAGTAGAAGAACTTGTGAAGTTGACGCAGAAAGATGTCAATTAGATTATTCTGATATAATAATATAACTATGTTACTCAGCAGGAGATGATGGGGCGGTGCGGAGGCGCACTAAGCAGCATTGCGCACTCGCGCAACGCCTGACCGCATCGGAGGGGCAGGCCCGCGAAGACCGGTTCGCAAGGCATTCGTGGAGGCTGCGCGAGATGTCAGAATTTCAGTGCTCCCGGACGACCTGTCATTTCAGCAAAAAGCCGCGCCCCGCCGCCGTAACGGCCCGCCGTCTGCAGGCGAACATTTGCCGCGCGGATACGGCCGGACCTTAGCAAGGATATAATCACAGAGCCCGTCAGCATGAGGGGAGCGGCGAAGCCGACCGGCTGATATTTGCTGACGACGATGCGAGCCGCTGCCGGCCAGGCGACGCTTTTTTCATTTGGGAACAAGAACGCACCGGCACCGTTCCCTTTCCATGGCAAAGACAGGCACGATCCGCATCGGCATATCGGGATGGACCTATACGCCCTGGCGCGGTGTCTTCTATCCCGAGGGACTGACCAGGAAGAGCGAGCTTGCCTTTGCCTCGCGGCAGTTTCCCTCCATCGAGATCAACGGCACGTTTTATGGGCTGCAGAAGCCGGATGCTTTCGCCAGTTGGCGCGATGAAACGCCTGACGGATTCGTCTTTTCGGTGAAGGGCTCGCGCTACATCACCCATCTCAAGCGGCTGCGAGGCGTCGAGACGCCGCTTGCCAATTTCCTCGCCTCGGGCCTGCTGCGACTGGGGCCGAAATTAGGGCCGATCCTCTGGCAATTTCCGCCAAGGCAGAAATTCGATGCCGAGCTCTTCGACCATTTTCTGGCAATGCTGCCAAGGGATACGGATGCTGCGGCCGATATGGCGGAACGGCACGACGAACGGCTCGACGGCCGCGCCTGGACGACGAGCGAGAGGACGCAGCCGATGCGTCATGCGCTGGAAATCCGTCATGATAGTTTCTGCACGCCTGAGTTCATCGAACTGCTGCGCAAACACAAGGTGGGGCTGGTGGTTGCCGATACGGTGGAATGGCCGCTGCTGATGGATGTGACGGCGGATTTCGTCTATTGCCGCCTGCATGGGCCCGAGCAGCTTTATGTCAGTGGCTATGATGACGAAGCGCTTGTTCGCTGGGCTGCACGCATCGATGCCTGGACGCATGGGATCGAGCCCGATGATGCGAAACGCGTCGAGCCGCCGCTGAAACGCTCGGCCAAGGGCCGCGATGTCTATGTCTATTTCGACAATGACGTGAAGGTACGCGCTCCCACCGATGCCCGTTCGCTCGCCGGGAAGCTCGGCGTCGCGCTGCCGCCGGATGACAGTGTTGCCGTCAAACCGACACGCCGTGGCGGCAGGACGGTGGTCGAGGAGCCGCGCCAGCACTGGCCGGCGTTGCGGTCGGGACCCTGATTTAGACCAGCACGGCCTGATCGGTGCGATCCTCGGTGCCGAAGAATTGCAGGTAGCGCTCGACCTCGGCCGGTTCGCCGGTCGCCTTCTGGGGATTGTCCGAAAGCTTGACGGCCGGGCGGCCATTGGCGTCGCTGACCTTGCAGACGATGGAAATCGGCAGGAAGTCGGAACTGTCGTTCGGCGCGCAGCCGGCGAAATCATTCGTCAGGTTTGTGCCCCAACCGAAGCTCATGCGGACACGGCCCTCGAAATGCCTGTAGGTGTCGATGATCGCATCGACATCGAGACCGTCGGAGAAGATCAGAAGCTTCTGTCGGGGGTCGCGGCCCATCTTCTTCCACCAGTCGATAATCTTTTCTCCGCCTTCGATCGGCGGGGCGCTGTCCGGGCGGAAGCCGGTCCAGTCGGCCACCCATTCCGGCGCATCGCGCAGGAAGGCGGCGGTTCCGAAGGCATCCGGCAGCACGATCAGCAGGTTGCCGCCGTAGAGCTTGTTCCAGTCGCGCAGCACCTTGTAGGGCGCGTTCTTGAGCTGCTCGTCCGTCTCTGCAAGCGCTGCGGCGACCATCGGCAGCTCGTGGGCATTGGTGCCAACGGCTTCGAGATCGGAATCCATAGCCAGCAATACATTGCTGGTGCCAGTAAAGGCTGGGCCGATGCCTTCCTTCAGCGCTTCCACGCACCAGCGCTGCCAGAGAAAGCTGTGGCGGCGGCGGGTGCCGAAATCGGAAATACGCAGGCCCGGCAATTCCTTAAGCTTTTCCACCTTGGCCCACATCTTGGCCTTGGCGCGGGCATAGAGAACATCGAGCGTGAAAGGCCCCATCGCCTTCATGGCTGCGCGCGAGCGCATCTCGTTGATGATGGCGAGCGCGGGGATTTCCCACATGGTCGTTTCCTTCCACGACCCATGGAAATCGAGCACATATTGCCCGTCTTTCTTGGAAAGCTCGTATTCCGGCAACTGGAAATTGGAGAGCCAGGCCAGGAATTCCGGCTCGAAGATCTGGGCGCGGCCATAGAAGCTGTTACCGGCAAGCCAGATCATCTCCTTCTTGGCGAGCCTCAGCGTGCGCGCATGATCGAGCTGCTCGCGCAGTTCGCCCTCGTCGATCTGTTCTGCGAGGCGCACGCGTTTGGTGCGGTTGATGAGGGTGAAGGAGGCATTGACGTCGGGATAGAGCTTCCAGATCATCTGCAGCATCAGGAGCTTGTAGAAATCCGTATCGATCAGACTACGCACGATCGGATCGAGTTTCCAGGTATGATTATAGACGCGCCTTGCGATATCGGTCCTGGCCATGAAGCTCCTGCCTGTCCGTCAATCCGGTCAGGTGCGGCCGTCTTGCAGCCGGCGCACGAAACCGGCTCGTGCGCCTTCTTATCGAAAAATAGATCGGCAAAGTCCAGAAAAAACAACAGGCAACGTCCCGTAGCGGGAATGGCTGCGGGACGTCATTTAAATGCCAGCTATCGGATCGCTATTGTGCCGGTGCAGCGGGCTGACTTGGGGCAGCGCCGCCATTCTGCTGCTGGGATTCCGGAACCTGCGACTGCATCTCTTGACCGGGCTGCTGCGGGGCAACGTCATCTGCTTCCTTCTGGCCCCAGATCTCGACTGGAATCCATATGAGAAAGGCCAGCACCAGCGCGGCAATCAGCACGGCCAGGATGCGATAGCCCATGCGACCCTGCCTGGCCTTGAGCGACGAAACCTGGGCTTCTTCATGAAGCTTCTGATCGGACTTTCCCCAACGCGTTCCCATATGCGCCATGATCGTCTCCTTCCGGTAAACCGCAAGCCAAGCCTGCAGTGCTTCTGGAAAGAAACGAGAAGCGATGGTGGATGGTTCCGAAAGAGGTCAGTATCCCGTTTTGCGATCGACGACGAACTGCAGCGGCTCGCCGCGTTCGAAGCGGGCTATCTGGCTCTCGACATGACGGAAGAGCGCATTCTCTTCGGAAGTCGCGGCGTCATGCGGCGTGATGAAGACGTTCTCCAGATGCCAAAGCGGATCATCCGCCGGCAGCGGTTCGACCTCGAAGACATCGAGCGAGGCACCGCCGAGCACGCCGCTTTCAATCGAGGCGACGATATCGGCCTGGATCTGGCTCTTGCCGCGACCCGCATTGATGAAGACCGGCTTGCCGAGCGCGCCGCCCTGGCGAAGCTTGGCGAAGAAGGCCTTGTCGTAGAGACCCGTGGTGTCAGGCGTCAGCGGCAGCAGTCCGACGACGATATCGGTCTTCGACAGGAACGTATCGAATTCCGAACCGCCGAATGTTTCGATGCCGTCCACCTGCTTCTTCGAGCGCGACCAGCCGATCACATTGAAACCCATAACGCGCAGCTTGGTGGCGGCATCCTGGCCGAGAATGCCGAGACCCATGACACCGACCGTCACTTCGGCGGCTTCCGGCGGGACGCGCTTGCCCCAGACACGGTCGCGCTGATGCCGGTCATGCTCGCGCTGCAGGCGCAGATGCATGAGGCACTGCATGACTACCCATTCGCTCATGCGCGTCGTCAGGCTGCGATCGACGAAACGGACGATCGGAATGTCAGGCAGATCGGCAATGGACAGGATGCTGTCGACCCCGGCGCCGCCGGAAAAGAGTACCTTCAGGTTCGGCGCGCGCTGGAAGATATCGGCATCCGGCTTCCAGAGCAGCGCATAGTCCACGCCTGTCAGGTCGAGCCCCTTGCTGGCGAGATCGGCGGCATTGATGCTGCCGCGATCGGCAAAGGCGGTCTTCAGGATGCGGGCGGTGCTTTCGGGATCGAACTTGAGGTCGACGAGAATGGGAGGCCTTGATGACATGATCTTCTTTACGGCTGGCAGTTTTTATTGCTGAACTGCTGGTGTCGGCACCGCCTCGATATTGAAGGCGGCTGCCATCAGCGCTTTGGTATAATCATCTCTGGGCGCGCGGAAAATCTCCGATGACGGCCCCTGCTCCACGACCTTGCCGAAACGCATGACGATGACATCATTGGCGAGCGCCTTGACCACCCTCAGGTCGTGGCTGATGAAGAGATAGGCGAGATCGTGCTTCTTCTGCAGGTCGCGCAAGAGGTCCACGACCTGCGCCTGCACGCTCATGTCGAGCGCCGAGGTTGGCTCGTCGAGCATGACGAAGCGCGGCTTCAAGACCATGGCACGGGCAATTGCGATGCGCTGGCGCTGGCCGCCGGAGAATTCATGCGGGAAACGCCAGCGGGTGAGCGGATCGAGGCCGACTTCTTCGAGCGCCCAGCAGACGCGCTGGTCGCGCTCCTCGGCGGAGAGAGACCGCTCATGCACTTTCAGGCCTTCGGCGACGATATCCCCGACCGACATGCGCGGGCTCAGCGAACCATAGGGATCCTGGAAGACGACCTGAAGCTGGTTGCGCAGCGGCCGCATATCCGTGAATGAATAGCTCGCTATATCTTTTCCGACGAAGGAGATGCGCCCTTTCGAGGAGATGAGACGCGTCAGCGCCAGCCCGAGCGTGGTCTTGCCGGAGCCGGATTCGCCGACGACGCCGAGCGTCTGCCCGGCTCTGAGCGTCAAATCGATGCCATCGACGGCCTTCACGTGATCGACGACCTTGCGCATGAAACCGGCCTTGATCGGGAACCAGACCTTGATGTCATTGCCTTCCATGACAACCGGCTTGGAGGGGTCTGTCACCGGCGGTTCGCCGCGCGGCTCTGAGGCGAGCAGGTGGCGGGTGTATTCGTGCTGCGGACTGGTGAAGACCTCTTCCACCGGCCCGGTCTCGACGATCTTGCCCTTGGTCATGACGCAGACGCGGTCGGCAAATTTGCGCACGATGCCAAGGTCGTGGGTGATGAAGAGCATGGACATGCCATGCTCGCCCTTCAGCCTGCGCAGGAGTTCGAGGATCTGCGCCTGGACCGTGACGTCGAGGGCGGTGGTCGGTTCGTCGGCGATCAGAAGCTCCGGACGGTTGGCGAGCGCCATCGCGATCATCACACGCTGACGCTGGCCGCCAGAGAGTTCATGCGGATAGGCTTTCAGCCGTTTTTCCGGCTCGCGGATGCCAACCTGGTTCAAGAGTTCCAGCACGCGGGTGCGCGCCGCCTCCCCGGTCAGGCCCTGATGCAACGCCAGGATTTCGGCAATCTGCTTTTCGATCGTGTGGAGCGGATTGAGCGATGTCATCGGCTCTTGGAAGATCATGGTGATGTCGTTGCCGCGCACTTCACGCAGTTCGCGGTCGGAGGCCTTCAAGAGATCCTTGCCCTTGAAGAAGATCGCGCCGCCAGGATGACTTGCCGAGGGATAGGGCAGAAGCCGCAGCACCGAATTGGCTGAGACCGACTTGCCGGAACCGGATTCGCCGACGAGCGCGACGACCTCGCCCTTCCCGATATCGAAGGAGATGCGGTCGACGGCAAGCGACGTTTCGCCGCCCTGGTGGAAGGCGACCGAGAGATCGCGGACGGAGAGGAGTGTTTCACTCATTGGAACGTCTTTCTCGGATCGAAGGCATCGCGCACCGCCTCGCCGATGAAGATCAGCAGCGAGAGCATGATCGACATGGTGAAGAAAGCCGTCAGCCCGAGCCATGGCGCCTGAAGATTGGCCTTGCCCTGGGCGATCAGCTCGCCGAGCGAAGGAGAGCCCGGCGGCATGCCAAAGCCTAGGAAGTCGAGCGAGGTCAGGGTGGTGATCGAGCCCGAGAGGATGAAGGGCAGGAAGGTCAGCGTCGCGACCATCGCATTCGGCAGCATATGCCGCCACATGATGGTGTGGTTGTTGACGCCGAGCGCCCGGGCGGCCCGGACATATTCGAAATTGCGGGCACGCAGGAATTCGGCGCGCACGACGCCGACGAAGCCCACCCAGGAGAAGAGCAGCATAATGCCGAGCAGCACGAAGAAGCCGGGCGGCAGGATGGCGGCGATGATGAGCAGGATGTAGAGCACCGGCATCGAGGACCAGATCTCGATGAAACGCTGGAAGAGAAGATCCGTCCAGCCACCGAAATAGCCCTGGATGGCACCGGCCGTCACACCGATGACGGCCGAGCAGATGGTGAGCACCAGGCCGAAGAGAACGGAAATGCGGAAGCCATAGATGACGCGGGCAAGAACGTCGCGGGCCTGATCGTCGGTGCCGAGCCAGTTGAGATTGCCGAGCCTGCAGCCGGGATCGTTGACGCCCTGCGGGTAGGCCGAGCAGCGCTCCTCCGACGACATCAGCCAGAAAGGGGCGGTCGGGGCCGAATGCGGGATGTTGGAATTGACCGACTGGTAGGAATAGCGGATCGGCGGCCAGATCATCCAGCCATTGGCATTGATCTCATCCGATATGACGGAGGAGCGGTAGTCCGTCTCGGCCAGGAAGCCGCCGAACTTCTCTTCGGGATAATCGATGACGACAGGGAAAAGGATCTCGCCCTTGTAGGAGGCGATGATCGGCTTGTCGTTGGCGATGAACTCGGCAAGCAAGCTGAGTACGAAGAGGACGAGAAACAGCCAGAGCGACCAGTAACCGCGCCTGTTGGCCTTGAAATTCCGCCAGCGGCGGATGTTGGTCGGCGACAGCAGACCTTTCCGTGGAGGACGGACGGGCGCTGTCGTCGGGTTTGCGGCGACATCCATCAGACGTCCCTCCGCTCGAAATCGATGCGCGGATCGATCCAGGTGTAGATCAGGTCGGAGATCAGGCCGACGAAGAGGCCCAGCAAGGAGAAAATATAGAGCGTTGCAAAGACGATCGGATAGTCGCGGTTGACGACCGAGAGGTAGCCGAGGCGGCCGAGACCATCGAGCGAGAAGATGTTCTCGATCAGGAGCGAGCCTGTGAAGAAGGCGGAGATGAAGGCGCTGGGGAAGCTTGCGATGACGATCAGCATGGCATTGCGGAACACGTGACCATAGAGCACCTGCCGCTCGTTCAGGCCCTTGGCACGCGCGGTGACGACATATTGCTTCTTGATCTCGTCGATGAAGGAATTCTTGGTCAGAAGCGTCGTCGTGGCGAAGGATGCCAGCGACAGCGAGATCAACGGCAGCGTGAGATGCCAGAAATAATCGAGCGGTTTCTGCCACCAGGCAAGCTGGTCGAAATTATCCGAGACCAGGCCGCGCAGCGGAAACCAGTCATAGAAGGAACCGCCGGCGAACAGCACGATCAGCAGGATGCCGAACAGGAAGCTCGGCACGGCATAACCGACGATGATGACGCCTGACGTCCAGACATCGAAGGAGGAGCCGTCCTTGACCGCCTTGCGGATGCCGAGCGGAATGGAGATGGCGTAGGAAAAGATCAGGATCCAGATGCCGAGCGAGATCGAGACCGGCAGCTTCTCCTTGATGAGATTGAGCACGGTCGTGTTGCGGAAGAAGCTCTCGCCGAAATCGAAGCGGATGTAATTCCACATCATTTCGCCGAAGCGGGTCAGCGGCGGCTTGTCGAAACCGAACTGCTTTTCCAGCTTGGCGATGAGTTCGGGATCGAGGCCCTGGGCGCCGCGATATTTCGAGCCGGCATCGTCGAATTGCTGGCCCACATCGCCACCGCCGCCGAGGCGCTGGTCGGCGCTGTCGGCCTGTCCGGTCAATTGGGCGATCACCTGCTCGACGGGACCGCCGGGGGCAAACTGCACAACGATGAAGGAAATTGCCATGATACCGACGATCGTCGGGATCATCAGGAGCAAGCGGCGAAGGATATAGCCCCCCATCAGCGCCCGCCGATCCGGTAGACAGCCGCGATGCTGCGACGTTCAGATTTCGCCAATTCCCAACTTTCCTCTTGTTCGCCCTCGTCGGCTATCGCCTGATTCGCGCATAATTTGGACGCCCGCGGCCATCGAAGGCAAGGATTTCCTTATCTGCCGGCGCTGGTCGACCACCACACGCCGGGCATGCCGAGCCCATATTCGGGCAATTCCGCCGGATGCGTGATGCTGTTCCAATAGGCAAGGCGCGAAGTGCGCGAGCCATAACTCGGCACGACGATGTGTTTGGCGAGCAGAACGCGGTCGAGCGCCCGCGTCGTCGCTACCAGCTCGTCGCGATCCTTGGCGAAGATCACCTTCTTGATGAGCGCATCGAGACCTGGATCGCTGATACCGCTGTAATTTTGGGATCCTTCGCGCTTCGCGGCGTCGGAACCCCAGTATTCGGCCTGCTCATTGCCGGGATTTATGGTTTCGCTCCAGCCATTGTACATGACGTCGAAATCGCGTGAGCGCCAGCGGTTGGTGAATTGCGACGGTTCGACGCTACGCACGCTTGCATCGATGCCGATCTTCTTCAGGTTCTGCGAGAAGGCGAGCGCGACGGGCTCGATGGTCGGCCCGTTGAGCAGGATTTCGAAGGAGAGCGGCTGGCCGGTCTTCACATTGACCATGCGGTTGCCCTTCAGCTCGTAACCCGCTTCCTTCAGCATGCCGATCGCGGTGCGCAGGTTGTCGCGCAGCTTGGCCGGGTCGCCGCCAACCGGATTGGTATAGGGCTTGGTAAAAACCTCCGGCGGAACCAGGTCCTTGACCTCGTTCAGGATTTCGAGTTCGCGGCCTTGCGGAAGGCCGGTGGAGGCAAGCTCGGTGCGGAAGAAGAAACTGTCGATCCGCTCATAGGAGCCATAGAAGATCGTGCGGCGCAGTTCCTCGAAATCGAAGGCATAGTTCAACGCCTCGCGCACCCTCTCGTCGGCAAACTTGTCTCGGCGCAGGTTGAAGATGAAGCCAACCATGACTCCGACCTTGCGCCACTCGTTTTCGACTTCCTCGCGCTTGACGCGGCCGTCCCTGACGGCCGGGAAGTCATAGGCGGTGGCCCAGCGCTTGGCGGCGTTTTCCCACCAATAGTCGGTATTGTTCGAGCGGAAGGCTTCGAACATCACGTCGCGATCGGCAAAATAGGTATATTCGATTGCGCCGAAATTGTTCTGGCCGACATTGACGTTGAGGTTCTTGCCCCAATAGTCGTCACGCAGCTCGTAGCGGATCTTCGAGCCCGGCGTCACCGAAACCATCTTGTAGGGGCCGGAGCCCATGGGAATTTCCAGCGAGGTGCGGGAGATGTCGCGCGGCTTGCCGTCTGCGCCATTCGCCTCCCACCAGTGCTTAGGCACGATCACCAGTTGGCCGACGATCTGCGGCAGTTCGCGATTGTTGGGTTCGTCGAAACTGAAGGTCACCTCGCGATCGCCGGTCTTTTCGGCCGACTTCACGTGGCGATAATAGAACTCCATCTGCGGATCGTTTTTCTTCGCCTGCTCGAAGCTGAAAACGACATCCTCCGGCGTCACCGGCTGGCCGTCGGCCCATTTGGCTTCGATGCGCAGGCGGAAGGTCGCCGAGGTCAAGTCATCCGGATATTTCACGCCTTCAGCCAACAGGCCGTAGGACGACGACAACTCGTCGAGCGCCGGGGTCAGCAGCGTATCGAACACTGTGGCCAGACCGGCGCCCACCTCTCCGCGCGCAAGCAATGGGTTCAGCGTATCGAAGTTACCTTCGTCCGAAAGACGCAGGGTGGCGCCCTTCGGCGCCAGCGGGTTGACATAGTCGAAATGATCAAAACCCTGGGGATGCTTGAGATCGCCGACCGTCGCAATCCCGACCCGCCATCCATCCGCGTCCTGTGCAAAAGCCCCGAAGGCGAGAAACAGAGACGTTGTCGCAGACAGAAGAAATTTCGGCGTCCAAGATGCCATTCACCAAACCCCTTGTTCTTTTTTGCATTGTCGAGAATACGGGAAATACTGGCAAAAAACAGAAAAGAGTTCCGTTTTTATGCTGCTCGCGAAATTTGACCTGATCGCTCACGTGCAGGGCGTCACTTCCTCGAGACGCTTGCGGAGCATGCGTCGCAGCTCCCCGACCAGCCGCGGATCGCCGGAACCATCGGGGTCATTGGCGGCTGCAACGACGATGCGCAGAAGCTCCAGCACGAGGGCGCCCAGCAGATCGACATCGCGCTCGACCGACGGTTCGGCATTCTTCAAGAGCCCCGTGATGCTGGCGCGAAGCTCCGCACGCGATTTTGCCTTGCGCTCCTTGGGCACATCGCGGCGCGCGGCGAGAGCGGGAAATTCCGGATGATCCTCGATGAAGCGGCCGAACCGCGTGAAGATCGCATCGCCGATCTCGGCAGCACTCCTGCCGCGGGTCTTCTCCGCGAGTTCGGCAAGGGCGCCGTTCAGCTGTTGCAGGCGGTCGATGTGCAGCGCTTCGGCAAGCAGAAGTTTGGTCGGAAAGAACTGATAGAGCGAACCGATCGAGGAATTGGCGGCTGCGGCAATCTCCGTCATGGTCGCGGCATCGTAGCCCTTTTCGAGAAAAACCCGAGCCGCCGCTTCGAGGAGAACAGCGACGCGCTCATGGCCGCGCTGACGTTTTGGCACACGGGTTTGTGGTTCAGGGCTTGATTTTTGTGAGGCTATCCTCGTATTTGTCATTGTGAGGACACCCTCATATTTTCCTTCCCTGGAGCTTCCCATGTCACTCTACGATCCAAAGACCACGGCACTCGTTTCCATCGACCTGCAAGGCTTCATCGTCAGCCGGCAGCTTGCGCCCCATTCCGCCCAGCAGGTGATCGAGAATACCGCCGCGATCGCCAAAAAGCTGAAGTCCGAAGGCGGCACGGTGATCCTCGTTACAGTCGGATTCTCCCCGGATTATGCCGATGCTGTCAACCAGCCGGTGGACGAGCCGGCGGTTTTCCCCGAAGGCGGCCTTCCGACAGCCGCGCTTGCGGCTCCTTCGGAAATTGCTGCGCTCGAGGTCGATGTCCACATCGTCAAACATCAATGGAGCGCTTTTTATGGCACGGAGATGGATCTGCAGCTGCGCCGCCGCGGCATTACGACCGTGATCCTCACCGGTATCGCCACGAATTTCGGCGTCGAAGCGACGATCCGCGACGCGTATGCCCATAATTACGCCGTCATCGCCGTCGAGGACGCGATGAGCACCTTCACCGCCGACATGCATTCTCTTGCTTGTGAGCGTATCCTGCCGCGGCTTTCGCGGGTGCGCAAAACGGCCGAGATTCTGTCCAACGGCTAGGGCCTTTGCGCGCCGCCTGCCAAAACATCGATTCACCAAAATTGCTTTTCACGGTAGATTCGATGCAAATCACTTCGACAGGCAGGTACGCATGGCTTTCGGCTTAGCTCAGGCTTTCAGGACTTTCGGCAAACTGACATTCGCCGGCGCAATGGGCGCAAGCCTTGTCGCCGGCGATGTCGGCGCCCAGCAGAAGACGCCGAGCCCCGGCAGCGCCAAGGCGATTTTCGGCTCCGAGAAATTGCCGACGCAGGGGCCGGCGCAGCCGATCGGCTTTTACGCCAAGGGCTGCATGACCGGTGCCGAGGCGCTGCCGGCCGACGGGCCGACCTGGCAGGCGATGCGCCTTTCGCGCAACCGGCGCTGGGGCAATCCGGCGATGATCTCGCTTCTGGAAAAATTCTCGCAGGATGCGCGGGCCAGGATCGGCTGGCCGGGTATCCTCGTCGGCGATATTGCCCAGCCGCGCGGCGGGCCGATGTTCAACGGCCATGCCTCGCACCAGATCGGGCTGGATGCCGATGTCTGGTTTACACCCATGCCCTCGCAGCGCCTGAGCTACGAAGAGCGGGAAGACCTGCCCTTCACCACCATGTTGCAGAAAGACAAATTTCTGACCGTCGACCCGAAAGTGTGGAGCAAGCAGCGCGCAGAACTCCTGATGCTGGCGGCAAGCTATCCGCAGGTCGAGCGCATCTTCGTCAACCCGGCGATCAAGAAGAAAATGTGCGATACCTGGACGGGCGACCGGACCAATCTCGGCAAGCTCAGGCCCGAATACGGGCACGATTCGCATTTCCACATCCGCATGAAATGCCCTGTTGGTGCCAAGGGCTGTACAGGGCAGGCGCCGGTGGCGGCCGGCGACGGCTGCGACAAGTCGCTCGCCTGGTGGTTTACGAAAGAGCCGTGGGCGGCACCGAAGCCCAGTGCAAAGCCGCCGAAGCCGCCGCGTGAGGTCATGGTCTCCGACCTGCCGAAGGCCTGCTCTGCCGTTGTCGACGCGCCGTCCATCGCCTCTGCGGAAGCCGGGACCTATGGCGGTCCTTCAGCGGCGAGTGCGCTGACGGCAGTCCCGGCGGCCGCACCACCTGTCGATACCGGCAGCGCGCTTCCTGCCGTCGGCCCGGTTCCAAGCGACAAGCCGGTCGTGCAATAGGCTGAACAGGCCAAACAGGGGGCGGACGGCTGTCTTTCAAATCACAAACGCCTGGTGTAGAAGCGGTCAAATCGATTGAATTACGTGCGTGGAGAACCCCGTTCATGGCCGGCGACAAATGCCTCGCATTGATTGCGCATGACCAGAAGAAGGACGACATGGCGGCGTTTGCCCGCCGTAACAGGGATCTCCTCTCCCGATGGAAAATCGTCGCCACCGGCACGACGGGCGGGCGCGTGCTCGACGCCGCGCCCGACCTTCACGTTGTCAGGCTGAAAAGCGGTCCGCTCGGCGGCGATCAGCAGATCGGCGCACTGATTTCCACCGGCGAGGTCAGTGCCCTGATCTTCTTCGTGGACCCGCTGACGCCAATGCCGCATGATGTCGACGTCAAGGCGCTGATGCGGCTTGCGATCGTCTACGACATTCCGATGGCGCTGAACGAATCGACAGCCGAAAAGCTTCTCCCTACCCTTAACGCCTGATCCCTCGGGCTACAGCACGGAACCGGCCATGACTGCATCCTCTACTCCCTTGCCCTTTCCGATCCTGATCGGCGACATCGGTGGCACGAATGCCCGCTTCTCCATCCTGACGGATGCCTATGCGGAGCCGAAGCAGTTTCCCAATGTCCGCACGGCCGATTACGCAACGATCGACGAAGCGATCCAGAAGGGTGTGCTGGACAAGACCTCCGTACAGCCGCGCGCCGCGATCCTGGCCGTCGCCGGCCCGATCAAGGCGGATGAAATCCCGTTGACCAACTGCCCCTGGGTAGTGCGGCCGAAGAGGATGATCGAGGGCCTCGGCCTCGTCGACGTACTCGTCGTCAACGACTTTGAAGCACAGGCGCTGGCGATCGCGGCACTCTCCGACGAAAACCGCGAGCGCATCGGCAATGTCTCGGGCGATATGGTGGCGTCCCGCGTCGTGCTCGGACCCGGCACCGGCCTTGGCGTCGGCGGTCTGGTTCACACCCAGTCGACCTGGATTCCGGTTCCCGGCGAAGGCGGGCATGTCGATCTCGGGCCGCGCAGCAAACGCGACTATGAAATCTTCCCGCATGTCGAAACGATCGAGGGCCGCATTTCGGCCGAGCAGATCCTCTGCGGGCGCGGCATCGTCAACCTCTACCGCGCCATCTGTGCGGCAGATGGCGTCGAGCCTGAAATGAGCGACCCGGCGGACATCACCTCGCATGGGCTTGCCGGCAGCGATAAGGTCGCCGTCGAAACCGTCTCGCTGTTTGCGACCTATCTCGGCCGCGTGGCGGGCGACATGGCACTGGTGTTCATGGCCCGCGGCGGCGTCTACCTCTCCGGCGGCATCTCGCAGAAGATCCTTCCGGCGCTGAAAAAGCCGGAATTCCGGGCAGCCTTCGAGGACAAAGCGCCGCATTCGGCCCTGCTGCGCACGATCCCGACCTATGTCGTGACGCATCCGCTGGCTGCTCTTGCCGGGCTTTCTTCCTATGCGCGGATGCCTGCAAACTTCGGCCTTTCGACGGATGGACGGCGCTGGCTGGCCTGAGCCTGAAGCATGGTTTCAAGGCGTTAGAGCGGCCTTTGTGCGCCCCCATGGGACGCACGGCGCTATAGCCAAAGCCCCCTCAACTCTTTATAGAGCCCGCGCATATGCGTGCCGCGCCTGCGGCATGCGGCCCTGAAACAGGAAGCCTATTTTTGGAAGCCGCCGCCAGCAGAAAGCCACACGTCAACAGCGATACCGTGACCGGAATCCTGAAGCGCATCATTGCGGAAAACGGCCGGGACCATCTCTGGGGCTATGTCTTCGCGATCTCCTGCCTTGTCATCGTGGCACTTTCGACGGCATTTACCGCCTGGATCATGCGGGCGATCATCGACGAGGCCTTCGCCAACAGGCGCGCGGACGTCGTCTGGATCATCTGTCTTTCCATTTTCATCGCCTTCATGCTGCGCGGTTTTGCGAGCTACGGACAGGGTGTGGCGCTGTCGCGGATCGGCAACGACATCGTCGCCCGCTACCAGCGCCGGCTCTATTCGCACCTGATGACGCTTTCCGTCGGCTTCTTCAACGAGGCGCGCTCGGCCCAAATCGCGGCCCAGGTGAGCCAGAATGTCAGCGGCATCCGCGATGTCCTGAACCTCACCATCACCTCGACGGTGCGCGATCTCCTGACCTTCGTCTCGCTGATCGGCGTCATGGTGCTGCAGGATCCGCTGCTGAGCCTTGCCGTCTTCATTCTGGCGCCGCCGCTGCTTTATGCACTGCGCTACGTTTCCAAACGCCTGCGCTCGGCCACCCGCGAGGCCGTCGACCTCAACAGCCATGTTCTCGGCGCCATGCAGGAGACGATCCAGGGTATCTCCATCGTGAAGGCCTTCACGATGGAAGAAGCGCTGGAGAACAAGGTCAACAAGCTGATCGGCGCTGCCGAGGGCCGGGCGAACCGTATCGCGCGGCTTTCCGAGCGTACCTCGCCGCTGACGGAAAGCTTTGCCGGCTTTGCCGTCGCGAGCGTGCTTGCCTATGCCGCCTATCGCTCGATCTATCAGGGCGTGCCGCCGGGCGCCTTCTTCTCCTTCGTCACGGCGCTGCTGCTCGCTTACGATCCGGCCCGGCGCCTTGCCCGCCTGCAGGTGCAGATGGAGCGCGCCATCGTCAACGCCCGGATGATCTACGAGTTGCTCGACATGGAACCGCGCCAGCGTGACCTGCCGGATGCCAAGCCGCTTGTTGTCACCGAAGCGAAGATCGAATTCCGCAACGTCTCGTTTGCCTATGGCAATGAACGCGTGCTTGATGGCGTGACGCTGACGGCCGAGGGCGGCAAGACAACGGCGCTCGTCGGCCCGTCCGGCGCCGGTAAATCCACCGTCATCAGCCTCATTCCGCGTTTCTATGATCCGAAGGAAGGCCAGATCCTGATCGACGGGCAGGATATCGCCCATATCACCAAGCAGTCGCTGCGCCGGCAGCTCGCCTATGTCTCGCAGCAGCCTTACCTCTTCGAAGGCACGATCCGCGACAATATCCGCTATGGCCGCCCTGAAGCCACGGACGAGGATATCGAGAAGGCAGCGCGGCTTGCCTATGCGCATGACTTCATCCTCGCGCAGCCGCAGGGCTACGATACGCCCGTCGGCGAAAATGGCGTGACGCTTTCCGGCGGCCAGCGCCAGCGGCTGTCGATCGCCCGTGCGCTGGTGCGCAACGCACCGATCCTGCTTCTCGACGAGGCGACCTCCGCACTCGATACGGAATCGGAAGCGGCCGTGCAGAAGGCACTCGACGAAGCCATGACCGGCCGAACGGTCGTCGTCATCGCTCACCGGCTTTCGACCGTTGTGCGCGCCGACAAGATCATCGTGATGCAGCAGGGCCGCGTCGTCGAAGAAGGCAATCACGAGACGCTTGCGAAGGTCAACGACGGACTTTACGCTCGCCTCAACAATCTGCAGAGGCCTTCGGCTTCTGATTCATACTGATCGGGATGATGGACTGACATGAGCGACGCTGCGATGAAACTGGTGGTGGTTGGAGCGGCGGGGCGCATGGGGCAGACGCTCATCCGTCTCATCCATTCCATCGACGGCGTGACGCTGCACGCAGCGATTGAGCGTCCCGGCTCGCCCTTCGTCGGCAAGGACGCCGGTGAAATCGCCGGGCTTGGCGCCACTGGCATCATTATCGGCGACGATCCGCTGGCAGCCTTCCTTCATGCCGAGGGCGTACTGGACTTCACCTCGCCGGATGGTTCGGTAGAATTCGCCGGTCTTGCGGCGCAGGCCCGCATCGTTCATGTGGTCGGCACGACCGGCTGCTCGCAGGAGGACGATGCAAAGATTGCGGCGGCCGCGCGCCATGCCCGCATTGTCAAATCTGGCAATATGAGCCTCGGCGTCAACCTGCTCAGCGTTCTCGTGCAGCAGGCCGCCCAGGCGCTCGACTCAGCCGACTGGGATATCGAAGTTCTCGAAATGCATCACAAGCGCAAGGTCGATGCACCCTCGGGTACGGCATTGTTGCTCGGCGAGGCAGCCGCGAAGGGCCGCAATATCGATCTTGGCGCGAAGTCCGTACGCGTGCGTGACGGCCATACCGGCGCACGGGAAGCCGGCACGATCGGCTTTGCGACATTGCGCGGCGGCTCCGTCATCGGCGAGCATTCCGTGCTTTTTGCCGGCGAAGGCGAGACCGTTACCCTGTCCCACAGCGCGACCGACCGTTCGATCTTTGCGCGTGGCGCCATCAAGGCAGCCCTTTGGGCGCGCGACAAGAAGCCGGGGCTCTATTCCATGCTCGACGTTCTCGGGCTTTCTTCCCATTGACCATTTCTCGGAGGCATTTTTCATGAGCGGTACCCTCGTCCTCGTTCGCCACGGCCAGAGCGACTGGAATCTCAAGAATCTCTTCACCGGCTGGAAGGATCCTGATCTGACAGAGCTCGGCATCCAGGAAGCGAGGGCCGGCGGCCAGGCGCTTGCCGATTACGGCATCAAGTTCGATATCGCCTTCACCTCCGCGCTGGTGCGTGCGCAGCACACGCTGAAGCTCGTCCTCGACAAGGTCGGCCAGCCTGATCTCGAGACGATCCGCGACCAGGCGCTGAACGAGCGCGACTACGGCGATCTCTCCGGCCTCAATAAGGACGACGCTCGCGCCAAGTGGGGCGAAGAACAGGTGCATGTCTGGCGCCGCTCCTATGACGTTCCGCCTCCGGGCGGCGAAAGCCTGCGCGACACCGGCGCCCGCGTCTGGCCTTACTATCTCACGGAAATCCTTCCGCGCGTCCTGCGTGGCGAAAAGGTGCTGGTTGCCGCGCACGGCAACTCGCTGCGTTCGCTCGTCATGGTTCTCGACCGCCTTACCCGCGAGCAGGTTCTTTCGCTGAATCTGGCGACCGGCGTGCCGATGGTCTACAAGCTGAAGGCCGATTCCACAGTCGCTTCCAAGGAAGTGCTCGGCGACATGTCTGGCGCGCACTGAACGCGATCGGAGTTGCGATGAGGGTCGAGGCCGGGCGCGGATGCCCGGCCGGTGGCGGCGAAACTAGCCGCTGCCCCCCCGATGCCATCATCATAAATTCTTCCCGCCGTTTGAAATTGGAACCTCTTTATGGATGATGATATTTTGTCGGGAAAGGTCCGACCGCCGCAAATTCCATCACACTGGGTCGGGAAGCCAACATCCAGCTCTCGTGGCTGGCGTTGGGATGATCCGGATAATTCAGGCAATGGTGTAAGGTTTTTCGCTGGCGATCCGGATGACCCGGTACCATCCAAACGAAACACCTACGTTGTCGTCGTGAGCGGCGGAGTGGCGATGGGTGCCGACGGCAACCCTATTCCCGGCTTTGATGCTCCTGAATAGTTCTTCGTGAACAGCTTGGTTGCTGCTGTGATCATCAAATAGTCTTTCAGGTCTGGCCCGATCTGGCGAAGGCGGCGGTAGCCGTTTGTGGTTATTTGCCTCGATGAACAGTCGTCTCCCAACCATCATATTCTCCACCGAGTTTGGCGGCACTTACGTCGAGAAGTTCAGTCTGTTTGTCTATATCATTTGGAGCTTGAAGCTGTGAAAACACGACGCTCTCGACGACGTCGTTTTGAGCCCTTAGTGACTGGCTACTTGCTGTTCGGAGGACATGAGCGAGCATGTCAGTCGTTCGATATGTGGCATCCAACACGCGTCCGGCCTTTTCGTCCCCACCCCACCATCAATTCTCAATCGTGAACTGGACCCGGTCTGCCGCAAAACGGCTGATCGAATATTGCACCGGCACGCCTTCCAGATCGGTGTTCATCGCCTTGGTGATCAGCAGGATAGCGCCCGGCGCCAGTCCCAGATCGGCGATATCACCGGAATCGGCGTGAGCGGCGGTGATCTCCGTCGTGGCGCGTACATAATCCGACAGGCCCAGGGCAGCAAAGGCCTTGGTGATAGATCCCGCTGTCCGGTAGGCTTCCCCGATACCAGCAAAGCGCGCGGCCGGGAACCAGCTCGTGGCCCGAGAAACCGGACGTTTATCCGCTTCGCGCACCATTTCCAGCCGGATCACCGGCGTGCCCTGCTCCAGGTGCAGCCAGCGGGCCACCTCTGAATCCGCCGCCTCCTCGGCATGGCCAAGTAGGAGCGCGCGCGTCTCACGCGCCTGATCCCTGATACCATCGGTGAAGCGGGTACGGCGGCTGATCGGAAAATTCAGACGCTCCTTGCGTTCTATCAGCGTACCGCGGCCCTGAACCGCACGCACGATGCCTTCCTGTGCCAAGGCGGCAAGTGCACTCCGCACGGTATGCCTGTTGACGCCGAACTGCAGCGCCAGAGCCGTTTCCGGCGGCACCATGCCCGTTTCGTCATAGGCACCGCTGCTGATCGCCTCGCGGATCCTGTCGGCGATCTGCCGCCAGAGCGCCACCCCTGTCTGCCGCTGCAGCTGCTTTATTCCTGCCATTGCACCCCTGCCCAGCATTTTCGGACGCGCCGTGTCACACGCTTGTCACGTCGCCGATTTAGGGATAGATATAGCTTGTATAGTTGTCTATATCAATAGACATTTTTGAGGAAAAGATGATGGCGGCAGCGGAGAAGACGGAAGCTGCGGCGCGAACGGATGACGGGCGTAAACGCACCGTCGATCTGCTCGCCCGCGCCGAGACACAGGAATTGCGGGCGGCGTGGGATGCGCTTGCCGAACAGCCGGTCGTTCAGCCGGTGCGCGGCCCGGAGACGGGCCTCGTCATGGTTCGCGGCCGCATCGGCGGCGGCGGGGCGCCCTTCAACCTCGGCGAAGTAACGGTGACGCGCGCAACGGTGCGCCTTGCCTCCGGCTCGGTCGGCCACGCGCAGGCGCTCGGCACCGACCGCGAAAAGGCGCGGCTTTCCGCGATCTTCGACGCCCTCTGGCAGGAAGAGGCGACCAGGAGCTTCGTGGAGGAAAGGCTGCTTTCGCCGATCGCCCGGCGGGTCGCCGATGACACCAATCGCAAGGCTGAAGAAACGTCCGCAACCCGCGTCGACTTCTTCACCATGGTTCGGGGAGAAGACTGATGGGCCTCAAGACCGACGTTCTGACCGGCGGCTTCGCTGAGCCGGTTTTCCATGCGCAGAGCGTGTTCAAGATGCTGATGGACGGCATGGCCCGGCCCGGCACGATCCAGTCTGTCACGCCTGACGTTGTGCCTCCTGCGCCGCTCGGAATCGCCGCCGGCGCGATCGGCCTGACGCTCTGCGACCACGACACCCCCGTCTGGCTTTCCGCAGGGCTCGCCAAGTCGGCGGTTCCGGAATGGTTGGGCTTCCACGCCGGCGCACCGCTGACCAGTGAAAAGGCCGAAGCGCGCTTCGCTTTCGTCGAAGCCGGCATGACGCTTTCCACCTTCGGCCTCTTTGCCGCCGGCACGCAAGAATATCCCGACCGTTCCACGACTGTCGTGATCGAACTCTCCGACCTCGAAGGCGGCCGCCGGCTCACCCTGATGGGTCCCGGCATCCAGAGCGTGACCGAGATCTCGCCTGTTGGCCTGCCGGAGACCTTCCTGCGTCTGTGGACGGAAAACCGCGCGCTCTTCCCGCGCGGCGTCGACATCGTGCTGACGGCGGGCAAGCGATTCCTTTGCCTGCCGCGCACCACCAAGATCACAGCAACGGAGATCTGAGCTAATGTATGTTGCCGTCAAGGGTGGCGAGGCCGCCATCGCCAATGCCCACCGCCTGCTCGCCGACCGCCGGCGCGGCGACCGCTCCGTGCCGGCGATCGGCATCGAGCAGATCGTCGAACAGCTGGCGCTCGCCGTCGACCGCGTCATGGCCGAGGCCTCGCTCTATGACCGGACGCTCGCCGCCCTTGCCGTGCGCCAGTCGCGCGGGGACATGATCGAGGCGATCTTCCTCTTGCGCGCCTATCGCACGACGCTGCCGCGCTTCGGCTATTCGAAGCCGCTCGATACCGCCAATATGCAGATCGAACGCCGCATCTCCGCCACCTACAAGGATCTTCCGGGCGGACAGCTGCTTGGGCCGACCTTCGACTACACGCACCGCCTGCTCGATCCCTCGCTACTTTCGGACGAGGCCGTGGAAGAGCCGGCGCAGCGCGAGGCGGAGAGCGGCCGCGTCATGCGCGTCTCCGAAATCCTCGGCCAGGAAGGGCTGATCGAAAACGACGGCGAGCTTCCCGAGGATCACGAGACGGGCGACCTGACGCGCGAGCCGATGGAATTCCCGATGACCAGGGATCTTCGACTGCAGGCGCTTGCCCGCGGCGACGAAGGTTTCCTGCTGGCACTCGGCTATTCGACCCAGCGCGGCTATGGCCGCAACCACCCGTTCACCGGCGAAATCCGCATCGGCGAGGTCGAGGTGGAATTCGACGTGGCCGAACTCGGCTTTGCCGTCTCGCTCGGCACGATCCAACTTACCGAATGCCAGATGGTCAACCAGTTCAAGGGTTCGGCCAAGGCGCCGCCGCAGTTCACCCGCGGTTACGGCCTGGTCTTCGGCCAGAGCGAACGCAAGGCGATGGCCATGTCGCTGGTGGATCGTGCGCTGCGGGCTGAAGAGCTCGGCGAGGACATTACCGCGCCGGCGCAGGACGAGGAATTCGTCATTTCCCATTCCGACAACGTACAGGCGACCGGCTTCGTCGAGCACCTGAAGCTTCCGCATTATGTGGACTTCCAGGCCGAACTCGACCTCGTCCGCCGCATGCGCCGCGAATTCGAAGCCGCCCGCAACAGCGGCGAGACCCAAAAGGAGGCCGCCGAATGAGTGATCTCGCCACCTACAATTTCGCCTATCTTGACGAACAGACCAAGCGCATGATCCGACGCGCGATCCTGAAGGCGATCGCCATTCCCGGCTATCAAGTGCCCTTTGCCAGCAGAGAAATGCCGATGCCTTACGGCTGGGGCACCGGCGGGGTGCAGGTAACGGCCGCCATCATCGGGCCTGACGACGTTCTCAAGGTCATCGACCAGGGCGCCGACGACACGACGAATGCCGTCTCCATCCGCGGCTTCTTCCAGAAGGTCGCCAATGTCGCGGTTACGACCCACACCAAGGATGCGACGATCATCCAGACGCGCCACCGTATCCCTGAGGAAAAACTCAGCGAAGGCCAGGTGCTCGTTTATCAGGTGCCGATCCCGGAACCGCTGCGCTTCCTCGAACCGCGCGAGACGGAGACACGCAAGATGCATGCGCTTGAGGAGTACGGCCTCATGCACGTGAAGCTCTACGAGGACATTGCCCGCAACGGCCGTATCGCCACGACCTATGCCTATCCGGTCAAGGTTCATGGCCGCTATGTCATGGATCCCTCGCCGACGCCGAAATTCGATAATCCGAAAATGCACAGGTCGGAAGCGTTGCAGCTTTTCGGCGCCGGCCGCGAAAAGCGCATCTATGCCGTGCCGCCCTACACCGACGTCGTCAGCCTTGATTTCGAAGACCATCCCTTCGAAATCCAGCGCTTCGGCAAGCCCTGCGCACTCTGCGGCGCGGAAGAGGTCTACCTCGACGAGGTGATCCTCGACGACAAGGGCGGACGCATGTTCGTCTGCTCCGATACCGACCATTGCGAAGACCGCCGTGCACACGGACATGCCGGCGAAATGCTGGCCCGGGAGGCTGCAGAATGACCGATACACCGCTTCTCAAAGTCAACGACCTCTCAAAGTTCTACGGCAACCGCATCGGCTGCCGGAACGTCTCCTTTGAGCTCTGGCCCGGCGAAGTGCTCGCCATCGTCGGCGAATCCGGCTCGGGCAAGACGACGCTGCTCAACTGCATCTCCACCCGGCTGATGCCGACAACAGGTAGTGTCGAGTATCACATGCGCGACAGCAATTACCGCGACCTCTACCACATGAGCGAGGCCGAGCGCCGCTTCCTGATGCGCACGGACTGGGGCTTCGTGCATCAGAACCCGGCTGACGGGTTGCGCATGACGGTGTCTGCCGGCGCCAATGTCGGCGAACGCCTGATGGCGATCGGCGACCGTCACTACGGCAAGATTCGCTCCACCGCTATCGATTGGTTGGAGCGTGTCGAGATCGATACCGGCCGCATCGACGACCAGCCGCGCGCTTTCTCCGGCGGCATGCGCCAGCGCCTGCAGATCGCCCGCAACCTCGTGACCGGCCCGCGCCTCGTCTTCATGGACGAGCCGACCGGCGGTCTCGACGTCTCGGTGCAGGCGCGTCTGCTCGATCTGGTGCGCGGCCTCGTCAACGATCTCGGCCTCTCGGCCATCATCGTCACGCATGACCTCGCCGTCGCCCGCCTTCTCTCTCATCGCATGATGGTGATGAAGGACGGCTTTGTCATCGAGCAGGGTCTGACCGACCGCGTGCTGGACGACCCGCGCGAGCCCTATACCCAACTCCTCGTTTCCTCGATCCTGCAGGTTTAAGAACCATGGCAACGCCCCTCGTCGTTTCAGAAGTCGCCAAGAGCTTCATCATGCATCTGCGCGACGGCATCAAGCTGCCTGTTGTCTCGGATGTCTCCTTCTCGGTGGCATCGGGCGAATGTGTCGTGCTCGGTGGCCCCTCAGGTATCGGCAAAAGCTCGCTGCTCAAGATGATCTACGGCAATTATGCCGTCGATACCGGACAGATCCTCGTTGATCACAACGGCAAGATCGTCGACCTCGCCGCCGCCGACCCGCGCACCATTCTCGACGTGCGGCGCCAGACGCTCGGCTATGTCAGCCAGTTCCTGCGCACGGTTCCACGCGTTGCGGCGATTGACGTCGTCGCCGAACCCCTGCTCGCTCGTGGTGAAAATGCCGTGAGCGCCAGGGAAAAGGCCGCGGCGCTGCTCGATAAGCTCAACCTGCCGGAAGCGCTCTGGCAGCTGCCGCCCGCCACGTTCTCCGGCGGCGAGCAGCAGCGCGTCAACATCGCCCGTGGCTTCATCACCGATCATACGATCCTGCTGCTCGACGAGCCGACCGCCTCGCTCGACGCGAAGAACCGGGCCGTCGTCGTCGGCATGATCGAGGAAAAGAAGAAGGCGGGCGTCGCCCTGCTCGGCATCTTCCACGATGAGGAAGTGCGCGAGGCAACCGCCGACCGCATTCTCGACGTTCAGCAATTCTCTCCGCGAAAGGCGATCGCCGCATGAGCCGCAAGCTGGGCATCGAGCCCTATTTCCACGAGACCGCCTCCGTCTCCAACTCGACCTTCGGCCGCTATACGGAAGTCTCCGAGCGCTGCCGGATCAGCGAGGCGGAGTTCGGCGACTATTCCTACATCATGCAGGACGGCTCCATCTGGTGCGCAACGATCGGCAAGTTCGTCAACATCGCCGCTGCGGTGCGCATCAACGCCACCAACCATCCGACTTGGCGCGCGACGCTGCACCACTTCACCTACCGTGCCATCGACTACTGGCCGGATGCCGACATGGAGACGGAATTCTTCGAATGGCGCCGCTCCAACCGGGTCGTCATCGGCAATGATGTCTGGATCGGTCATGGCGCGACGATCCTGCCCGGCGTGACTGTCGGCAACGGGGCCGTGATCGGTGCAGGCGCAGTCGTCTCGAAGGATGTCGCTCCCTACACGATCGTCGGCGGCGTGCCGGCCAAGCTCATCCGCGAGCGATTTCCGAAGGAGATCGGCGAGCGCATGGATGGGCTTGCTTGGTGGGACTGGGAACACGACCGGCTGCGCGATGCATTGCCTGATTTCCGGGCACTTGGCGCCGAAGACTTCCTCTCCCGATACGGCGGCTGAGCAGAATGCTGCAGCGCAGGGTTTTGTGACAGGACTTACACAAAACTGACATGCGAGGTTCATGAAGCGGGACTAATGCGATCCCCGGAAGCAAGCCTGCAATGCGAGGGAAGAGCATGATGTTCGAGCTGAAGAATGTCACACGCCGGTTCGGAAAAAAGCTCGCTGTCGACTCCGTAACGCTGGACATTCCTCAGGGTCAGATGGTCGGCATCATCGGCCGTTCCGGCGCCGGCAAGTCCACGCTCCTGCGCATGATCAACCGACTGCAGGAACCCTCCTCCGGCACCATCCATTTCGGTGGTGTCGAGGTTTCCGGCCTTCGGGGTCAGGCACTGCGCAACTGGCAGCGCGATTGCGCCATGATCTTCCAGCAGTTCAACCTCGTGCCGCGCCTCGACGTGCTCACCAACGTCATGCTCGGCCGCCTGAACCACCGCTCGACGATCCTTAGCCTGCTCAACGTCTTCAGCCGCGAAGAACGCATCCACGCGATTGCTGCATTGGAACGCCTCGGCATCGAGCAGACGGCGCTGCAGGCTGCCGGCACGCTTTCGGGCGGTCAGCAGCAGCGCGTGGCGATTGCCCGCGCGCTGATGCAGAACCCGAAGATGGTTCTAGCCGATGAGCCAATCGCCTCGCTCGACCCGCTGAACGCGAAAATCGTCATGGATGCATTGCGTGACATCAATGAGCGCGAAGGCATTACCGTCATCACCAACCTGCACACGCTCGATACGGCCCGCAACTACTGCGAACGCATCATCGGCATGGCAGGCGGCCGCGTCGTTTTCGACGGAAAGCCCTCCGAGCTGACCGCCGAGGCCGTGAAAGAAATCTACGGCATGGACAAGGACGGTGCGGGCATCGACGAAACGATGACCTCGACCGCAATCAACATGGCTCCGGAAGGAGCCGAAAACCAATCCGCCGGCAATCAACCGCTGGCGCTGGCCGGTCTGTGAGAGGGGCGGCCGCGATCGAACGCCCGCGTCAAGGGCAGATTTCTTCGTAACAAAACGACCGAACCCCGGTCATTCTGGAGAGAACCCATGTTGAAGAAAGCACTTTTTGCGGCTACGGCGATCCTGTCCCTCGCAGTTGGCGCCGCCAATGCCGCTGATCTCAAGGAATTCCGCGTCGGCATCCTCGGCGGCGAAAACGAAACCGACCGCCTGCGCAACTATGCCTGCCTTGCAGACCACCTGAAGCAGGAATTCGGCTTCGAGAAGGTTTCGCTCTTCCCGGCCGCCGATTATGACGGCGTCATCCAGGGTCTCCTCGGCGGCACGCTCGACTTCGCCGAACTCGGCGCTTCCGGCTACGCGTCCGTTTATATCAAGGACCCGAAGGCTGTTACGCCGATCCTGACGACGCAGCAGAAGGACGGTTCCACGGGTTACTACTCGATCGGTCTCGCTCTGAAGTCCTCCGGCATCAAGACAATCAAGGACGCCAAGGGCAAGAAGCTCGGCTACGCCGATCCGGACTCCACCTCGGGCTACCTCGTTCCGCTGACGCAGATCCCGAAGGACACGGGCATGCCGAACGACAAGTTCTTCGCTTCCACCCAGTTCAACGGCGGCCACGAGAATAACCTCCTCGCTGCTTACGACGGCAAGGTCGACGTTGCTGTTGACGATAGCTCGGGCATCGGCGACTTCAAGGACGGCTACACTTCCGGTACCTTCCGCAAGGAAGTCGACAAGGGCGCCGTCGATCCGAACAAGCTCGTTGAAGTATGGCGTTCGCCGCTGATCCCGAACGGCCCGCTCGTCGTTCGCAACGCTCTCGGCGAAGAATGGCAGAAGAAGCTCACCGCCTTCTTCACGGCTCTTCCGGAGAAGGACCACAAGTGCTTCGCTGCTATCGAAGGCGGCGACTACAAGGGCTATGCCCCGGTCAAGCACGACTTCTACAACGCTGTCGTAGAGGTTCGTAAGGCTGCTATCGGCGGCTGATTGCGCCATCCGTATGCGGGGCGGCCGGCGACGGCCGCCCTTTTCTTGTGACTACAGCGCCGCGCGTCAGACGCGCAAAGGACGCTGTAGCACTTCAAATTGCTGCATAATTTCATCCTTAAATCGAGCCCGATTCAAGGAATTATGCAGTAGGCGAGGCGTTCATGACTATTGCCGATACACAGCCGCATGTGCCGATGCCGAGCACGAAGGAAATCGCCACTGCTTGGGACAGGATGATCGCCAGGCGGCGTTTCTACACCGCCCTTGGCCTAGTGATCCTCATCGCCGCCTTCGTCAGCTCCGTACGCTTTGCCGACGAGAGCAATGCGGGTCACTTCTTCGACCGCCTGCCGCATTTGTTCGACTTCTTGAGCTGGCTTATCCCGAAAGACTGGACCGATGTCTGGCGCGCGCTCTTCGATATTGCGAGCCCGAATGACAAGGGTGGCGAAGAATTCAATTTCGCCAATGGCCGCGTCTATGTCTGGGGCAGCTTCTACATCCCTGAGTATTTCGAGCTGATGATCGTCACGATCAACATCGCGCTCGTTTCGACCATCATCGCCTTCATCTTCGCCGTTCCGCTCAGCTTCTTTGCTGCACGCAATCTGACGAAGAACTGGCCGCTGCGCATCTTTACCAAGCGCATCATGGAATTCCTGCGTGCCTTCCCGGAAATCGTCATTGCCGGCTTGTTTTCGGCGATCCTTTCGATCGGACCGGTGGCAGCAATCATCGCGATCACGCTCCATACGATCGGCGCACTCGGCAAGCTCTTCTACGAAGTCGCCGAAAACATCGACATGAAACCGGACGAAGGCATGCGGGCCGTCGGCGCGAACTGGCTGGAGCGCGTGCGTTTCGCCGCCCTGCCGCAGGTCATGCCGAACTATGCGTCCTATGCGCTGCTGCGCCTCGAGATCAATGTACGTGCATCGACCATCATCGGCGCCGTTGGCGGCGGCGGTATCGGTGAAGAGCTCAAGCTTTCCATCTCCCGTGGTTTCGGCGCCAAGACCGTGGCGCTCGTGCTGCTGCTCTTCGTGACGATCGTCGCGGTCGACCAGTTCTCCGCCTGGCTGCGCCGCCGTCTCGTCGGCGAACACGCCTTCTTCCTGCAACATTGAGGCGGCCATGACGGTCATCGACGCAAACCGCATGCATGAGATCGAAGCGCGCTATCCGGAATATTTCCACCGGTCCTTCCGCCAGCGTTTCGGCGGCCTTCTGATCGTGCTTACGACCATTCTTTACGGCATTTATGCCGTCTGGTTCTTCGACCTGCCGAAGCTCATTGCCGAAGCCCATTGGGAACGCTTCGGCATCTATATGAGCCAGTGGATCAGCTATGACGTGCAGCCGGAATTCCGTATCCAGGACGATGGCACGATCCAGACGCGCTATCCGCGCTTCTCGCCGCTTGGCGACGATCCGCATCCGGATTGGCTGAAAACCAATACAGATGGCAGCATCACCGTCCTCGTCGGCGGCAGCGGTCGCACGGTGACGGTCAGCAAGCGCCAGACGACGATCGTTGCCCATGGCATGACGGTGCCGGTCGATGTTTCCAGCGGCGCGCCGAAGGTCGTCGGTCCAGTTCCGAACTGGATGACGGTCTATGACGACAATGTGCTCGCCAATCTCGGCTTTGCAGGGGATGTCAGCATTTCCGTCGATCGTGTGAAGGTGCGCAAGCGCTTCATCGGCTGGGCGAATTTCATCTTCGATACACAGTCGCCCTTCTTCGACAAGCAGGCAAGCGAGGTTATCAGTCTCATCGTCTCCGGCCCGCGGATCCATCCCGACCAGTCGAACCTGTCGCTCGCTTTCGACAATATCTGGAACAATAGCGAATGGCAGCACGGCGATGTCTGGACCAAGCTGTTCCAGACGATCGTGATGGCCTTCCTTGGCACATTGCTCGGTTCGCTCGCGGCCTTCCCGCTCGCCTTCATGGCAGCGCGCAACATTACGCCAAACAGGTTTCTGAACCAGGCCCTGAAGCGCTTCTTCGACTTCCTCCGTTCGGTCGACATGCTGATCTGGGCGCTTTTCCTGACACGCGCCTTCGGCCCCGGCCCTCTCGCCGGTTCCGGCGCCATCTTCCTGACGGAGACCGGCACACTCGGCAAGCTCTACTCGGAAGGCCTCGAGAATATCGACAACAAACCGCGTGAAGGCGTGAAGTCGACGGGCGCCTCGACCGTGCTGGTGCATCGCTACGGCATCATGCCGCAGATCGTTCCCGTCATCGTCAGCCAAACGCTCTATCAGTGGGAATCGAACGTACGCGGCGCGACGATCATCGGTGCCGTCGGTGCCGGCGGTATCGGTCTCAAGCTCTGGGAGGCCATGCGCACCAATTCCAATTGGGAAAACGTCGCCTACATGGTCATCCTGATCCTGATCGTCGTGTTCCTGTTCGATACCGCATCGAATGCGCTGCGCCATCGTCTGATGGGCACCAAGGCGGGCCGCTAAGCCCGATCAAAAGATGATGACGGCCTGCCGTCATCATCATTCTGTCATGGAAATCTTTTAGCCGGAGCGTGCTTGCGGTTCGCCGCCAAATCAATGCACATTGCGCTCCCCGTTCGGACGATCTCCAGGATAAAAGCCTTGCGCTACGCTCTCTATTTTTCGCCGTCTAAGGATCATTCCCTGACGGATGCTGCCTCTGTCTGGCTCGGCCGCAATGCCTTTACCGGCGAGACCTATCCTGCACCCGAATACGAGACGCTGCCGGCTCATGAACAATTCGAACTGACGGCCGATCCGCGCCGCTATGGCTTCCATGCGACGATCAAGGCGCCTTTCGAGCTTGCCTCCTCCGTGACCGAAAAGGATCTGATGACGGTTGTCGAAGATTTCGTCGCCAACACGCCGGCCTTCGACATCCCGGAACTGGTGCTCGGCCAGCTTGGTCGCTTCTTCGCGCTTGTGCCGGGTTCGTTGCACCAACCGCTTCAGGATTTCGCGGCAAAGGTGGTAAAGTCTTTCGAGCCATTCCGGGCAGCACTCTCCGAGGCCGATATTATCAGGCGCAAACCGGAACGACTCTCCGAGAGCCAGCGCAATAATCTCATGCGCTGGGGCTATCCATATGTCATGGATGACTTCGGCTTCCATATGACGCTGACCGGCCAGGTGCCGGAAGAGCGCGCGGAAGTGATGAAAGCGATCCTGACGGAGCGTTTCTCAGCTTTCACCGGCAGGCCGCTTCACATTTCCGGCCTTGCCGTCTTTAGCGAAGAGGTGCGCGGCGCGCCTTTCAAAGTCCACACATGGCTGCCTCTTGCTGGCGCCAGAAGCTGAAAGATTTTCTGATATGAGCAAAGAAACCGTTCTTTCAAACGCCCGTATCGTTCTCCAGAACGATATCCTTTCGGGCTCTATCCTGATCCGTGACGGCAGGATCGCCGATATTTCGGAAGGCAGTTCATTAGCCGGCGAGGATTTCGAGGGCGATTACATCATTCCCGGCCTCGTCGAGCTGCATACGGACCATCTGGAAGGCCACTATTCACCGCGTCCTGGGATCCGCTGGAACAAGACGGCGGCCATCCAGGCCCACGATGCGCAGATCGTCACCTCAGGCATCACCACGGTCTTCGACTGCCTGCGCATGGGCGCTGACGAAGACGGCGGTTTCGAGCACGGCGAGATGCGCGAGATGGCCGATGCCATCCAGTCCGCCGAGAAGGAAGGGCGCCTGCGTGCCGAACACCTCATCCATCTGCGTTGCGAGGTTTCAGCCGACAATGTGCTGCAGCACTTCGCCGATTTCGAGAACGATCCCTATGTCCGTCTCGTTTCGCTGATGGACCATGCGCCCGGCCAGCGCCAGTTCCAGACAATGGACCAGTACATCTTTTATTATCAGAAGAAGCGCGGTCTCACGGACGAGGAGTTCGCCCGTTTCTGCGCCAGACGCATCGCCGAGTCCGATCGCAATTCAACGCCCAATCGGGACGCAATCTCCAAGGTCTGCGCCGAACGCGGCATCACCGTCGCAAGTCATGACGATGCCACATCTGCCCATGTCGATGAGGCGATCGAAAACGGCGTTCGCCTGGCCGAATTCCCGACCAGCATTGACGCAGCCCGGCTGTCGCATGAAAACGGCATGAGCGTTCTGATGGGCGCACCGAACATCGTGCGCGGCAGATCGCATTCCGGCAATATCGCCGCGCGTGATCTGGCGCAGCTCGGGGTTCTCGACGTGCTTTCGTCCGACTATGTGCCGCTTAGCCTGCTGCATGCGCCCTTCATTCTTGCCGACGAGGTTGAGGGCATTACGTTGTCGAAGGCGATCGCGATGGTCACGGCCACACCAGCACGCACCGTCAGTCTCAACGATCGCGGCCGCATCGAAACCGGCCTACGTGCCGATCTCGTCCGCGTTCACCGTTCGCATGGCGTGCCGGTGACGCGTTCCGTCTGGCGCGAAGGACGCCGTGTCGCATGATGATGTCACACGAGCCCCATCCGGGCGCCGGTGCCGAACGCGGCATCATGGTCGTCGTCGTCGGTCCGAGCGGGGCCGGCAAGGACACGCTGATGAACCTTGCGGCCCGGCATTTCGATCGTCGGGAGGACGTGCATTTTGCCCGCCGCGTCATCACTCGTGAAGGTGATGCCGGCGGAGAGGATCACCTCGCCGTTTCGGATGCGGGATTCGCATCGATGGAGCAGTCCGGCGCCTTTGCCGTGTGGTGGGAGGCGCATGGTCTCAAATACGCCATTCCGGCAGAAGTTTCCGTCTCGCTCGCCAGGGGCCACATTGTCGTTGCGAACGGTTCGCGTTCGGCGCTACACCGTTTCCAGGCCGCCTTCCCGCGGCTGAAGGTCATCAATGTGACGGCCCGCCCGGAAGTGCTGGCCGGCCGCCTGGAGGCTCGCGGCCGCGAGACGCATGAGGATATCATGGCCCGTCTTGCTCGCGGCCCGCTGACAGTGCGTGGCGATTATGATGTCGTGGAATTGGACAATAGCGATTCGCTTGAGGAGGCCGAGCGCAAGATGATCGATCTCCTGGACGGATTCCTGAAGGAAATCGCCTGAACAAGATAAGGATATGAGAATGGCCATTCGCGTCGTCGACTATGACCCGGAATGGCCGTCTCTCTTCCGTCGGATCGTCGGCGAGCTCGAGCCGTTGTTCGCCGGTCTCCATCCCGTCTTTCATCACGTCGGCAGCACATCCGTCCCCGGACTGGCCGCCAAGCCAAAGATCGACCTGCACGCCGCCTTTGCGAGCGCGGATGCCCTTCCCGAGGCGATCGAGCGTGCGCAATCGCTTGGCGCCTTCACCTTTCACGGCGACAAATACCAGCAACAGACCTGGACCTTCACCAGCGGCAAAGGCTCACACGGCGCCCGGCTCTATCTCTGCTCGGCGGACAATGCCGTGCTGCGAGACCGGATCGCTTTTCGGGATTATCTCCGCTCCCATCCAGAAAGAGCGAACGCCTATGCCGCCCTCAAGCTGAAGCTCATGGGCGAGGCAAATGACGATTGGGATTATTATACCGGAGGCAAGCGCGACTTCGTGTTGGAGACGCTGCGGCTGGCTTCTGAGGAGCAGTAACCAGCCGCGCTCCGATTATTCGTTATCGCCGCGGCCTGAGACGATTTCACGTTTGCCGACGTGGTTTGCCGGGCCAACCAGCCCTTCCTTCTCCATGCGCTCGACCAGCGAGGCGGCACGGTTATAGCCGATGCCCAGACGGCGCTGGATGTAGGACGTCGAGCACTTCTTGTCGCGCATGACGACCTTGACGGCCTGCTGGTAAAGCTCGTCGCCATCCTCAGCGCCCATGGCGCTCTTGTCGAAGACGGCGCCGTCCTCTTCATCCTCGGCTTCTTCGTCCTCGCCGGCCGTGACGGTATCAAGATATTCCGGCCGGCCCTGCGTCTTCAGATGTGCCACGACCTTCTCGACTTCCGCGTCGGAAACGAAGGGGCCGTGGACACGAGCAATGCGGCCGCCGCCCTGCATATGCAGCATGTCGCCCTGGCCGAGCAGCTGTTCGGCGCCCTGCTCGCCGAGGATCGTGCGGCTGTCGATCTTCGAAGTCACCTGAAAGGAAATGCGGGTCGGGAAGTTCGCCTTAATCGTGCCGGTGATGACATCGACTGACGGGCGCTGGGTTGCCATGATGAGATGGATGCCGGCAGCACGCGCCATCTGTGCGAGACGCTGGATTGCGCCTTCGATCTCCTTGCCGGCGACCATCATCAGGTCGGCCATTTCGTCGACGATGACGACGATATACGGCATCGGCGCGAGATCCAGTTCCTGCTGCTCCTCGATCGGCGCACCGGTCTGCCGGTCGAAGCCGACCTGGACCATGATATGGATGGTCTCGCCCTTTTCACGGGCCAGGGAGACGCGGCCGTTATAGCCGTCGATATTGCGGACGCCGAGGCGCGACATCTTGCGATAGCGCTCCTCCATCTCGCGCACCGCCCATTTCAGCGCCATGACAGCCTTCTTGGGGTCGGTGACGACGGGCGTCAGCAGGTGCGGGATGCCGTCATAGACGGAGAGTTCCAGCATCTTGGGATCGACCATGATCAGGCGGCACTGTTCCGGCGTCATGCGGTAGAGCAGCGACAGGATCATGGTGTTGATGGCAACGGACTTGCCCGAGCCGGTCGTGCCGGCAACGAGCAGATGCGGCATCTTCGCGAGTTCGGCGATCACGGGTTCGCCGCCGATCGTCTTGCCGAGTCCGAGCGCCAGCTTGTAGCCGCTCTTGTCGAAATCGTCGCTTTCGATCATCTCGCGGAAATAGACGGTTTCACGCGTCGCATTCGGCAGTTCGATGCCGATGACGTTGCGGCCGGGAACGACAGCCACACGGGCAGACAGTGCCGACATGGATCGGGCAATATCATCGGCAAGGCCGATGACGCGAGATGATTTTACGCCGGGCGCCGGCTCGAATTCATAGAGTGTGACGACAGGACCAGGGCGGACATGGATGATCTCGCCCTTGACACCGAAATCCTCCAGCACGCTTTCGAGAAGGCCGGCATTCTGCTCCAGCGTTTCCTGCGACATGATCTCGCCAAGCCGCTCCGGCGGCTCCTGCAGCAGGGCGCGCGGCGGGAATTCGTAGCCGGATGCATCGACTTTTTCGACGATCATGCGGGCCGGACGAAGCGGCGACGGGGCAGCGGCGGCGATTTCGACGCGCGCCACGGGCAGCACTTCGGCCTGCGGCTGCGTCGGCTGGATGACCGGCGCGGCCTGGGTAAAGGGCGATTGCGCGGCTGGCTGCTCAGCAACGGGTGGCTGGACGACAGCAGTCCCGGCAAGCGGAGGGCGGGCCGGCGGCCGACTCAGGGGTGCTGCGGCTACCGGAGGACGAGCCGCCCGGACGGGTGCAGCGGCGGAGGGCGGGGCAGCGCGTGGTGTTACCGGTGCAGGATTATGCCGGCCGGGACGCCATTCCATGATGCGGAAGCGCGAGGTGATCGTTTCGGGTTCGGCCTGCGACAGGTTGATCATTGGCGCACGTGACGGCTCGGCGTCCGTCTCCTCAAAAGCCATGACTTCCCAGAAAGCGAAATCCGAGATCGAGGAAAGCTCCGATGCGGCGCGCAGCGTGGTTTCCACGGATGCGGCGGTAACCGGCTGCGGCTGTGCTTCCGTCTGCTGGTCGATGACCGGCTCGACCACTTCCGGAAGATAGATATCGAAGGGCACGTTGACCGTGATCGGCCCTCGCATCGGCATTGGTTGCTGTGCGGCCGGGGATTGCGGTGGGGGCGCAGGTTGCGGCACAGGAGGAGCAACGACGACGATCTCCTCGCGAACAGGCTCTTCCGGGGCGCGGCGCTTGCTGATCAGCGTTTCCGGTGTGCGGGTGAAGCGGACGTTCGGGGCGAGCGAGAAATTGCTCTGCCAAAGCGGCGGCACCGGCTTTTCGCCTTCATATTCCACGGGGGCATTTTCCACGGGATGTTCAGCTTCCAGTCCGGACGAGAAATCTCCGGCATCCGTCAAATTGGTTCTGGGAAAACGCATGCGACAGCTACTCACTCACGCTTGGTAAATTCGGACATCCTTCCGGATAGGAAATGAAGGTTAATAAGTTCCTTCCAGCCGTTCCGTTGCGGGACGGCCAAAAAGAGGAAACTCCATTGGTTTCAGAGATTTGAGTCTTCAGGAAAAATCTTTGGGGTAATCTCACGAAGCACCTAAAGCGCGGCGCGATCTTTCAGATCCGCTTGCCGCACTTCGGCTTTCGTTTTCGCATGCCGTTGCCGCAAAACCGCTGCGCAGTTTTGCGCGACATGCCTTAATGCGCCTCGTCCCAATTGGTGGCGGCGCGTGCGTCGACCCTAAGCGGTACGCGCATTTCAAGGGCCGGCGAGGTGGCATTTTCCATCACCGAAACGATTGTTGGCATCGCCTTTTCGACATCCTCGTCTTCGACCTCGAAGATCAATTCATCGTGCACCTGCAAGAGCATGCGCACCCGATCGGCAAGGCCTGCCTCGGCGAGCGCCGGTTCGATCTTGATCATCGCGCGCCGGATGACGTCAGCGGCCGAACCCTGGATCGGTGCGTTGATGGCAGCACGTTCGTTGAAGGCGCGGACCGAAGGATTGGACGAGCGGATTTCCGGATAATTGATTCGGCGGCCGAAGATCGTCTCGACATAGCCCTTGTCGCGGGCCATCTGCTTGCGGCTTTCCATGTAATCGCGGATGCCGGGGAAACGCTCGAAATACTTCTTGATATAGTCACCGGCTTCCGAGCGCTCGATGGAAAGCTGGTTGGCGAGACCGAAGGCGGAAATGCCGTAGATGATGCCGAAGTTGATCGCCTTGGCGCGGCGGCGCACCTCGGCCGGCATGCCCTCGACGGGAACGCCGAACATTTCGGAGGCGGTCATGGCGTGGATGTCGATGCCGTCTTCGAAAGCGCGCACGAGCTGCGGGATCTCAGCGACATGGGCGAGCACGCGCAGCTCGATCTGGCTGTAGTCGGCCGAGATCAGCTTGTGGCCGGGCGATGAAATGAAGGCGGTGCGAATCTTGCGGCCTTCGGCGGTGCGGACCGGAATGTTCTGAAGGTTCGGCTCAGAGGAGGAAAGGCGGCCTGTCGTCGTCGATGCCAGTGAATAGGAGGTGTGCACCCGCTTCGTTTCCGGATGGATGTAACCCGGAAGCGCATCCGTGTAGGTGGACTTCAGCTTAGTGAGCTGGCGCCAGTCGACGATCTTGCGGGGCAGCTCGAAGCCGGCCGCCGCCAAGTCTTCCAGCACGCTTGCCGAGGTCGACCATTGGCCGGTCTTGGTCTTGCTGCCGCCGGCAAGGCCCATCTTGCCGAACAGGATGTCGCCGAGCTGCTTGGGAGAGCCGATGTTGAACCTCTCGCCGGCAAGCTGATAGATTTCATCCTCGAACCTGGCTGCCCCTTGAGCCAGTTCGCCCGACAGGCGCGACAGGATCTGGCGGTCGACCGTGATGCCACGTTCTTCCATGCGCGCCAGAACAGGCACGAGCGGACGTTCCAGACGCTCATAGACGCGCGTCAGCTGAGTAGCGGCAAGGCGCGGCTTCAGCACCATCCAGAGGCGCAGCGTCACGTCGGCGTCTTCTGCGGCGTAGTGGGTCGCGCGCTCGATATCCACGAGGTCGAAAGTGACGTTGGACTTGCCGGAGCCGGCAACATCCTTGTAGGCGATCGGTGTGTGTCCGAGGAATTTTTCAGACAAGGGGTCCATGCCGTGCGCGCCCGTGCCGGCATCGAGCACATAGGATATCAGCATCGTATCGTCGAAACTCTTCGTCTCGATGCCGTAGCGCTTCATCAGCAGGTAGTCGTATTTCAGGTTCTGCGCCACCTTGAGGATCGATTCATCCTCCAGCAGCGCCTTCAGCCGCGATAGCGCGTCGCGCATCGGGATCTGGTTTTCCGCGAGCCCACCGCCGAGCAGGTCACCGACTCCCGTCTTGTGGCTGATCGGCACGTAGGCGGCGCGGATGCGTGTGCCGGTTGGGTCTGTCGCATTATCGGCAATCGCCAGGGAGAAGCCGACGAGCTCGGCCTGCATGGCATCGAGCGAGGTCGTTTCCGTATCGAAGGCGACGAGGCCGGTGTCCCGCGCGTCGGCGATCCACCGATCGAGGGTCGCCAGGTCGCGGATCGTCACATAGGAGGAATGGTCAAACGGCAGGGTCGCAAAAGCCTCTGCCCGCGCCTTGGCAAGATCGGCCGGCGCAAACATGCCTTCGACCGCAGTTTTCGCCTTTGCACGCGGCGGAACCGCGACGGCTTCGCCACCTACGTCAGGGATAGTGCCCGCGACAGGCTCCGGCTCGGCTGCATCGAGATCCGGGCCATGCGCTTCCGCACCCCATTCGATCTTCACGAAAGCAGGCTCGATCTCGCTGGCATCGCAATTGCAGACTTCCGCGACACGGCGCGTCAGCGTCGTGAACTCCATGGTCTTCAGGAAGCCGATCAGCTTGGGGCCGTTCTGCGGCTCCAGGATGAGCGCGTCGAGGTCAAGCTCCAGCGGCACGTCGGTGCGCAGGCGCACCAGCTCGCGGGAGAGCTTTGCCTTGTCGATGTTTTCGAGAATCGTCTGGCGACGCTTTTCCTGCTTGATCTCGTGGGCACGCTCGAGAAGGGTATCGAGATCGCCATATTCGGCGAGAAGCTGGGCGGCCGTCTTGGGACCGATGCCCGGAATGCCCGGAACATTATCGACGGAATCGCCGGTCATGGCCTGCAGGTCGATCATCTTTTCCGGCGGCACACCCCATTTCTCGATGACATCGGGGATGCTGATCTGCTTGTCCTTCATGCTGTCATACATGTGGACATTGGTCGTGACGAGCTGCATCAAATCCTTGTCGGAGGAGACGATCGTCACGTCGGCGCCGACGGCTTCGGCCTGGCGGGCATAGGTGGCGATGATATCGTCGGCTTCGAAACCTTCCGTCTCGATGCAGGGAAGATTGAAGGCGCGCGTCGCCTCGCGGATCAGGCCGAACTGTGGCACCAGCTCTTCGGGCGGTGCCGAACGGTTCGCCTTATAGGCGTCATAGAGATCCTTGCGGAAGGTCTTCGACGAATAGTCGAAAATGACGGCGAGATGGGTCGGCGTGGCGGCCACATCGGTGCTGCGTGCATCCCTCAGCAGCTTCCAAAGCATGTTGCAGAAACCCGAGACGGCGCCGACCGGCAGGCCATCGGATTTGCGCGTCAGCGGGGGCAATGCATGAAAGGCCCGGAAGATGAAGCCCGAACCGTCGACAAGGAAGAGATGATCGCCTTTTTTCATGGCAGCATGGATAGCGCGGCGGTTCTTCGAGGTCCATATAAACTTGGTTGTGCAAAAAGATTCCGCCTCACCAAACTGTTACCAATTTGTAATAGGCGGTTTTTTCCCTTTCCCTTGAAAAACCACAATTTCAATCACAAATCTGGCTTACCGGCGTTTGATCGCGCCGCGGGTCTGATAGCCGGCTTGTCCCCCGCCCGCGTCAGGCTTGGACAAAGGCCTCATCCCCCTCTCCGGGCCTTTGTCCTCATTTTCAAGCCGCCATGGCCTTCCTCCAGGCCGTGGCGGCTTAGTTTTCGGCCATTCGCTGCAGCACTCAAAAATTAAGAGCTTCGTTCCTATGTTTTGATGGATCGTATGCGATTTGTTGCATTGTCTACTGCACGATTTTGAGCCTAACTTACAATCATGGGATTTAATCGAATGGAATCCGGCGCCTACCTTGCCAGCCAGCTGGCCAAGGGTTTTGCCCGCTCGCTGCATCAGCGCGCGGCAGGGCTCGGCTTTTCTCCCGGCCAGTTCCCGATACTTCTGGAGCTTTGGGCCGAAGACGGGCTGACCCAGAAGCAGCTTCTGGAGCGCGTCGATATCGAGCAGGCGACGATGGCCAACACGCTCTCGCGCATGGCGCGTGACGGGCTGATCGAGCGTCGCCCTCACCCCACCGACAAGCGCGCCCAGCTGATCTTCCTAAGCGAGAAAGCCAAGGCAATGGAAACGGAAGCCATCGACACGGCGCGCGAGGCCGATCTTGCCCTATTCAAGGGCTTCCGGGCCTTCGAACGGGAGCTGATGCTGGAATATATCCGGCGCCTCATCAACAACGCAAAGGCACTCTGAATCGCCCTGGGCGGCGGCTACGCTTTATTACCTTCGCCTCGGCATGTCTGCAATCTGCGCCAACTCCAGCTCAGCGACCTGCGGCGCCTGTCGAAACATCGTGATTGGCAGATGCTCGATCCTCTCTTCGGTGCGCGTGCGCTGAGCGAGTCACGAACGACGAGAACATCGCAATGGCGTCCGCGATAAGCGATCGGCCGTGTGGCGACCTCGACACGGATCTGTCTCTCATCCTTGGCAATCAGCAGCATTTCCCGGTGACCACTCTCGCTGGCCGACATCGCATTCCTGGGCACGGAAGAGAAGGAGCATGGTCGTCAGGCTGCCGACGAGGCAGACAATCACCGCTGCGATAACCAGCCGCCAGTCATGATTATCCCTGATGCAGGCAATGACAGAGAACATTCGCCACCTCGAAAGTCTGGGCGAGATTATTTAGAGTATTCTAAATAACCGTAACTTGCATTAGGCGCCGCCACTTCATTTATTGTAGCATTTAGCGCCAACATAACACCCTGAAATTTGACGCTCGAAACCACAGCCAATTGGGTCTATCGTCCGGCGGAATTCCAGAAGGAGTCGGAAATGACCGAACTAAATCCTATCCTTGCGCGTGCGGACCGGAATCTCGATTCAAGCCTTGAAAAGCTGTTTGAGCTGTTGCGCATCAAGTCGATCTCGACCGATCCGGCCTACAAGGCCGAATGCCGCAAGGCAGCCGAGTGGCTCACCGCCTATCTGAGGACACTGGGCTTTGACGCCTCGGTTCGCGACACGCCCGGCCATCCGATGGTGGTCGCCCATCATGAAGGCGCCTCGGCTGATGCGCCCCACGTCTTGTTCTACGGTCACTATGACGTGCAGCCGGTCGATCCGATCGAGCTATGGGAAAACGATCCTTTCGATCCCGCCGTCAAGGACGCCGGCAATGGCCGCAAGATCCTGACCGGCCGCGGTACTGCCGACGACAAGGGTCAGCTGATGACTTTCGTCGAAGCCTGCCGCGCCTACAAGGAAATCAATGGCGCCCTTCCCTGCCGCGTCACCATACTTTTCGAGGGCGAGGAAGAATCCGGCTCGCCGTCGCTGAAGCCGTTCCTCGAAGCCAATGCTGCCGAACTCAAGGCCGACTATGCCCTCGTCTGCGACACCAGCATGTGGGATCGCGATACACCGGCAATCGCGGCTGCCCTTCGTGGTCTTGTCGGCGAGGAAGTCGTGGTGACGGCTGCCGACCGCGACCTGCATTCCGGCCTTTTCGGCGGTGCTGCCGCCAATCCGATCCATATTCTCGTGGAAGCACTTGCCGGCCTGCATGACGAGACCGGACGCATCACGCTCGACGGTTTCTACAACGGCGTCGAAGAAACACCCTCCAATATCAAGGCATCCTGGGAAGCGCTCGGCAAGTCGGCGGAAAGCTTCCTCGGCGAAGTCGGCCTCTCCATCCCCTCGGGCGAAAAGGGCCGCTCGGTCCTGGAACTCACATGGGCTCGGCCGACGGCCGAGGTCAACGGCATCTGGGGCGGCTATACCGGCGAAGGTTTCAAGACCGTGATTGCCGCCAAGGCATCGGCGAAGGTTTCCTTCCGCCTCGTCGGCACACAGGATCCGGCAGCGATCCGCGAAAGCTTCCGCAATTACGTTCGCTCGAAGATCCCGGCCGACTGCTCGGTCGAGTTCCATCCGCATGGCGCCTCGCCGGCCATCCATCTTTCCTATGACTCGCCTGTTCTGACCAAGGCGCGGACCGCGCTTTCGGATGAATGGCCGAAGCCTGCCGTCGTCATCGGCATGGGCGGCTCGATCCCGATCGTCGGCGATTTCCAGAAGATGCTCGGCATGGAATCCCTGCTCGTCGGCTTCGGTCTCTCCGACGACCGCATCCATTCGCCTAACGAGAAATACGAGCTTGCCTCCTACCACAAGGGCATCCGCTCCTGGGTGCGTATCCTGACTGCACTGAAGGCCTGAAACGAAAAAGGCGTGCCCGCGCTCTCGCGCGGCACGCCATCCGAAATCTGCCAACAAAAAGGCCGGTTCGAACCGGCCTTCCGTTATCCGCCTCATCTCAGTGCCAGTACATCCGTGGTCAAAGGAGAAGCAGATAATGCACAGCCAGAGTGATCCTGAAGGATTAACGACCGGTAAACGATCCATCCAACCAGATCTCGGAAACGGTATCACCGACAGGGCGCACAACATTTCCGGGCTGCGATTTCTTGAACCTTATATCGGAAGCCGCCTTTTACATTTCAAGGCCCCGAATAAAAGCTTGACCGCCGTTCAAGCTTCGTTCATCCGAACGCCCCTATAAGCCTTTGAAAGACAAAGTGAAACCTGCGCTGCGTGACCTGCGCCGCAGGCGCTCTATCTTTGCCCCGCCGGGGAAATGTCGCTCCCGACGCCCGGCGTCCGTCGTTCATCGCGAGGAGTAAAAGGTGAAACATATTCTTCTGAAAATTGTCGCGGGTGGTCTCTTGCTGCTGGCGCCTGCCATTGCCGAAGCGGCGCAGGGCATTTCGACTGCGAACGTGAACATGCGTGCCGGCCCGAGCACGCGCTATCCTGCCGTCGCCGTCATTCCAAACGGCACGCCGCTGCAAATCCGCGGCTGCCTTGCCGATACGCCCTGGTGCGATGTGGAATTCTATGGAGGCCGCGGCTGGGTTTCCGGCCAATATGTCCAGGCGACCTATGAGCGGCGTCGGATCTATGTCGGCCCGCAATATTACCGTCCGCTCGGTATTCCGACAGTGACATTCAGCGTCGGCCCATATTGGGACCGCTATTACCGCAACCGCGATTTCTATCATGATCGCGACCGCTGGCGCCGCGGGCCGGACTATTATTATCGCGATCGCGGCCCCTATCGTCCCTAAAGAAAAGGACCCGACGTATCTCGTGATACGCCGGGCCTGATATTGATCGGCGCGTGTTGAGGGGAGACGGCCGATCTGAGCGGGACGTGAGGGGTATGTCCCGCTTCTGATAAAACTACCGCGAAGCCTATTGGTTCCCTCACCAGCCAGAAGATGTGCGACGCTGGATAGCCAGCAGGTCGCGCATCTCCGCATAGGAGCCAAGGAGATCTTCAGCCGGCTCGCCGCTGCGTGGAGCGCGTCCGCTTCCGGGACGGGCGGACGTCGTGGCGATATGTGTCGGTTTTGTGACGGTCTCAACGAATTGCGGCCATGCGGGAACTCGCGGCTGGTTAACGGAGAAAAAACAACCAGGCGGGGTACTTGGCCGTATTGGTGTTGTTCTTAACAGCCCGTTAATTCGCCGCATTTACAGTTCAGTCGAATAAAACCGTTGCTCTGGGGCGCGGTCTTATAACAAGGGTCAACCGCTCCACGATGGTAGCCAGACGCAGATCAGACGACAGGATCGAACCGTCCTTCAACGGCCGTGGGCGGCGTGAGGAGGATGACGAATTCGCGCTCGATGCCGACGACCGCATCGACGGGCGGCACGGCTCCAAACGTACATCAAAATCTCCCGCCCCCCGCCGCGCATCGGCGAAGCGCCGTCCCGAGCCTCGGAAACGCGAAGGCGGCGGCCTGTTCGCATTCCTGCGCAGGGTCGTCTACTGGTGCATCGTGCTTGGCATCTGGGCCGGCATCGGTGTTGCCGGGCTCGTGTTCTATTATGGTTCGCGCATGCCGAGCGCCAGCACCTGGGCAATCCCAGAGCGGCCGCCCAACGTCAAGATCACCGCCGTGGACGGCAGCGTGATCGCCAATCGCGGCGCGACCGGCGGCGAAGCACTCTCGCTGGAGAACATGTCGCCCTATATTCCGGAAGCCGTCATCGCCATCGAGGACCGTCGTTTCTATTCGCATTTCGGCGTCGATCCGTTCGGACTTGCGCGCGCCTTCATCAACAACTTGACGGGCCAGCCGATCCAGGGCGGCTCAACGCTGACGCAGCAGCTTGCCAAGAACCTGTTCCTCTCGCCCGACCGCACGCTGGAGCGCAAGGTGCAGGAAGTGCTGCTCTCCTTCTGGCTGGAGCAGAAATACACCAAGGACCAGATCCTTGCGATGTATCTGAACCGGGTCTATTTCGGCTCGAATGCCTATGGCGTTGAAGCGGCGGCCCGCCGCTATTTCAACAAGTCGGCGCGCGACGTGAACCTCGGCGAAGCTGCACTGCTTGCGGGTCTCGTGAAGGCACCATCGCGACTTTCCCCGGCACGCGATGCGGAGGCGGCAAACGCCCGCGCGCAGGTCGTGCTGCGGGCGATGCGCGATCAGGGATATATCAGCGCGGACGAAATCAAGACGGCGATGTCACAGACGCCGGCTTCTGCCCGAAGCTATTGGTCGGGCGCCGGGCAATACGTCGCCGATATGGTGATGGACGAGCTGCAGGGGCTGGTCGGCGACGTGAAGGAAGACGTCATCGTCGACACGACCATCGACAAGACGCTCGAAAAGAAAGCCGAGCAGTCGCTGGTCGACGTGCTCGACAAAGAGGGCGGCAAGTTCGATGCGTCGCAGGCAGCTCTCGTCTCGATCGACGGCACGGGCGCGATCCGGGCGCTTGTCGGCGGCAGGGATTATGCGACGAGCCAGTTCAACCGCGCCGTCAAGGCCAAACGCCAGCCAGGCTCCTCCTTCAAACCATTCGTTTATGCCGCCGCACTTGAAAAAGGCCTGACGCCGGATTCCGTCTTCAACGACGCGCCGATCCGCATCGGCGACTGGACGCCTGAAAATTACGAGAAGAAATACAACGGCGAAGTGACGCTCCGCACCGCGCTCGCCAAGTCACTGAACACGGTGGCCGCCCAGCTCGTGATGTATGACGGGCCGGATCAGGTGATCAAGCTCGCGCATCGTCTCGGCATCGAATCAGACCTACAGCCCAATGCCTCTATCGCACTCGGCACCTCGGAAGTGTCGCTCATGGAGCTGACATCCTCCTATGCCGCCTTCATGAACGGTGGCTACAAAGCGACGCCGCATGTGATCCGCCGGGTGACCACCACTGATGGCAAGGTGCTTTACGAGAACACCTACGACAATCCGCCCCGCGTGTTATCCGAGCAGATCGTCGCCGAAATGAACATGATGATGATGGGCGTCATCAACGGCGGCACAGGCTCGAGCGCCAAGCTTCCCGGCTGGCAGGCGGCCGGCAAGACCGGCACGACGCAAAACTCACGCGACGCATTGTTCGTCGGCTTCACCAGCAACCTGACGACAGGCGTATGGTTCGGCAATGACGACGGCAAGCCGATGAAGAAGGTAACCGGCGGAGGGCTTCCGGCCAAAGCCTGGAAGGAATTCATGGTCGCCGCGCATAAGGGGCTTTCTCCAGCGCCGCTCTTCGGCATGGGCCAGACACTCCCCGACTCTGGCGCCAACCCTGGCACCGACCTCGGCAACGGCCAGCCGATGGCGCAGGCTCAGCCGGCTCCCGAGCAGCCTTCGACGGTCGGCAGCATCATTTCCGGCGTTTTTGGTGGGAATGCCGACCTGAACCGTTATCCGCCGGCGCCCGGACAGTCGCGGGCGGTGACGCCGGTGAATGGCGGACCTGTGCCGCCCGCCGATGTTGCCGGCGGCGGTTACGACGACATGGTGCCGCCCGGTGATGTGGGCGGACCGCAAGCAACGTCAGGGGCGCAGCCGCGACGCACGACCCTGCTCGATCTCATCATGGGGCAGTAGACAGTATTGGAACGGGATATGAAGGCCTTTCGGGAGCACGTCCTGCGCAAGGCTCGGCATGCAAGATTTGCGTGGTTCGACGGTGCAAAGCAGACCCTTTTCCGGCTACTGTAAAAATTGAATGCAACACATTCGTTTTGCTGGATTCCGGGTCATTTCTCGCCTTGCAGTCCAGAAATCCGCTCCTTATATACGCCGCATCACCGCAATCACGATTGCGTAATCTTAGTAGACCCATCCCGTAAGGGGCTGTCAGGGAAATGCCTTACCGGGGTTCCGACAGCTTGCTTCAAGGAGAGAATGACATGGCAAAAGTAATTGGTATCGACCTTGGAACGACAAATTCCTGCGTCGCAGTCATGGACGGCAAAGACGCAAAGGTCATAGAGAACGCGGAAGGCGCGCGTACGACCCCTTCCATGGTGGCATTTTCCGATGACGGCGAACGCCTCGTCGGCCAGCCGGCAAAGCGCCAGGCGGTCACCAACCCCACGAACACACTCTTCGCCGTAAAGCGCCCCATCGGCCGCCGTTACGAAGATCCGACCGTCGAGAAGGACAAGCACCTCGTTCCCTTCACCATCGTCAAAGGTGACAATGGCGACGCCTGGGTCGAAGCCAACGGCAAGGGCTACTCGCCCGCACAGATTTCCGCGATGATCCTTCAGAAGATGAAGGAAACCGCCGAGTCCTATCTCGGTGAAAAGGTCGAAAAGGCCGTCATCACCGTTCCCGCCTACTTCAACGACGCGCAGCGTCAGGCAACCAAGGATGCCGGCAAGATCGCCGGTCTTGAAGTGCTGCGCATCATCAACGAGCCGACCGCTGCAGCGCTCGCCTACGGCCTTGACAAGAAGGACGGCAAGACGATCGCCGTTTACGACCTTGGCGGCGGTACCTTCGATATCTCGATCCTCGAGATCGGTGACGGCGTCTTCGAAGTGAAGTCAACCAACGGCGATACTTTCCTCGGCGGTGAAGACTTCGACATGCGCCTCGTCGAATATCTCGTTGCCGAGTTCAAGAAGGACAACGGCATCGACCTGAAGAACGACAAGCTCGCCCTGCAGCGCCTCAAGGAAGCTGCCGAAAAGGCAAAGATCGAGCTGTCCTCTTCGCAACAGACCGAAATCAACCTGCCGTTCATCACGGCTGACGCTTCCGGTCCGAAGCACCTGACCCTGAAACTGACCCGCGCCAAGCTCGAAAGCCTGGTCGACGATCTCGTTCAGCGCACCATCGCTCCGTGCAAAGCAGCCCTCAAGGATGCCGGCGTCACTGCAGCCGAGATCGACGAAGTCGTTCTCGTCGGTGGTATGAGCCGCATGCCGAAGGTCCAGGAAGTCGTCAAGCAGCTGTTCGGCAAGGAACCGCACAAGGGCGTCAACCCGGATGAAGTCGTTGCTCTCGGCGCAGCCATCCAGGCCGGCGTTCTGCAGGGCGACGTCAAGGACGTTCTGCTTCTCGACGTGACCCCGCTGTCTCTCGGCATCGAAACGCTCGGAGGTGTCTTCACCCGTCTGATCGAACGCAACACGACGATCCCGACGAAGAAGAGCCAGACCTTCTCGACTGCCGACGACAACCAGCAGGCCGTCACCATCCGCGTCTCGCAGGGCGAGCGTGAAATGGCTGCCGACAACAAGCTGCTCGGCCAGTTCGACCTCGTTGGCCTGCCGCCGGCACCGCGCGGCGTTCCGCAGATCGAAGTCACCTTCGATATCGACGCGAACGGCATCGTGCAGGTTTCGGCCAAGGACAAGGGCACCGGTAAGGAACAACAGATCCGCATCCAGGCTTCCGGTGGTCTTTCCGACGCCGACATCGAAAAGATGGTCAAGGATGCCGAATCGCATGCCGCCGAGGACAAGAAGCGTCGCGAAGGCGTGGAAGCCAAGAACCAGGCCGAAAGCTTGATCCATTCCACGGAGAAGTCGCTCAAGGATTACGGCGACAAGGTTTCCGAAGCCGACCGCACTGCAATCTCCGACGCGATTGCCGCTCTGAAGTCCGCGACCGAAGCAACCGAAGCCGACGCCGAAGACATCAAGGCCAAGACCCAGACGCTCATGGAAGTGTCCATGAAGCTCGGCCAGGCGATCTATGAAGCCCAGCAGGCCGAAGGCGGCACTACCGACGCTTCGGCTGCGGATGACAATGTCGTCGATGCCGACTACGAAGAAGTCAAGGACGACGACCGCAAGAAGTCCGCGTAATCGTGGGCTGGCGGCCTTTGCTAGACGATAGACATCCGGCTGCTCACCATGGCAGCCGGAAATCCATTTCCGGGGCTTAAATTGGCAAAAGCGGACTTTTACGAAACTCTGGGTGTAGCCAAGACGGCGGATGAAAAAGAGCTGAAGAGCGCCTTCCGCAAGCTGGCAATGAAATACCATCCGGACAAGAACCCGGATGACAAAGACGCCGAACGCAAGTTCAAGGAAATCAATGAAGCCTACGAAACGCTGAAGGACCCGCAGAAGCGCGCTGCCTACGACCGTTACGGCCATGCGGCCTTCGAGCATGGCGGCATGGGCGGTCCCGGCGGCGGCGGATTTGCCGGTGGCGGTTTCTCCGACATCTTCGAGGATATTTTCGGCGAGATGATGGGCGGCGGCCGTGGACGGCAACGCTCTTCGGGCGGCCGCGAACGCGGCGCCGACCTTCGCTACAATATGGAAATCTCGCTGGAAGAGGCTTACTCCGGCAAGACGGCGCAGATCCGCGTTCCGACGTCGATTACCTGCGACGTCTGTTCTGGCTCCGGCGCGAAGCCCGGCACGCAACCGAAGACCTGCGGCACCTGCCAGGGTTCGGGCCGCGTGCGCGCAGCACAGGGGTTCTTTTCGATCGAACGTACCTGCCCGACATGCCATGGTCGCGGTCAGATCATTCCCGATCCGTGCCCGAAGTGCCACGGCCAGGGCCGTGTGACCGAAGAGCGTTCGCTTTCGGTTAACATCCCTGCCGGCATCGAGGACGGCACCCGCATTCGCCTGCAGGGCGAAGGCGAAGCCGGCATGCGCGGCGGCCCGGCGGGCGATCTCTATATCTTCCTGTCGGTGAAGCCGCATGAGTTCTATCAGCGCGACGGAGCCGATCTCTATTGCGCCGTGCCGATCTCCATGACGACGGCAGCGCTCGGCGGCACCTTCGATGTGGCAACGCTCGACAGCACCAAGTCGCGTGTCACCGTTCCCGAGGGTACGCAGGCGGGCAAACAATTCCGCCTGAAGGGCAAGGGCATGCCGGTGCTGCGTTCCAGCCAGACAGGCGATCTCTACATCCAGATCCAGATCGAAACGCCGCAGAAGCTTTCCAAGCGCCAGCGCGAGCTTCTGCAGGAATTCGAGCAGCTCTCCTCCAAGGAGAACAATCCGGAATCGACGGGCTTCTTTGCCCGGATGAAGGAATTCTTCGAGGGCTGATCTCGATATCTTTCAAGGTTACAAAAGCCGGAGGGTTCCGCCTCCGGCTTTTTTCGTGCGCGCCCCAATCCGGGACACATGTATCAGGCCGGGACGCAGGCCGGCACACAGATGTCTTGTGTTAACGCAGAGACCGGATGATGCTTGCAAGTTCCTGAATTCCATACTGTCTTTGGCCCGCAGTCCGGGACTAACAGAGGGTATATCCATGTCGGCAACGAACTTTTCCAACTGCCTGTCCGAAGATGTCGATGCGCTGGCAGGTGCGCTCTATACGTGGTGCGCCGAACGCAATATCAAGCTCCGCAGCCAGCAGGGCCTTTCGATCGCCAGCATCGCGATCGACCTTTATCATGCCGGCCATCAGACACAGGATGCCCTGCTCGTTGCGCTGCACGAGCGCGAGCTTCACTGAATCTCGATAGTTTCAAGGATGTTTGGAACGCTTCAGGCAGCGTTTTCGGTTGCCTGACCGCTCATGAGATTGAGGATCGTCTTGACTGCCTGCTTGCCCGCAGACGAACTCAACCTGTCATAGCTGACCGCCAGCTCATAAGCCTCGGGGCTCAGCTCAACACGATTGGTGAACTGGGAAATGCCGGCACCTTCGAAAAGCTCGGAAATATCCACTCCAAGGAAGACCGCTATCTGATGCAGCTTGCTGGCAGAGACGCGGTTCGTCCCCTTCTCGTATTTCTGAATCTGCTGGAATGTAAGGCCCAGCGCTTCACCGAGTTCCAGTTGAGAAACACGTCGGCGAGCGCGAAGTTGTCTCACGTTGCGACCGACAATGATATCAACCGGATCTGGCACTGCAGCATTCTCTCCCGATAAACCCTTTATTTACCATATAGCGTCAGCTGAATATCTCAACCCGGAAGTTGCAAATTTCAACCGACTTTTTTTGGCATTATACCGCCTAAAGAGTTGTCTCATTGAACATTATACAACCTTTACTCCTCATTTGATCACTTGACGGCGATATCGCAAAAAATTGAACACCCTTTAGTTGACTTCATTGCATCGGCGATAGTTAGTCGCGCCGACCCCCTAAGACGCATCCGACATGAGGCTTCGAATACTGCGATGATATCCTCTCCCACCGGGAAATCTGATGCCGACAGTATCGTCATCGATATGCGCCGCCAGAGGCTGACGATGATCCTCGACTCGTTGAAATCCTTGCGCGGCTCGATAGAAAACCGGCCGGATCTTCTCTACTGGATCGAAAAGGCGATTGCAGAGGCCGAAGCGCAGCTGGAGGCTCCCGTCCCTCGCAGGCATTAGAGACATAAGCAGCTCTCAGCCTTGATATCCGTGCGGCTTCGGCTTAGCTGTCAGCGCTAATGATTCCGGATATCCGATGCCGCACAAGGTTTCCCTTTCCCGCCTGAAGCTGACCGATTTTCGCAATTACGCATCGGCCTCGCTTTCGCTCGACGGGCGGCATGTGGTGCTGACCGGTGACAACGGCGCCGGCAAGACCAACCTCATGGAGGCTGTCTCCTTCCTCTCGCCCGGACGCGGGCTGCGCCGCGCCGCCTATGGCGACATCACCCGCGTGCATGCGACGGGTGGGTTTTCTATCTTTGCCGAACTCGATGGCATGGAAGGCGATGTCGAGATCGGCACCGGGATCGATGCCAGCGACGAGACGACCACGCGCCGGCTGCGCATCAATGGAACGACCGCGAAAACGATCGACGAGCTGACGGACCATTTGCGCGTACTCTGGCTGACTCCGACCATGGATGGGCTCTTTACCGGCGGCTCGTCCGACCGCCGGCGGTTCCTCGACCGGCTGGTGCTGTCGCTCGACCCTGAACATGGCAAGCGGGCGAGCGATTTCGAACGTGCCATGCGCAGCCGCAACAAGTTGCTCGACGAAGGCCGTTTCGATCCGTCCTGGCTTTCCGGTATCGAGGAGCAGATGGCAAGCCTCGGCATCGCCATGGCGCTCGCGCGGCAGGAAATGCTCGGCCTGCTGACGCGGCTGATCGAAGAATGCCGCGAGACCTCCCCCTTCCCGTCAGCATCGCTGCAGCTCTCGGGCTTTATGGACGGCCAGTTCTCCAGGCCTTCGGTCGACTTGGAAGACGAATATGCGTCAACGCTCGCCGCCAACCGTTATCGCGATGCCGGCGCCGGACGCACACTGGAGGGGCCGCATCGCGCCGATCTCATCGTGCATCATCGCGAGAAGCAGATGGGAGCAGCGCGCTGCTCGACCGGTGAGCAAAAGGCCCTGCTGGTGGGCCTTGTGCTTGCCCATGCGCGGCTCGTCGGCAATCTCACGGGCCATGCGCCGGTTCTGCTCTTGGACGAGATCGCCGCCCATCTCGACGAGGGGCGCCGTGCTGCATTGTTCGACCTCATAGATGGGCTCGGCGGCCAGGCCTTCATGACAGGAACGGACCATCAGATGTTTGCGGCACTTGGCGAGCGGGCACAGTTTTTCACGGTTGCCGACGGAAGGGTTTTCGAATGAGCGATAGCGCTTCTCCTGCCGGTTCGGGGCGTGATAGCATCAGACCTATGGAACCTCTCGGCCCGGACGAAATTGCGCGTTATCATCGTCATATCCTGCTGCCGGAAATCGGTGGCGCGGGTCAGCAGAAGCTGAAGGCCGCGCGCGTGCTGGTGATCGGCGCCGGAGGGCTTGGTGCGCCGATCCTGCAATATCTGGCCGCCGCAGGCGTCGGCACGCTTGGTATTGCCGATGACGACCGCGTTTCCCTTTCCAATCTGCAGCGGCAGGTTATCCACGATTCCGGCACGATCGGCGAGCTGAAGACGGAGAGTGCAGCGCAAGCGATTACGCGACTGAACCCGCATATCAAGATCATCCGGTTCACCGAGCGCTTTTCGGCAGACGTTGCGCGCCGACACCTTTCGGGCTTCGATCTCTTGATCGACGGCTCCGATAATTTCGACACACGATATGCGGCTGCCGATGCAGCCGAGGAAGCGCACATCCCGCTCGTCACCGGTGCAGTCGGCCGCTTCGACGGATCGCTGACCGTGCTGAAACCCTATGAGACTGCCGAAGACGGTACGGCCAATCCCGGCTATCGCGACCTTTTTCCCGAAGCACCACCGACCGGACTGATCCCAGCCTGCGCGGAAGCCGGGATCATCGGTGCACTCACGGGCGTTATCGGCACGCTGATGGCCATGGAGGCGATCAAGCTCATTACCGGTGCAGGTGAACCGCTGATCGGCCGGCTGCTGCTCTATGATGCGCTATCGGCCCGTTTCGATACGATCCGCTACAAGCGCCGGCGCGCGAGGCAGAGCAAGACCGCATGACGCCTTTTCGCATCGATGAGGGCTTTGCCCGCTGGAATGAGCTGCTTGATCTCGTTCTCGCATCCTTCGCCTATATGGAAGGCCGCATCGATCCGCCCTCTTCCGCAATCCGCCTGACGGTGGAATCGCTGGTGGAGAAAACAAGGGTGGAAATTGCTTATGCCGTGGAGAATGACGGACGGCTTGCCGGATGCATTTTCCTGCGCCCGGAGACGGACTGCCTCTATGTCGGAAAGCTTGCGGTTCTGCCATCGGCACAAGGCAAAGGCGTCGGCCGTCGCCTGCTTGATATCGCCGAGAAGACGGCGTGCGATCTCGGCCTTTCGGCATTAAGGCTCGAGACGCGGATAGAACTCGTCGGCAATCACTCGACCTTCGCCGCCTGGGGCTTTGTCAAGACCGCAGAGAAGTCCCATCCTGGCTTCACGCGCGTGACATTTATCGAGATGCGGAAAGCGCTTGCCGGCTGAGGTGGGAGGCCTCACCGTCCGGGCAGCACCCGGTTCGGCGGCCGGTGACCGTCCATGAAGGCGCGGATGTTGATGATGACCTTGTCGCCCATTTCCGCACGTCCCTCGATCGTCGCCGAACTCATATGTGGCAACAGCACGACCTTGCCCTCGTTGGCGAGCTTCACCAGCTTCGGATTGACGACAGGTTCGTTTTCGAAAACATCGAGGCCGGCGCCGGCGATCTTTCCTTCTCGCAGGCATTTGATGAGAGCCGCCTCGTCGATCACGTCACCGCGGGCGGTGTTGACGAGATAGGCGGTCGGCTGCAGCAACGCCAGGCGTCGTGCCGAGAGCAGATGGAAGGTCGCTGGTGTCGAGGGGCAATTGACCGAGACGATGTCGACGCGAGCGAGCATCTGATCGAGGCTTTCCCAATAGGTCGCCTCCAATTCGTCCTCCGTCGCCGGATTGACGCGCTTACGGTTGTGATAATGGATCGACAGGCCGAAGGCCTTGGCGCGTCGCGCAACAGCCGTGCCGATACGGCCCATGCCAACGATGCCGATGCGCTTTCCATGCATGCGACGGCCGAGCATCCAGGTGGGAGACCAGCCGGCCCATTCGCCGGGCCTGTCGGTCAGCACGCGCGCACCTTCGCCAATCCGGCGCGGCACGGCGAGGATCAGCGCCATGGTCATGTCGGCAGTGTCCTCGGTCAGCACATTCGGCGTATTGGTGACGGTGATGCCCTTGCGGGCGGCGGCTTCGACATCGATATGATCGGTACCGTTCGAAAAGCTGGCGATCAGCTTCATCTGCGGCCCGGCCTGATCGATGAGGGCTGTGTCGATCCGGTCCGTTACGGTCGGAACGAGCACGTCACAGTTCTTGACGGCTTCGGCAAGTTCGAGGGCGGATCGCGGCGTGTCATCGATATTCAACTCGGCATCGAAGAGCTCGCGCATGCGGGTTTCGACGACATCGGGCAGCTTGCGGGTTATGTAGACCTTGGGTTTTTTCTTCGTCGTCATAGCGGCTTGCGGTGCCTTGTTCAGAGGTCTTTAACCAAGTTGGGCGATCATTTCCCTGTTCCGGGCATTTTCTACCAGACCCGCACGCGAAGACAAACAAAACTCGCGAGGCGACCGGGGAATCCCGGAAAACGAGCAGGCAAGGCCTGCTTCGAATTCGAGCCAATGGAAGCTTCCATGCGTCGCACTGTTCTGAAGTCCTGCCTCGTCCTGGCGATTGCTATTGCCGTGTCGGCAGGCAGCATCGAATTTGCCCAAGCCCAGGCGGCCAAGGGGCCGAGCGGCCTGCCGCTGCCGCGATTCGTGACGCTGAAGTCCAAGCGCGTCAACCTGCGTATCGGCCCGGGAACGGATTACGCCGTTTCCTGGCTCTATCTGAAGTCTGGGTTGCCGGTCGAAATCATCCAGGAATATGACAACTGGCGCCGTATCCGCGATGCCGACGGCACCGAGGGCTGGGTCAATCAGTCGCTGCTGTCAGGCCAGCGCGCCGCTATCGCCGCGCCGTGGATGAAGGGCAAGGGCAAGAGCGTCTATGTCAACCTCCGCCGCGAAGCGCAGCCGTCTTCCAGCATCGTCGCCAAGTTGGAACCCGGCGTGATGATCACGATCGGTGAATGCAGCGGAGAGTGGTGCTTCGCAAAGACCGACGGCGCCGAGGGCTGGGTGGCGCAGTCGGAAATCTGGGGTGCCTATCCGGGCGAGGCTTTTAAATAAGGCCTGCCTCCTTTGCGGCTTCGGACAGCGACCTCATCGGCCGCGGGCCGATCTGCTGGATTACGATGCCGGCGGCAAGGCAGCCGAGCTTGCCGCAATCTTCCAGGGTGCGGCCTTGGGTGTAGCCGTAGAGGAAGCCAGAGGCGAAGAGGTCGCCGGCGCCGGTCGTGTCGACGACTTCGTTGATCTTGATCGCATCCACGTAATGGCGCTCGTTGCCCTTCAGGATCACGGCACCGTTCTCGCTCATGGTCACGGCGGCGATCCTGCAATCCTTGGCGATCTTGTTCAGCGCTTCTTCGAAATCGTCGGTCTCGTAAAGCGACAGCACTTCCTGACGATTGGCGAAGACGATATCGACTTTGCCCGACCGCATGAGATCCAGGAACTCACCGCGATAACGATCGACGCAGAAGCTGTCGGAGAGCGTCATCGACATTTCGCGGCCGTTCTCATGGGCGATGCGGGCGCAATCAAGGATCGCCTCCTTGGCGCGCGGCGGATCCCAAAGATAACCTTCGAAATAGGTCACCTTGGCATCGGCCACGACATCTGCTTCGACATCTTCAGGCCCGAGTTCGACGCAGGCGCCGAGATAGGTGTTCATCGAGCGTTCGCCGTCATCGGTGACGAAGATCATCGAACGCGCGGTCGGGGGGAACGTGCCCTTGGCCCTAGTCCGGTAATGGACGCCCTGGGCACGGATATCATGCGCGAAGATCTCGCCGAGCTGATCTTCCGCGACCTTGCCGAAATACGCGGCCTTGCCGCCGAGGCTTGCAACGCCGGCGGCCGTATTGCCGGCGCTGCCGCCGGACGCTTCAAGCGCCGGACCCATGCGGGAATAGAGCAGTTCGGCACGGTCGGCATCGATGAGATTCATCGCCGCCTTGGTGATCTTGTTGTCAATGAGGAACTGGTCGTCGCAACGGGCGATGATATCGACGATTGCGTTGCCGACTGTCAGAACATCGAATTTTGTCATGAAATGGGAAGTCCCGGATTTGTGATAGCCGGTAGTCGGTCTTAGCGAAATTTGCCGGCATTGAAAGGATAAAGAGCAGATCACGCTCTAAGTCTTCGTAAAATTGCCGTTTATCCGTCATGCCGCTGTCACCTTGCCCGCCTAAAAACAGTGTTGGCAAAACCGGCATGCAGGTATCTCGCATGGCCGATATGGGAGGGATGATCCCTTCAGTCATACCGGGACGACGCTGACCACGGATGAACTGGCAGCATCGCTACCGGCTATCCGGCAAGGTCCGGATGCGGAAAAGCGGGCTCGGCCCGTTTTTTTGTTGCAGCGCGAAAGATATTGCGCCCATGGCATTTGTCATGGCTGGCAATTTGCTGCTAGACCTCTGCAATCCTCGCCGAGCAGCAGTTTATGTCAGCCATCATCTTCGACGTTCTTCCGATCTTCCTTCTCATTCTCATCGGCTGGCTGATCGTCCGCGTCGGGGTGCTGACCACAAATGTCGGCGATGGCTTGAGCGAGTTCGTCTTCAAGATCGCCGTGCCCCTACTGCTTTTCCGCACCATCGCCGAAGCCGATTTCCATGGCGCATCGCCTTTCCGGCTCTGGATCGTCTATTTCTCCGGCGTCGCGGTGACATGGACGGCCGGGCACATCGTCGCCACGCGTTTCTTCGGGCGCGACGAGCGAATCGGCGTGCTCGCCGGCGTATCCTCGGCCTTCGCCAACAATATCTTCATCGGCCTGCCGCTGGTCGAGCGCACCGTGGGCAGCGAAGGGCTTGTCGCCCTTTCCATCCTGCTTGCCGTGCATCTGCCGATCATGATGGTGGCCGGCACCATCATGATGGAACATGCCGAACGCAAGATTTCCGGCAAGAGCGACCGAAGCATTACTCTGGTATTGAAACAAATCGGCTTGAATCTGCTGCACAATCCGCTCGTTATCGGCATTGCAGCAGGTGCCGTCTTTCACGTGTCAGGCCTGACCATGCCGGCAACGATCAGCTCCGTCGTGGGGCAGATCGCCGGCACGGCCGGTCCGGCGGCGCTGATTTCGCTCGGTATGGCGCTGCGGAAATACGGAGTCTCCGGCAATGTTGGGATCGCCAGCGCAACCTCAGCCTTCAAGCTGCTGCTGCTGCCCGGCTGTGTGTGGGCAGCAAGCCATCTTTTCGGCCTCAGCAACGAATGGGCGGCGGCACTGGTGCTGACCTCGTCGGTGCCGACAGGGGTGAATGCCTGGCTGATCGCCAACCGCTTTGGCGTCGGCCACAGCCTTGCCGCGTCGACGATCACGGTGACCACAGCGCTCGGCGCCATCACCGTTTCCTTCTGGGCCTATGTTCTCGGCGCCTGAGGCAGCAAAAAGCCCGGCTTTTGACCGGGCTCAGACTGCTGACAAACCCCTGGCCACAGCCAGGGGTTTGTGATTCACTGGGACATGTTGAAGAAACCTGCTCCCGAACAAACGGCTCTCGAGATGGTGACGCTCGACAGCCTGGTGCCGAAGGATCACCTGCTTCGCAAGATCGATGCGGTGATCGACTTTTCCTTCATCCATGATCGTGTTGCCGGGCTCTACTGCGCCGACAACGGGCGTCCGCCGCTCGATCCTACCTTAATGTTCAAGGCTCTGTTCATCGGCTACCTGTTCGGGGTTCGCTCGGAGCGGCAGTTGGTGCGCGAGATCGAGGTCAATGTCGCCTATCGCTGGTTCCTTCGGATGAAGCTGACTGAGCCGGTCTTCGATGCCTCGACGCTGTCGCAAAACCGTCGCCGCCGCTTCAACGATACGTCCGTGGTCCAGGACATCTTCGATGCGATCGTGAAGCAGGCGATCCGGCACGGCCTGGTCGACGGCACGGTACTGTATACGGATTCCACGCATCTGAAGGCCAATGCCAACAAGGGCAAATATGATCTTGAGATGCTCCAGAAATCGCGGGCCGATTACTGGGCCGATCTTGACCGGGCGATCGAGGCCGAACGGGCCGCGCATGGCCAGAAGCCGCTGAAGGAGAAGGCGCGCGAGCCCGAGGTGAAGGAAACCAAGGTCAGCCGCACCGACCCTGAAAGCGGCTACATGGTGCGCGACGGCAAGCCCAAGGGCTTCTTTTATCTCGATCATCGGACCGTCGATGGTCGCCATGCCATCATCACCGACACGCATGTGACGCCGGCCAATGTGCATGACTCGATCGTCTACCTGGAGCGGCTGGACCGGCAGCGCGACCGCTTCGACTTGCATGTCGGCGCGGTCGGGCTCGATGCGGGCTATGCGACATCAGGCATCGCCAAGGGACTGGAGGACAGAAAAATCCTCGGCGTCACCGGCTATCGCAATCCCACCCCACCCAAGGACGGGATGATGCGCAAATCGAAGTTCGTGTTCGAGCCCGAGACGGACGGCTATCGCTGCCCCGAGGGCCAGTTGCTGACCTATGCCACCACCGACCGCAACGGCTACAAGCACTACCGCTCCGATCCTGCCATCTGCCGAAACTGCCCGCTGCTTGCCTCCTGCACGTCCAATGCCAAGGCTGAGCGCACCATCACCCGCCATGTCTGGCAAGACGCCCGAGAACGAACAGATGCCAACAGAAAGACACCCTGGGGCAAGGCAATCTATAAGCGGCGAAAAGAGACCGTCGAACGTTCCTTTGCCGACGCCAAACAACTTCACGGCCACCGCTACGCCCGCTTCCGAGGCCTCGTCAGAGTCCGCTGCCAATGCCTGCTGGCCGCTGCCGCCCAGAACATCAAGAAGATCACCATAGCGCTGACCAAGACCCCAAAGCCAGCCTGGGGATAAGGCCAGACAGCCGTAATTCTCATCAGACCAACCTCATCGGCAAAACGTCACTTCACCGGGCGTTCCGACAAAAAACCGCCGACAAAATCGACGGGTTTGTCAGCGGTCTGAGCCCGGCTTTTGACCGGGCTTCTTCTCGGAAAAAACTCGTCGTTCTTACTGCGTTGCAGTCGGAGCATTCGGATCCGGCAGCGGAGCCGGTGAATCTGCCAGCGTGTGCAGATAGAGGATGACGTTGGCGCGATCCTGATCCTTGGGCAGACCAGCAAAGCCCATGGCAGTGCCTGGAACGTCCTTCTTCGGCGCCAGCAGGAATTTGTTGAGGTTCTCGAAGGTCCAATGTTCGCTGCCACCCTTGGAGAAGTCCTTCATGGCAGAGGAATAGGCGAAGCCTTCATGCGAGGCGATCGGGCGGTCTACGACACCAAAGAGGTTCGGACCGACCTTGTTCGGTCCGCCTTTGGTGCCGTCATGACAGGCCTGACACTTCTTGAATACGGTTTCGCCGGCCTTGGCGTCAGCGCTGGCAAGAAGCTTTGCGATCGGAACGGCAACAGCAGCAGGTGCGCCTTCACCGCCGGCGGCGGGTGCCTCCTCGGCGACGATGGCAAAACCTTCCTTCTCCGGCGCTTCCGAATGGAAGATCCCCTCGGAGGCAATGGAGACCGACATCAGAACGAAGATCGTTCCCAGCAGCGCTCCCACGGCCGTATTGACGTATGAATTCATCTGCAATGCTCCCCTTGCAGCCGGCAGACCAGAAACCGGACCATCTTGAAATTGCGCGGAACCTATGTCTTTTGGCTATTCGTTGCAACTGTCTAAATGGTCTTGTGCGTGAGACTTTTTGCCACTTTTCAGCCCGGATTAGAAGGCCCGAACAATGACTGATTCAAAATTAGATGAAGTGCTGGTGCTGATCCCCGCACGCATGGCCTCTACCCGCCTTCCGGGCAAGCCGCTGGCCGATATTTGCGGTTTGCCGATGATCGTCCAAGTGGCGAAACGGGCACAGGAAGCGGCGATCGGCCGGGTGGTTGTTGCCGTCGACGACCAGCAGGTTTTCGATACCGTTGCCGCGGCGGGCTTTGAAGTGGTCATGACACGCCAAGACCATCAGTCTGGCTCTGACCGCATTTTTGAGGCGCTGAACAAGGTCGATCCAGACGGGAAAGTCAAAATCGTCGTGAACGTCCAAGGTGACCTGCCGACGATCGAGCCGGAAACGGTGCGTGCAGCTTTGCGTCCTCTTGAGAACGAGGCTGTCGATATTGGAACGCTGACGACCGAAATCGATAACGAAGAAGACAAGACTGCGCCGCAGATTGTGAAAATCGTCGGTTCACCGCTGTCCGACAGCCGTCTGCGTGCGCTCTACTTCACCCGCACGACCGCGCCTTACGGCGTAGGGCCGCTCTATCACCATATCGGGCTCTACGCCTACCGACGTAGCGCACTCGAGCGTTTCGTCTCGCTTGGTCCATCGCCGCTCGAAAAGCGCGAATCACTGGAGCAGTTGCGGGCACTCGAAGCCGGCATGCGCATCGATGTCGAGATCGTTGACACCGTTCCGCTCGGTGTCGATACTCCAGCCGACCTCGAAAAGGCGCGGCGCATTCTGTCCGCGAAGGCCAACTGACGGATTTTCTTCATGAACATCAAAACCAACAGGATCGCCTTCCAGGGCGACTTCGGCGCCAATTCCGACATGGCGAGCCGCGACATGTTTCCGACCATGGAGCCGCTGCCCTGCCAGACCTTCGAGGATGCCTTCACGGCGGTCGACAATGGTGATGCCGATATCGGCATGATCCCGATCGAAAACACAATCGCGGGCCGCGTTGCCGACATCCACCACCTGCTGCCGGAATCACGCCTGCACATCATCGGCGAATATTTCATGCCGATCCGCTTCCAGTTGATGGTACTGCCGGGTGTGACGAAGGACGAGATCCGCACCGTGCACAGCCATATCCACGCACTTGGCCAATGCCGCAAAATCGTTCGCGCCAATGGCTGGAAGCCCGTGATCGCCGGCGATACGGCAGGGGCTGCCAAGCTCGTCAAGGAAACCGGCGACCGCTCCATGGCGGCGCTTGCGCCACGCCTTGCCGCCGATCTCTACGGTCTCGATATCATCGCCGAGAATGTCGAGGACACGGAAAACAACGTGACGCGCTTCGTCGTGCTGTCGCGCGATGAGGAATGGGCAGAACGCTCGGCCAGCGACGAGAAGATCGTCACCACCTTCGTCTTCAACGTCCGCAACATTCCGGCCGCCCTCTACAAGGCGCTCGGCGGTTTTGCGACAAACAACATCAACATGACGAAGCTCGAAAGCTACCAGCTCGGCGGCAAATTTGTAGCGACGCAGTTTTATGCCGACATCGAGGGCCATCCGAACGACGCGAATGTACGCCGGGCCTTGGAAGAACTGCGCTTCTTCTCCGAGAAGGTCCGCATCCTCGGTGTCTACAAGGGCCATCCGATGCGGGGACTTCTTTAGGCGCTGCGGCCAGCAACGCAACAAAACCTCTCCGGCGCAGAGGCCGGAGAGGTTTTTCAAGCATGATCCACTATTTATTTATCCGGCTCACAAACACGCAACCGGTGCCCATCCGGATCCAGCACGACGAAGGTCGGACCGAAGTCGAGTTCGGTCAATTCCTGGGCGACGGGCAAGCCGCGATTGCGCCAGTCTTCGTAATGCCTGGCGACGGCGTTTTCGCCATCAACCATGAAGGCAACCTCGCCACGATTGCCGATGGCAGACGGTTGAGGCTCGACCTTGCTACGGCGCCAGAGGCCGAGGGTGAAGCCGCCATCGAGCGGGAAGGCGACGAAATTCGGCGTTTCCACGGCCGGTTCACGGCTCAGGATATTGCGGTAGAAGGCGGCGCTTTCGACGGGATCCTTGACATAGAGGATAATGAGATTGGGGCTGGCCATTTCGGCTCTCCATTGGGGTTGAAAGATGCCCGGCCGAAAGCTGCTGCTGTCAATTTGTGGCAGCAGCTCTCCTATGACGGCGCTGCTGGAGCGCCGCTTCGTTACCGGGAAGAATATCGATAGTGCCGGCGTGCGGTCTCAGCGGAAGAGATCATCGCCAACACGCCAGTCCTGACCGTCCATTAGTCCGAGATCGCGCTTGCGCCATGACGGCATGGTTTCGAGATCAAGTCGCGAACAGCGCAACGACGGCGTTACGAACCGATCCGCAAACAGGCGCACCAGACGAGAGCGAAGGGTCTTTCCGGCTTCGGCGGAAGTACGACGGCCGGCATATTGAACAACTTGAGACATTCCCATGATCAGTACTCCTTTCCTGCTGGACTGGTACTGATAATAGCGCTTCCTGCTGACAGTTTATGGCAGTAGCGTTAGTGCTCGATCGGAGTATCCTGCGTGTCCCGCCATTCCTTCAGAAGCACAGTGCGGCGGCGCGGATAGCGCGTGTCGTGGATCGTCATATCGATGATGCGATCGGTGCGGAAATGACGGAAATCCTGACGCAGTTCGCACCAGGCCATGATGATGCGCACATGCTCGAAATAGCCGAGCGCGAAGGGCCAGATACGGCGGCGGGAGATACGTCCCTGTTCGTCTCCATAATGCAGTTCTAGGATACGCTCCAGACGGATCGCCTTGCGGATGGCCGAGACATCTGCCTTGTCCTCATCCTGTCGTTTGCGGCCGACAAAAAGTGTGGCGGAATCGACCATATCGCGTAGGTCGGGCGGCAGCACGGCGGCGATCTTTGCCAGAGCGTCGGCACCGGCACTAGCGAGACGCGGTTCGGCGGCGCGAGCTACCCAACGGGAGCCAAGCACCAGTGCTTCCAGCTCTTCCTCGGAAAACATCATCGGCGGCAGCATGAAACCGGGTTTCAGCACATAGCCTATGCCGGCCTCGCCCTCGATCATGGCGCCTTGCGCCTGAAGGCTGGCAATATCGCGGTAGAGGGTGCGCAGGCTGACACCGGTTTCCTCGGCGAGCACAGTGCCGGTAACCGGCCGCCGGTAGCGCCGGAGCGTCTGAAGCAGGTTCAGCAGCCGTTCGGAGCGGGCGACCATGATTATACCCTCATGCAGACTGGCTGGGCTGGGTGACGATCATCCGCACCCTTCCTGCCCCTGCTCAGCGTTTCCACTCCACCCAGTCGCGCATCAGGCGATGGGCGATCGCACCCTTCGGCGGCGGCGCCTTGCCGTTGACGCCTGGGCGTTCCAGCATTTCGATGGTTTCATCGCGGGTGAACCAGCGGCAATCCTCGAGTTCGGCTTCGTCGCGGTGGATCTCGCGCGACTTCGCCTCGGCATAGCAGCCGATCATCAGCGAGTGCGGCATCGGCCAGGGCTGTGAGGCATGATAGCGGATGCGGCCGGTCTTGATACCGGACTCCTCCAGGGTTTCGCGACGAACGGCATTTTCGATGGTCTCGCCGGGCTCCAGGAAGCCCGCCAGACAGGAATACATACCCGGCGCGAAATGCGGGCTGCGGCCGAGCAGGCAAAGATCGCGCTCCTCATCGATCGTCAGCATGATGACCACGGGGTCGGTGCGCGGGAAGATCACGTGCTCGCAAGCGGTACAGACGCGCTTGTAGCCGCCGATATGGATTTCCATCCCCGAACCGCAGCGGCCACAGAAACGGTTGTCGCTGTTCCAGCGGATGAGGCTCGCAGCCTGCGCAAACTCGCCAAGCAATATCTCATCGACCAGTTCGTCTCGGAAGAGCGAACGGCCGTCGACCGGCTTGTACTGACTCGCCATGTCCTCGACATCGACATCCACCGGCACGGCAAGGCGCGGCTCACCGGTCTTGCGATAGCCGAGCAGCACGGTCTCGTCCCAGTTCGGCTTCAACTCCTGAAGCTCGTAGCGGGCAAAGAGCGGATCGAGCACCTGGCCGTCATGCTTCAAAACCAGCTTGTCCTTGGCGAAGGCGAAAATATGCGTGCCTTCGCGGGCGAGCGCCTTCTCGACCGAGCCCTCGTCGCGATGTTCGCTGTCTCGGTTCAGGTCGTTGGCGGCAAAGGCGGTGAGATTGCTGGGTTCCGGATGCGGCACATCCGAATCGAAAAGCGAATGACTCATGGTGAAAGGGCTTCCCGCAGCTTTGCTATGAATTCGTTTCTTGTTCCGTCCTCGTAAGGCTCGGCCTTGCCAAAACCCCAGACAGGCCCCGGCCAGTTCGCATCACCTTCGGAACGCGCAATGATATGAACATGAAGCTGGCGGACGATATTGCCAAGTGCCCCGACATTGATTTTTGTCGCACCGGTGACCTTCTTGAGCGCAGCAGAGACGAGCTCGATCTCAAAAGTGAGCAGCACCTGATCGAGCGGGGTCAGCTCGAAGATCTCCGTGATCTCTGCCCGACGCGGCACCAGGATCAGCCAGGGCCAGCGAGCATCCTTCGATAGCCTGACATCGCACAGGCCGATCACCATGATGCTGGTGCTGTCGTTTTCGAGCCTGGGGTCGAGCACGAAATCGCTCAAGGGCATTCTCCTCATGTTTTCCAGTGGACTAGCAGTTTTTTTGGAGCTTGGCTTGCTTTTGATGACGTTTTTGCCGATATGTGCATCCGGGAGGTTGGTGGTGGACGAGCCACTCGCCAACCGGGTCAGGTCCGGAAGGAAGCAGCCCTAACGAGCCCGGCACGGGTCATCGTGCCAGCCTCCCACCTTCTCTTCCAAGAAGCCCGACATTTCCGGGCACAAGCAGGGCGATGAGCGACACCGAGCGACAATCACAAGATGCCGCCTCGACGGGCACCGGATACCGGGTGCTGGCACGCAAATACCGCCCCAAGGATTTCACGGACCTGATGGTCGGCCAGGAGCCGATGGTCCGCACGCTCACCAACGCCTTCGAGACGGGCCGCATTGCGCAGGCCTATATGCTGACCGGCGTTCGCGGTGTGGGCAAGACGACGACAGCGCGCATCCTCGCGCGGGCGCTGAACTACAAGACGGCCGATATCGACAAGCCGACGATCGATCTTCGTGTGCCCGGCGAACATTGCCAGGCGATCATGGAAGGCCGCCATGTCGACGTGATCGAGATGGACGCCGCCTCGCATACCGGCATCGACGACATCAGAGAGATCATCGAGCAGGTGCGCTACCGGCCGGTTTCGGCGCGCTTCAAAGTCTATATCATCGACGAAGTGCACATGCTTTCGACGGCAGCCTTCAACGGGCTCTTGAAGACGCTCGAAGAGCCGCCGGAGCATGTGAAGTTCATTTTCGCGACGACGGAAATCCGCAAGGTTCCGATCACCGTTCTCTCGCGCTGCCAGCGCTTCGACCTGCGCCGTATCAGCGCGTCCGATCTCGTCGGCCTGTTTTCGACGATCGCTGCCAAGGAAGGCATAGAGGCGGAGCCGGATGCGCTGGCGATGATCGCGCGCGCTGCGGAAGGTTCGGCCCGCGACGGCCTGTCGCTGATGGACCAGGCGATCGCCCATGGCGGCGGCGTGGTGCAGGCAGAAGCCGTGCGCGGCATGCTGGGCCTCGCCGACCGTGCCCGCATCGTCGATCTCTTCCAGCATATCGTACGCGGCGATGTCGCAAGCGCGCTCAATGAGTTCCAGAGCCAGTACGAGGCCGGGGCCAACCCGGTCGTGGTGCTGACGGATCTCGCCGATTTCACGCATCTGGTGACGCGGCTGAAATATGTGCCTGATGCGGCAAACGACCCCTCGCTCAGCGAAGTCGAACGCACCAAGGCAGCGGAATTCGCGCAAGGAGTTGCCGTCACCACGCTCTCGCGCATATGGCAGATGCTGCTGAAGGGCATTCCGGAAACCGAAAACTCTTCTCGCACGGCAGGCGCCGCCGAGATGGTGTTGATTCGACTGGCGCATGCGGCGCATCTGCCAGCACCGGAAGACGCGGCGCGGCGGCTAGCGGAGTTTTCCAATGAAGGCGGTGCGTCACGACCGCTCTCGCCCGTGCCTTCGGGCAATGGCGGCGGCACGCGCGTTCCCTATCAGACAAACGTGCAGGCGCGGGCTCCGGAACCTGTTCCGAGGCCGCAACCATCAGGGCCGACCGCCATGTTGCGTGCCGTGCCCAATCCGGAGCCGCAGAACATCGGCCGGGTCGAGACGAAGCCCGCGGAAGCGCCGAAGCCGCTCGTACCGGTCAATTCGATCAGCGATATCGTCGACCTCGCTGCCGAAAAACGTGACGTCAAGCTGAAGGCATTGGTGCGCAACTTCGTGCGCCCAGTCCGCATCGAGCCCGGTCGACTGGACGTAAACCTCACCAAAGGCGCACCAGGCACATTGCTCAACGAGCTTGCGGTCAAGCTCAAGGAATGGACCGGAATCCACTGGATCGTCAGCACCAGCCGCGAGGAAGGCGGACCGACGATGGTGGAGGCGGAAGCCAAGGCGCAGGAACAGCGCGTCAGCGATGCCCGTCAGGATCCTGATGTCGCTGCAATCCTCGCCCAGTTTCCGGGCGCCAAGATCATCGACGTGCGCGTGCGGGCGCCGACACCGGAAGAGGAAGCGGAGGAGGTCAAGCCGCCTGCCACCGCCGAATCCGAAGAGGGCGATATCCTGCCCGGCGACGATATAGAATTCTGATTTCAAGAAGGAGAAGACGATGCGCGACATCATGGGCATGATGGGCAAAGTCAAGGAAATGCAGGCCAAGATGGAGCAGATGCAGGCGGAAATCGCCGAGCTGACGGCCGAAGGCAAGGCAGGCGGCGGGCTCGTCACCGTCATCATCTCCGGCAAGGGCGAACTGAAGAGCGTGAAGATCGATCCTTCGCTCTTCAAGGAAGACGACGTCGAAATCCTCGAAGACCTGATCGTTGCCGCTCACAAGGATGCCAAGGACAAGGCGGAAGCCATCGCCGCCGAAAAGACCAAGGCGCTGACCGCCGGCCTGCCGATTCCGCCCGGTTTCAAGCTGCCGTTCTAATTTCGTCGACGGGTCCGGTACCCGACTGACTCCGGAAGAGGAGACGGGAGATGATGACGTTGACGACGTTGCTGGTTTTTGCCGGCGCTCTATTCATTGCCGCGGGGACACCGGGGCCGAGCGTTGCGGCGCTGGTCGCCCGCGTCATCTCGAAAGGCGCGCGTGACGTGCTGCCTTTCCTGTTTGGCATGTGGGCCGGGGATGCGATCTGGCTGACCTGCGCCATTGCCGGCCTGTCGGCGATCGCCGAAAGCTTCTACCACGTCTTCGTCGTCATCAAATGGCTGGGCGTGCTTTATCTCCTCTATCTCGCCTGGCGCATGTGGGTTGCCAAGGCCGAGGTCGAGGAAGAAGAGTTGCCGCAGGAACGTTCGCGTGGCCGGATGTTTTTCACCGGCCTGGCGATTGCGCTCGGCAATCCGAAGATCATGATGTTCTACGTGGCACTTCTGCCGTCGATCATCGATATCCCCTCGGTCTCGCTCGCAGGCTGGGCCGAACTCGTCGTCACGCTGTTCGTCGTTCTGGCCGTCGTCGATTTCAGCTGGATGTTCCTTGCCGCAAAGGCGCGTGGCTTCCTGAAGAGCCGGCGCGCGGTGCGTATCGCCAACCGGGTGAGTGCCGGAACGATGGCGGGGGCCGCCGTCACGATCGCTGTGCGCTGAACTATTGCTGTGCTTCCAGCTCAGCTCGCAGCTTGTAATGAACGGGCGCTGCCAGATAGCGCTCGCGGTCTGCGGTTGAAAGCCGGCGTCCGAAGGTTTCCATCATTTCCGGCATCGTGACTGGGTCGCCCGGAAATGGCTCATACTCGACCGGCATTCCGGCTTCCACGATCCCATTTGATATCACGCGGCAATAGATGCCGGGACGTGCCGCCTTGGTATAGCGCTTGACGAATTTCGGATCGTTCATCCTTGCTGCGAAGGTGGCGCAGGGAATGCGGCAGGACGTCACTTCAAGGATCAGTTCGCCGGCGATAAACCGGTCGCCAACGGCGACATCTCGGTTGTCCAACCCCTCAATGACAAGGTTTTCACCGAAGGTGCCAGGCTCGACAGGATGTCCGAATTCCTTCGCCCACCAGTCGAGGCTGATCAAACCCTCCAAATAGACGGCCTGATCGATGCCGCCGTGATGTTTCCTATTGCAGATGGCATCGCCGACGAGACCTTCGGCATCGACCATGACGCCGCCGCTGACGGCATGCTTGAAAATACCGGTCTTGTAGGTTTTTCCAGGCAGCCTCCCGGCTGCGCCGCGACAGACGGCAAGGATTTTCATGGGCGCAGCGATCCTTCGGCGATTCCGTTTTCGTTCCATATCAGTTAAGAACGGCGCATGGCAAAGCGAGTCACCGGCCCCGAAATTGAAAAACTGATCCAGCTTCTGGCGAAAGTGCCGGGCCTCGGGCCGCGTTCGGCGCGGCGGGCGGCACTGCATCTGATCAAGAAGAAAGACCAGCTTCTCGGTCCGCTGTCGCATGCGATGGGTGAGGCCTATGACAAGGTCAAGATCTGCTCGCGCTGCGGCAATGTCGATACCGTCGATCCCTGCACCGTCTGCACCGATGCGCAGCGCGACCAATCCGTCATCATCGTCGTCGAGGATGTCTCCGACCTCTGGGCGCTGGAGCGCGCCGGCGCACTGAACGCCGCCTATCACGTACTCGGTGGCACGCTCTCGCCGCTCGATGGCGTGGGGCCTGACGACCTTAATATCCGTGGGTTGATCAATCGCGTCGGCGAGGGGGGCGTCAAGGAAATCATTATCGCTGTGAATGCGACTGTCGAGGGACAGACGACGGCGCACTACATCACCGACCAGCTTGCCGATCTCAACGTGAAGATCACACGGCTGGCGCATGGCGTGCCCGTGGGGGGTGAGCTCGACTATCTCGACGAGGGTACGCTGTCGGCGGCACTTCGAGCGCGCACGGCAATCTAGGGGGATATATGACGACGGGTTTCTTCGGCCGGCTTCTTCTGACAGGCGCCGCCTTGTTGGCGCTTTCCACCTCAGTTTCCGCAGCACCTTCGAAAGCTGATGTCGAAGTGCAGTTCGAAAAATGGATTCAAACCGATCTCTGGCCGGACGCGAAGAAGAACGGCATATCGGAAAAAACCTTCCGCGCCGCTTTTGCCGGCGTCGAACTGAACTGGACTTTGACCGATCTCGCCCCTCCCGGCTTTCCGCCGCCAAAGGAGCAGAAGCAGACCCAGGCCGAATTTTCCTCCCCTGGCCCCTATTTCAACGAGGATCGGTTGAAGCGGCTCGCGATGACCGGGCGCGGTTTTGCTTCGCAATATGCCTCGACGCTCCGCCGCATTGAAAAGACCTATGGCGTGCCGGGGTCGATCGTGCTGGCGATATGGGGACGCGAGACGGGCTTCGGCGTGGCGAAGATCCCAAATTCCGCCGTCGAGATTTTAGCGACTAAGGCCTTCATGTCGACGCGCAAGGACATGTTCCGCATGGAGCTGATCGCCGCTCTGCATATTCTCGACGGCGGCGACGTGACCCCTGCAGACTTCAAGGGATCGTCGGCGGGCGCGCTTGGCCAGCCGCAATTCATGCCGACGAGCTATCTGAAATATGCCGTCGATTTCGATGGTGACGGACATCGCAACATCTGGACCTCGGTTCCCGATACGCTCGCTTCGATCGCCAATTTCCTCGCGAAAAAGGGCTGGCAGCGTGACCGCGACTGGGGGTTCGAGGTGACGATCCCGCAAGCCGTCTCCTGCGCACAGGAAGGGCCTGATCTTGCCAAGCCGCTCTCCCACTGGGCGTCACTCGGCATCAAACGTATTTCCGGCAAGGGCTTTCCATCCGCAGAGTTGAAGGCACAGGGCATGATGCTGGTGCCAGCCGGGCGCGACGGGCCGGAATTCATCGTCACGCCAAACTTTTACATCATCAAGGAATATAACAACTCCGACCTCTATGCCCTCTATATAGGCAACCTTGCCGACCGCATCGCCCTCGGCTCCGGCGCCTTCCAGGGAAAATGGGGCGATGTCGGCAAGATGCTGCGCTCGGATGTCGCCACGATGCAGAAGGCGCTTGAGCGGCAGGGATACGATGTCGGCGGATCGGACGGGTTGCCGGGCTATAAGACGCGTCGCTCTATCGGCCAGTGGCAGGAAAAGAACGGCATGGAGCCGACCTGCTTTCCCGAGGCATCGATGAAAGGCAAGCTGAAATAGGCAGCAGAATGACGTTCTGGCAGCGCTTTACAGGTTACGCTCCAGTCCCCGTGCTGGCCACGAAGCCGAGCTTCTCATAGAAACGGAGACTCTACGCGCGTGCACTTCGGAAGGCGTGCATGCTCAACCTCAATGGTGCAGATCGATCGGCGCCTTGTGAAAGACGTCATCGACCGGCGGTATGGCCTGTCGCTCGATCATGCGATGAACATGCGGCAGCCCGTCGCCGCGGTGCAAAGCGCGAAGCCGGTCAGTATTTTCGGCATCGGCCTGTGTGCGGCGTTGATTGTGCCTGATATATTCGACCCAGGTCGGCGTGTGATAGGTTTCCGTCCAGAGACCAGGATTTTCAAGATCGCGCATCAGCGCCCAGTTGCGGGCGCCGTCGCGGATACGGATGCGGCGGCGCTCTTCCATCAGCGTCATGAATTCGGCCAAGTCGTCATCGGCAATCTGGTAATATACTTGAATGACGATCGGGCCGCTGCGCGGCGTGATATCGAGGCCGAGAGCCGGCTCGATGAAGCGGTTCAGCGGATCGAGATTGAGCGAGGCGAAAGCCGGCATGGAAAAGCGCAGGCCGATCAGGACTCCAAACAGCAGGACCGCAGCCGACATCAGCAGGGCGTTCGAAAGACCATACCGATCGGCGGCAACACCCCAGAGCCAGCTTCCGCCGGCAATGCCACCGAAGGTGACGGTCTGGTAAAGCGACAAAGCGCGGCCGACCACCCAGCGCGGCGTCGAAAGCTGGACGATGATGTTGAAGAGCGAAAGTGCCGAAACCCAGCAGGCACCGGCCACAAGCAGCCCGACCGAGGTGAGCACGGCACTTGAGCTGAGAGCTGCGATCACAGCGCTGAATGCAAAGCCTGAAAAGGCCAGGCGGATGATCGTCTCGCTGGAGAACATCTCGCGCAGCCTGGTGCTCAGGATGGCACCGCAGATCGCGCCAATGCCGAAGGCGCCGAGCATGAAACCATAGGTCAGCGGCCCGCCAGAGACGAGATCGAGCGCGACGACAGGCAGCAGCGCTTGGATAGAACTCGCGCCGATACCGAATAGCAGCCCTCTCAGGAGGATCTTTTCGAGGTTGGGCGACATGGAGACATAGCGCATGCCGGCAAAAATGGCGCTGCCGAGTGTTTCGCGCGGCAGTGTCGAAGCAGGCGTGCTCGGCCGCCAGCGGAACAGCACATAGAGGAGCGCAACGTAGCTCAAAGCGTTCACTGCAAAGGCCGCGGCCGCACCGGCCGCCGCAACGATGGCGCCGCCGATTGCCGGACCGACGCTGCGGGTTATATTGAAACCCATACTGTTCAGCGTGACCGCGTCCGGCAAATCGGCACGCGGCACCATGTCGCCAACCGAGGCCTGCCAGGAGGGATTGTTGAGCGCCGTACCGCAGCCGATGAGAAACGTGAAGAAGAGAAGCAATCCGGGTGTAACCCAGCCGAGGATAGCGCAGGCCGTCAACAGGATCGAGACCACGAGCATCGCGGATTGCGCCGTCAGCATGATCCGGCGCCGATCATAATTGTCGGCGAGAGCACCCGAGATCAGCGAGAATAACATGATCGGCAGCGCCGTCGAGGTCTGGACCAGCGCAACCATGTCCTCGGACGAAGTGATGGCCGTCATCATCCAGGCGGCACCGACGGCCTGGATCAGGCCGCCGAAATTCGAGGCGAGGCTCGCAAACCAGATGGTGCGGTAGGTCTCATGCCGCAATGGCGCAAATGTCGATGATGTATAGGCCACGTTCCCCCGCTTTTATCGTCATGCTTCGATAGCAATATAAGCGGAAGACAAATGCTCGCCATAGGTTAGCTCGCACTTGCGGGAGCGGAAGAGGTGGAATCGCCTCCGACCTTGCAATTTCTAAAAAACAGGACTATATGGCACTCAAATTCTTGATCGTACGATGAAGAGTGGGCCGCAAGGACCCGCTCTTTTTTATTAGCGCGATCACCCCGAATGCCAGAAATCGCAGGGAGCGCACCGCTTGTCGGATCTGACAAACGCAGACAATCAACATGAGCCACGGCTGATCACCGAGACTGGGCTTGACCAGCGTCTTGCCGACATTATCGAACCCGTGCTCGTCGACATCGGTTTCCGCCTCATTCGCGTCCGCATGCTCAATCAGAATGGCATGACGATGCAGGTCATGGCCGAGAAGAACGATGGCACGATGACCGTCGAGGACTGCGAGCAGGTCTCCATGGCGATTTCTCCTGTGCTCGATGTGGAAGATCCGATCGATAAAGAGTATCATCTCGAAGTGTCTTCGCCGGGCATCGACCGCCCTCTGGTGCGGAAGTCTGATTTCGTCCGCTGGCAAGGCCATCTCGTGAAGTGCGAAACGTCGATCATGATCGGCAATCGCAAACGCTTCCGCGGCAAGATCGTCGAAGCGGACGCCGATGGGTTCGTGATCGAACGCGATCAGGTTGCGTACGGCGAAGAGCAGAAGGTCACCATCCCCTTCACGGCGCTCAGCGATGCCAAACTCATTCTGACCGACGATCTGATCCGCGATGCACTGCGCGCCGACAAGCTGGCTAAAGCACAGGCTGCGAACCAGAACGAAGCGGACGACGAAGAATAACCGATCAACGTAAGCTCCAGGGACGGGAACCCGGGTAGTCAAGGACGGAGAAACAGAACAATGGCAGTCAGTGCAAACCGGCTCGAACTTCTGCAGATCGCAGATGCAGTGGCGCGCGAAAAGGTCATCGACCGCGAGATCGTGCTTGCCGCGATGGCCGATGCCATCCAGAAGGCGGCGCGTTCCCGTTACGGTACCGAATCCAATATCCGCGCCGACATCAACCCGAAGACCGGTGAAATCCGTCTGCAGCGCCTGCTCGAAGTCGTCGAGAAGGCCGAAGACTATTCCACGCAGATCCCGCTGGAACTGGCCCGCGATCGCAACCCGGACGCCGCTATCGGCGACTTCATCGCTGATCCGCTGCCGCCGATGGATTTCGGCCGTATCGCCGCACAGTCGGCCAAGCAGGTGATCGTGCAGAAGGTGCGCGAAGCCGAGCGTGACCGCCAGTTCGACGAATTCAAGGATCGCGTCGGCGAAATCGTCAACGGCACGGTCAAGCGCGTCGAATACGGCAACGTCATCGTCGACCTCGGCCGCGGCGAAGGCATCATCCGCCGTGACGAAATGATCCCGCGCGAGAACGTTCGCTATGGCGATCGTGTTCGTGCATATGTATATGATGTCCGTCGCGAGCAGCGCGGTCCGCAGATTTTCCTGTCGCGTACGCATCCGCAGTTCATGGTGAAGCTCTTCACCATGGAAGTACCGGAAATTTACGACGGCATCATCCAGGTGAAGTCGGTTGCCCGCGACCCGGGTTCCCGCGCCAAGATCGCCGTAATCTCGAACGACTCGTCGATCGATCCGGTCGGCGCCTGCGTCGGTATGCGCGGTTCGCGCGTCCAGGCCGTCGTTGGAGAACTTCAGGGCGAGAAGATCGACATCATTCCCTGGTCGCAGGACCCGGCGACCTTTGTCGTCAACGCCCTGCAGCCGGCTGAAGTCGCCAAGGTCGTTCTCGATGAAGATGCGGAACGCATCGAAGTGGTTGTTCCGGACGAGCAGCTCTCGCTCGCCATCGGCCGTCGCGGCCAGAACGTCCGCCTCGCTTCGCAGCTGACGGGCTGGGACATTGACATCATGACGGAAGCCGAAGAGTCCGAGCGCCGTCAGAAGGAATTCAACGAGCGCACTAATCTTTTCATGGACGCGCTCGACGTCGACGAGATGGTCGGCCAGGTCTTGGCTTCGGAAGGTTTCGCCGCCGTCGAGGAACTGGCTTACGTCGATCTCGACGAAATCTCCTCGATCGACGGCTTCGATGAAGACACGGCGCAGGAAATCCAGACCCGCGCCCGCGAATTTCTCGAGAAGCTCGAGGCGGAAATGGACGAGAAGCGCAAGGCTCTCGGCGTTTCCGACGAGCTGCGCCAGATCGACGGCATGACCGCCCAGATGATGGTCGCGCTCGGCGAGGACGGCATCAAGACGATCGAAGACTTCGCAGGCTGTGCAGCCGACGATCTCGTGGGCTGGACCGAACGCAAGAATGGCGAGACGAAGAAGTTCGAGGGTCTGTTCTCGAAGTTCGACATTTCGCGTGTCGAAGCCGAACAGATGGTCGTGCAGGCCCGCCTGCTCGCCGGCTGGATCACCGAGGAAGACCTTGCGAAGGACGCGGAGGCTGTTGAAGCCGATGCCGCTGCCGAGCAGGACGCATAATGACGGTGATGCCGGACACATCTCCTGAGGACGATGATCTCGAAGGTTACGACGTGAACGGCCGCATGTGCATCGCAACACGCGAAAGCGGATCGCCGGATGAGCTGATCCGCTTCGTGGCCGCCCCTGACGGGACGGTGGTGCCCGACCTGAAGCGCGAGCTGCCGGGACGCGGCTGCTGGGTGAAGATCGACCGGTCGCTGGTCGAGAGAGCGGTGGCGAAGAAGCTCTTTGCCCGCGCGCTCAAGGCCGATGTGAAGGCAGCCGATGACCTCGGCGAACGCGTGGAGTGGCTGTTTCTACAGCAGCTCCTGCAGATGATGAACATGGCGCGCAAGGCGGGCCAGCTCGTCACCGGCTCGGCCAAGGTGGATGCCGCGATCCGCAGCGGGGCTGCGCTTGCGGTGTTCCATTCGACGGATGCGGCCGCCGATGGCGTGAGAAAAATCGACCAGGCCCGCAAGGCCTGGCACCTCGGAATGGAAACCGAGGAAGAAATACCTTCTTTCCGTCTCTTCTCGGAGAGCGAAATGGAAGGGGTGATGGGCCATAATGCTTTTATCCATGCCGCAGTGCTTGCAGGGCAGGCAGGTGAAGGTGTAGTGAAGCGCGCAAAGATGCTCGAACAGTACCGTAACGGCGGTCAGTCCCGGGCACCGGGCGGCGCTGGCCAGCAAAAACAATGATGCGGTCACCGGCGGAAGCCGGCCCCAATATCATTGACCGATTGTATGTGATTGACAGGGTCTGATGGCTTCATCGTTCCCTGTCCGAAGGAACGGGAACGAATGACCGATAGCAACGACGACAAGACACTCAGCGTAACGGGGAAGAAGACCCTCACCTTGAAACCATCAGGGATGAGCCAGGGTACCGTTCGCCAGGATATGGGTCGCGGTCGCACCAAGGCGGTCGTCGTCGAGACCCGCAAACGGCGCCCGATGCGCCCTGAAGACGAAAAGCCGATGACGCCTGCTCCCGCAGCTCCGGTGCGCGCGCCCGAACCGGCGCCGGCGCCCTTGCAGGCTCGCCCGCAGCAGCCGGCTCCGGCCCCGCGTATTCAACAACCCGGCGGCCAGAACAACCAGCGCCCGCAGCAGACCAACCAGCGTCCGCAGCAATCCTACCAGCCGCCGCGCCAGCAGGATCGTCCGCGCCCCGTGGTGCTGAACCATCTTTCGCCTGAGGAAATGGACGCCCGCCGCCGCGCGCTTGCCGAAGCGCAGGTCCGTGACGCACAGGACGCCATCCGTCGCGCCGAGGAAGAAGAGCGCCGCGCCGTCGAAGAGGCAGCACGTCAGGCTGCCGAAGCGGAAGAGGCCAAGCTGCGCGCTGCCGAAGAGGCTGCACGCCAGGCCGAGGCCGCAGCAACGGCCGTGGCCGAAGCACCGGTACCTGCCGCTCCTGCGGCGGAAGCACGAGTTGAAACTCCGCGTCCGCATCAACCTGCATCCGCACCGGCCGCTCGCCGTCCGGAAACCGCTCCGTCGCCCTCAACCGCCCGGCCTGCGCCAGGTGCACCGGCAGGCGTTCGTGGTCGCCGGACTGACGGCGAAGACGAGGAACGCGGTGCTTCGCGCGGCGGTCCGGTCCGCGGCCGCCCGGTTCGTCCGGAGCCCGCAAAGCCCGTGACAACCCGCCCGAAGAGTGAGGAAGACCGCCGCCGCGGCAAGCTGACCGTGACGACTGCAGACGTCGACGACGACGGCAACGCACGCGGGCGTTCGCTTTCGGCCATGCGCCGCCGGCAGGAAAAATTCCGCCGCAGCCAGATGCAGGAAACGCGCGAGAAGATCTCCCGCGAAGTTGTTTTGCCCGAAACCATCACCATCCAGGAACTGTCGCAACGCATGTCGGAACGTGCCGTTGACGTCATCAAGTACCTGATGAAGGAAGGCCAGATGATGAAGCCGGGCGACGTCATCGACGCCGACCTCGCTGAACTCATCGCCGGCGAATTCGGTCATACGGTCAGGCGTGTATCCGAATCCGACGTCGAACTCGGCATCTTCAACGTGTCCGACGAACAGGACGAACTGGTTTCGCGCCCACCTGTCGTCACCATCATGGGCCACGTCGACCACGGCAAGACCTCGCTGCTCGACGCCATCCGCCATGCCAACGTGGTCTCCGGCGAAGCCGGTGGCATCACGCAGCATATCGGCGCCTATCAGGTGGAGCAGAACGGCCAGAAGATCACCTTCATCGACACTCCCGGCCACGCCGCCTTTACGGCGATGCGTGCCCGCGGTGCGCAGGCTACCGACATCGCGATCCTGGTGGTCGCGGCTGACGACAGTGTGATGCCGCAAACGATCGAATCGATCAACCACGCCAAGGCGGCCGGTGTTCCGATCATCGTGGCGATCAACAAGGTCGACAAGCACGAGGCCGATCCGCAGAAGGTTCGCAACCAGCTTCTGCAGCACGAAGTCTTCGTGGAGTCCATGGGCGGTGAAGTGCTCGACGTCGAAGTTTCGGCCAAGACCGGCAAGAACCTCGACAAGCTGCTCGAGGCGATCCTGCTGCAGGCCGAAATTCTCGACCTCAAGGCCAATCCGAACCGGACAGCGGAAGGCACGGTTATCGAAGCCCAGCTCGACCGCGGTCGCGGTGCGGTTGCGACGGTGCTTGTCCAGAAGGGCACGCTGCGTCCGGGCCAGATCATCGTTGCCGGCGACGTCTGGGGCCGCGTGCGCGCCCTCGTGACGGACAAGGGCGACCATGTGAAGGAAGCCGGTCCGGCGACCCCGGTCGAAGTTCTCGGTCTTTCCGGCACGCCGCAGGCAGGCGACAAGTTTGCGGTCGTCGAGAACGAAAGCCGCGCCCGCGAAATCTCGGAATATCGTCAGCGTCTTGCCCGCGACAAGGCGGCTGCCCGCCTGTCGGGACAGCGCGGTTCGCTGGAACAGATGATGACGCAGCTACAGGCCACGGGCGTCAAGGAATTCCCGCTGGTGATCAAGGGCGACGTGCAGGGCTCAATCGAAGCCATTGCCGGCGCGCTGGAAAAGCTCGGCACCGACGAAGTTCGTGCTCGCATCGTTCATTCGGGCGCCGGTGGCATCACCGAGTCCGACATCTCGCTTGCAGAAGCATCGAGCGCTGCCATCATCGGCTTCAACGTTCGTGCAAATACGCAGGCACGCCAGTTCGCCGAGCGCGAGGGGATCGAGATCCGCTACTACAACATCATCTACGACCTCGTGGATGACGTGAAGGCAGCGATGTCGGGTCTTCTTTCGCCGGAGCGCCGCGAGACCTTCATCGGCAATGCCGAGATCCTGGAGGTGTTCAACATTACCAAGGTCGGCAAGGTCGCGGGTTGCCGCGTCGTCGAAGGCAAGGTCGAGCGTGGCGCGGGCGTTCGCCTCATCCGCGACAACGTCGTCGTGCACGAAGGCAAGCTCAAGACACTCAAGCGCTTTAAGGACGAAGTCGCCGAAGTGCCGATGGGTCAGGAGTGCGGCATGGCCTTCGAGAACTACGAAGATATGCGTGTCGGCGACGTCATCGAGTGCTTCCGCGTCGAGCACATCACACGCACGCTCTGATCGGGCCACGATTGAAATCTTGGGCGGGCGCCGGATGATCCAGTCCGGCGCCCGATCCTTTTGGGATAAAGAACAATGGCAACAAGACCCACAACCTCGGCACCATCGCAGCGCATGCTGCGCGTCGGCGAGCAGGTTCGCGCAGCGATCACTCAGGTGCTGCAGCGTGGCGAAGTCCGCGACGACATCATCGAAGCGACCGTAATTTCGATCTCCGAAGTGCGCATGTCGCCCGACCTGAAGATCGCAACGGCCTTTGTGACGCCGCTCGGCGTTTCCGACCACACGATCGTCATCGATGCGCTGAACCGCAACGCGAAGTTCATCCGCGGCCGGCTCGGCCCGCAGCTCCGGCAGATGAAATACATGCCGGAAGTGCGCTTCCGCGACGATACCAGCTTCGATAACTACAAGAAGATCGATGACCTGCTGCGCTCGCCCGAGGTGAGCCGCGATCTCGACAATGACGACGAATAACAGAAGACACCGATGTCCAAACCACGCAAACCCAAGGGCCGCCCGATTTCCGGCTGGCTGATCCTCGACAAGCCGATGGATTTCGGCTCGACGGAAGCCGTTTCCAAGATCAAGTGGCTCTTCAAGGCGCAGAAATGCGGCCATGCCGGTACGCTCGACCCGCTTGCTTCGGGCATGCTGCCGATCGCGCTCGGCGATGCCACAAAGACCGTTCCCTATGTGATGGACGGCCGCAAGATCTATGAATTCACTGTCAGTTGGGGCGAGGAGCGGGCGACCGACGACCTCGAGGGCGAGGTTACGCAGAGCTCCGACAAGCGCCCGAGCGAGCAGCAGATCCGCGACATCCTGCCTGCCTATATCGGCACGATCAGCCAGGTTCCGCCGCAGTTTTCCGCCATTAAGATCGCGGGCGAGCGCGCCTACGATCTGGCGCGCGACGGCGAGGCGGTCGAGATCCCTTCGCGCGAAGTCGAGGTTCATCGTCTGACGCTTCTCGCCTGCCCGGATGCCAATACGGCGCATTTCGAGGTGGAATGCGGCAAGGGTACCTATGTGCGGGCGCTTGCCCGCGATTTTGGCCGCGAACTCGGCTGCTACGGTCATATTTCCGGCCTGCGCCGTACCTTCGTAGCACCTTTCGCCGAGGAGACGATGGTGCCGCTTGCAAAACTCACCGCGCTTGAAGAGATCGAAGACATCGATGAGCGTCTTGCCGCGCTCGACGCCCTGCTGATCGATACCTGCGAAGCGCTATCGGCCTTGCCACACCTTGTTATCAGCGATGACCAAGCGCACCGGCTGAAGATGGGCAATCCGATCCTGGTGCGGGGCCGCGATGCACCGGTTGCCGAAAGCGAAGCCTATGCGACGGCACGCGGCAGGCTAATCGCGATCGGCGAGATCGGACAGGGCGAATTCCGGCCGAAGCGCGTTTTTGCCTAGGCCGTCCGGCTGTTGCAGGAACAATGGCAATTGTCAGAAGACAGCAATGCGATATGTTTTTCCGCGGGCCGTAACGGCCCGTTGAAGGGGAAGAATATGCGCAGAATTGCAATCGGAATACTGACGTTCTTTTCACTGCTTCTGACGGCTGCCGGCGTTCAATCTGCCGAGCGCTGGGCCGAACTTCCGGCCTTTCCTCCCATGCCGGCGCCGAAAGCGAGCGGCATGGCCGATGTCAACGACATCAAGATGTATTACGCCGAATACGGCGAGGGCGACCCGATCCTCTTCATTCATGGAGGGCTTGGAAATGCCGATGTCTGGGGCCATCAGGTCGCCGATTTCGCTAGAGATCACCTCGTCATCGTTGCCGACAGCCGCGGGCACGGGCGCTCCACGCGCAGCAAGCAGCCGTTCGGCTATGACCTGATGACATCGGATTATGCAGCACTTCTCGACTATCTGAAAATCGGCAAGGTGACGCTGGTCGGCTGGTCGGACGGCGGCATCATCGGCATCGACATGGCAATGAAATATCCGGAGAAACTCACGCGCGTCATCGCCCAGGCGGCAAACGTGACCACCGACGGCGTGAAGTCCGACGTCATGAGCAACAAGACCTTCAACGACTACATCAATGTCGCCGGCGAATATTACAGGAAGCTGTCGCCGACGCCGAACGAATACGACGCCTTCGTCACCCAGATCTCGCAAATGTGGGCGACACAGCCCGCCTGGACGACAGCCGATCTTGGAAAGATCACAGTACCGGTCACGCTCGCGATCGGCGATCATGACGAGGCCGTAAAGCTCGACCACACGGAGTTGATGGCGAAGGAAATTCCCGGCGCAAAGCTCGTCATCCTGAAGGACGCCAGCCATTTCGCCATGCTGCAGGATCCCGAGGGATATGGCACCATGATCCGGGATGCCATGGCGGGCCGCTGAAGCCGCTACAGGAGACCCCTCTTTCCATCGCTGCTTATTTGGTTTATAGGCAGCGCCAGCATTGGGCTATCCCCAATTGCATTCGCGGCCAAGGCTGGACGACATCCCGGCTTTTGGCGACTTAAACTCCTCTCATAGAAAGGATTGTCCGATGTCGATCACTGCTGAGCGCAAGGCTGCGCTGATCAAGGAATATGCGACCGCCGAAGGCGATACCGGTTCTCCGGAAGTACAGGTTGCGATCCTCACCGAGCGCATCAACAACCTGACCGAACACTTCAAGGACCACAAGAAGGATAACCATTCCCGCCGTGGTCTGCTGACGCTCGTTTCCAGCCGCCGCTCGCTTCTTGACTACCTCAAGAAGAAGGACGAAGGCCGCTACACCAAGCTGATTACCGGCTTGGGTATCCGCCGCTAATGATTATCCGGCGGGCGAAGCTCTTTGCCCGCCGGATGCTTTTTCGGGAGTGCGTCTCCCGCTGACATTTTCCAGGCGCGCGCTATCTGCGTGATGGAAATACGGCAGACCCGGATGGGCCGGTTCTGCCAGACCAACCGTTGACCTGTCATGGGGCAGGATTGCCGGATGCTTTCGGCCAGAGTTTCGCGAGAGCTTTGGCCCGGTTTCCCAAGGAAATCGTCCGCCCGAAGCTTCCCGTTGTCTTGCCCGTGATACGTCACACTGATTGCGGACGACCTGCGCTGCTCCTGATGGAGAAGGCGCACTGGCCGCATTGAAGGACAAGACATGTTCGATACACATAAAGTAGAAATCGAGTGGGCAGGCCGCCCGCTCAAGCTCGAGACCGGAAAGATCGCCCGTCAGGCTGACGGCGCCGTACTCGCCACTTATGGCGAAACCGTCGTTCTCGCGACCGTCGTTTCCGCCAAGGCTCCGAAGCCCGGCCAGGACTTCTTCCCGCTTACGGTCAATTATCAGGAAAAGACCTATGCGGCCGGCAAGATCCCCGGCGGCTACTTCAAGCGCGAAGGCCGTCCGAGCGAAAACGAAACCCTCGTTTCCCGCCTGATCGACCGCCCGATCCGCCCGCTCTTCCCGGAGGGTTACAAGAACGACACGCAGGTCGTTGTCACCGTCATCCAGCACGACCTCGAGAACAACCCAGACATCCTGTCCATGGTCGCGACCTCCGCTGCTTTGACGCTTTCCGGCGTTCCCTTCATGGGTCCGGTCGGCGGCGCACGCGTCGGCTACATCAATGGCGAATACGTTCTCAACCCGCATCTCGACGAGATGGATGAATCGAGCCTCGACCTCGTCGTTGCCGGCACCTACGATGCCGTTCTGATGGTTGAATCCGAAGCCAAGGAACTTCCGGAAGACGTCATGCTCGGCGCCGTCATGTTCGGCCACAAGGGCTTCCAGCCGGTTCTCGACGCGATCATCAAGCTCGCGGAAGTTGCCGCCAAGGAGCCGCGTGACTTCCAGCCGGAAGACTACTCCGCTCTCGAATCCGAAATGCTCGGCCTTGCCGAAGGTGAACTTCGCGAAGCCTACAAGATCACCCAGAAGGCCGACCGCTACGCCGCCGTCGACGCTGTGAAGGCCAAGGTGAAGGCGCACTTCCTCCCCGAAGAAGGCGAAGCCCGCTACACCGCCGAAGAAGTCGGCGCGATCTTCAAGCACCTGCAGGCCAAGATCGTCCGCTGGAACATTCTCGACACCAAGAGCCGCATCGACGGTCGCGACCTCGAAACCGTTCGTCCGATTGTTTCGGAAGTCGGTCTTCTGCCACGCACGCACGGTTCGGCGCTCTTCACCCGCGGTGAAACGCAGGCGATCGTGGTTGCCACCCTCGGCACCGGCGAAGACGAGCAGTATGTCGATTCCCTGACGGGCATGTACAAGGAGCGTTTCCTGCTCCATTACAACTTCCCTCCCTACTCGGTTGGCGAAACCGGCCGTATGGGTTCCCCGGGTCGCCGTGAAATCGGTCATGGCAAGCTCGCATGGCGCGCCATCCGTCCGATGCTGCCGTCGGCCGAACAGTTCCCCTACACGCTGCGCGTCGTCTCCGAGATTACCGAGTCGAACGGCTCGTCCTCGATGGCCACCGTCTGCGGCACCTCGCTGGCGCTGATGGATGCAGGTGTACCGCTCGCGAAGCCGGTCGCCGGCATCGCCATGGGTCTGATCCTGGAAGGCGATCGCTTCGCCGTCCTCTCCGACATTCTCGGTGACGAAGATCACCTCGGCGACATGGACTTCAAGGTCGCAGGTACTGCCGACGGTATCACCTCGCTGCAGATGGACATCAAGATCGCCGGTATCACCGAAGAGATCATGAAGGTCGCCCTTGGCCAGGCCCAGGGCGGTCGCGCCCACATTCTCGGCGAAATGGCGAAGGCCATCACCGAAAGCCGCGGCCAGCTCGGTGAATTCGCACCGCGCATCGAAGTCATGAACATTCCGGTCGACAAGATCCGCGAAGTCATCGGCTCCGGCGGCAAGGTCATCCGCGAAATCGTCGAAAAGACCGGCGCGAAGATCAACATCGAGGATGACGGCACCGTCAAGATCGCCTCCTCCTCGGGCAAGGAAATCGAAGCGGCCCGCAAGTGGATCCACTCGATCGTCGCCGAGCCGGAAATTGGCCAGATCTACGAAGGCACTGTTGTCAAGACCGCCGACTTCGGCGCCTTCGTCAACTTCTTCGGCGCCCGCGACGGTCTCGTCCATATCTCGCAGCTTGCTTCCGAACGTGTCGCCAAGACCCAGGATGTCGTCAAGGAAGGCGACAAGGTCTGGGTCAAGCTGCTCGGCTTCGATGAGCGCGGCAAGGTTCGCCTGTCCATGAAGGTCGTCGATCAGGCAACCGGGCAGGAAATCCCGGCCGCCCAAAAGGGCGACAAGAAGAAGGAAGAAGCGGCCGAATAAGCCGCGTCTTCCCCTCTGATATCCGGGCGCGGGACTATTTCCGCGCCCTTTTTGTATTCGACCTTTGCGCAATTGCGGACGGAGAACCGCTGCGCACTTTTCCTGGAATTGCTCCAGATGACGGGACCAGATCATGAGCCGCGAAACGCTTAAAACCCTCTTCCATCCCTTTGTCAGCGAAACGCTAGCTTCGCCCGGCGAAGGCGAGCGTGTGCTCTTCCTCGGCGCAGAGGCAGGCTTTGCGCTGCCCGACGGCTTTGCCGCATCCCTGGATGCCGTACAGGGCTTCAAACCGCTCTACAGGCAGCTTCTGGCGCAGCGCATTGAGGCCAAGCCGGAGATCGAGGGTGAGGACTATGATGCCGCGCTGGTGCTCTGTACCAAACACAAGGGCGAGAACGAGGCAAATATCGCCGCTGCCCTTTCCAGCGTGAAGGCCGGCGGCCTGATCCTTGTCGCCGGTGGCAAGGAAGACGGTATCCAGCCGCTGCGCAAGCGTGTGGAAGGCTTCGGCCTCGATACCGAACACATGCCGAAATATCATGGCGTCGCCTTCTGGTTCGGGCGGCCGGCCGATGTCAGCGAGATCGTTTTGAAATTCGGAAAATCGCCTGTGCGCGTCGAAGGCCGCTTCATCGCCTCGCCCGGCATGTTCTCGCATGATCGGCTCGATGCCGGTTCACAGCTTCTCGCCTCACGCCTGCCGACCGATTTTACCGGCGATGCGGCCGATTTCGGCGCCGGCTGGGGCTATCTTTCCGTCGAGCTGACACAGAAGTCTCCGAACCTTGCCCGCCTCGACCTCTACGAGGCGAACTACGAGGCCCTGGAGGCCGCCAAGGCCAATCTGGCGGAGAACTGCCCAGGCGCGCCTGTGCGCTTCTTCTGGCACGATCTGGCAGGCGAGCAGGTGCGGGACAAATACGATCTCGTCATCATGAACCCGCCCTTCCATGAAGGTCACGCGGCGGAGCCTTCGCTTGGCCAGGCAATGATCAAGACCGCGGCTTCCGCATTGCGCGGCGGCGGGCGGCTGATGCTGGTCGCCAATCGTGGCCTGCCCTATGAACCGGTGCTTGCGGAACATTTCAAGGATAGTGGCGAAACCTGCCGCAATGCCCGCTTCAAGGTGTTGTGGGCACGCAAATGAAGAAGGCGGCCACGTGGCCGCCTTCTTCATTTGAAGCCTATCCGGCCTTACTCGACGTCTGCCTTGCGCAGCGTCTCCAGCGTCGGCATGGAGGTAATGTTGTAACCGGCATCGACGAAGTGGATTTCGCCGGTCACGCCCGTCGAGAGATCCGAAAGCAGATACAGCGCGGAGCTGCCGACCTGATCGATGGTGACGGTCTTGCGCAGCGGTGCATTGCGCTGGTTCCACGACAGGATGGCGCGTGCATCGGAAATGCCGGCGCCGGCAAGCGTCCGGATCGGGCCTGCGGAAATGGCATTGACGCGGATGCCACGCGGACCGTAATCGGCGGCCAGATAGCGCACGGAGGCTTCCAGAGCGGCCTTGGCGACACCCATGACATTGTAGTTCGGGATGACGCGCGTGGAGCCGTTATAGGTCAGCGTCAGCATCGTGCCGCCATCTTCCATCAGCGGTGCACAGCGCTTGGCTATCTCCGTGAAGGAGAAACAGGAAATGACCATGGTGCGGCTGAAATTTTCGCGCGTGGTATCGGCGTAGAGGCCCTTCAGCTCGTTCTTATCGGAAAAGCCGATGGCGTGGACGATGAAATCGAGCTTGCCCCAGCGTTCCTTGATCGTGTCGATGACCGTATCGACCGAAGCGATGTCTTCAACATCGCAGGGCAGCAGAAAATCGGAACCGAGTTCGGCTGCAAGCGGCTTGACGCGCTTTCCAAGGGCATCGCCCTGGAAGGTAAAAGCGAGTTCTGCGCCCTGTGCAGCGAGCGCCTTTGAAATCCCCCAGGCGATCGAATGGTTGTTTGCGACGCCCATGATGAGGCCGCGCTTACCCTGCATAATTCCGGTCATTGTTATTATCCGTTGTAGCGCTGGAACACGAGCGTGGCGTTGGTGCCGCCGAAGCCGAAGGAGTTGGAGAGGGCAAGGTCGATCTTGGCATTATCGATGCGCTTGCGAACGATCGGCACACCTTCGAATTCCGGGTCGAGTTCCTTGATATGCGCGCTTTCGCCGATGAAGCCTTCCTGCATCATCAGCAGCGAATAAATCGATTCCTGCACGCCGGCAGCACCGAGCGAATGGCCCGTCAGCGACTTGGTGGACTGGATATGCGGGAGCTTGTCGCCGAAGACTTCGCGGATCGCACCGATTTCCTTGCTGTCGCCGACCGGCGTCGAGGTGCCGTGCGTGTTGATATAGTCGATATCGCCCTTTACCGTGGCGAGCGCCTGACGCATGCAGCGGATCGCGCCTTCGCCTGAGGGAGCGACCATGTCATAGCCATCGGAAGTCGCGCCATAGCCGACGACTTCTGCATAGATCTTGGCCCCGCGCGCCTTGGCATGTTCCAGCTCCTCAAGGATGAGCACGCCTGCGCCGCCGGCAATGACGAAACCATCGCGGCTGACATCATAGGCGCGCGAGGCCGTGTCCGGCGTATCGTTGTACTTGGAAGACATGGCGCCCATCGCGTCGAAGAGGTTCGACATCGTCCAATCGAGGTCTTCGTGGCCGCCTGCAAACATCATGTCCTGCTTGCCCCACTGGATCATTTCCACGGCATTGCCGATGCAGTGCGCGGAGGTCGAGCAGGCAGACGAGATCGAATAGTTGACACCATGGATCTTGAACCAGGTGGCAAGCGTTGCGGAAGCGGTGGATGACATAGCCTTCGGTACGGCGAAGGGACCGATGCGCTTCGGACTGTTGTTCTTGACGGTGATCTCGGCCGCCTCGATGAGTGTGCGTGTAGACGGACCGCCGGAGCCCATGATGATGCCGACACGCTCGTTTTCGCTGTATTCCTTGTCTTCCAGACCGGAATCGGCGATCGCCTGCTTCATGGCAACGTGGTTCCAGGCACCGCCCTGCGACAGGAAGCGCATCGCACGGCGATCGACCAGTTCGGCGAGCTTGTCCGCGCCGAGCTTGGGACTGCCCCAAACCTGGCACTTGAAGCCGTGTTCGGCGAAATCGCTGGAGAAAGAAATACCCGACTTTGCCTGCCGCAAGGATTCGGTGACTTCGGCCGCGTCGTTTCCGATCGAAGACACGACACCCAGACCCGTGACAACTACCCGTCTCATCTGATCAAACCCTTGTTGTTTTCGTAAGCCGCTCGAAATGCGGTTTTCAGGCCGTCTTGTCTTTCGAGAGACCGACGCGAAGATCGGTCGCCTGATAAATGGTTTCGCCATCCGCCTTCAGCCAGCCATCGGCAGTGCCAAGCACCAGACGGCCACGCATGACGCGCTTGAAGTCGATACCGTATTCAATCAGCTTCGTGTGCGGGCGGACCATGCCCTTGAACTTCACTTCGCCGGTCGAGAGCGCCATGCCGCGGCCCTGTTCACCGAGCCAACCCAGGTAGAAGCCGGTCAACTGCCACATGCCGTCAAGGCCGAGGCAGCCGGGCATGATAGGATTGCCTTCGAAATGGCAGGGGAAATACCAGTCGTCCGGGCGAACATCGTATTCGGCCCGCAGATAGCCCTTGTCGAAGGCGCCGCCCGTTTCAGAGATATCCGTGATCCGATGAACCATCAGCATGGGCGGCAAAGGCAGCTGCGCATTGCCAGGCCCGAACAACTCACCATGTGCGCAGGCGATAAGTTCTTCGTACGAGTAGCTGGACTGTCTGGTCGTCATAAATCTCTGTTTCCCCCCGCGTTCTTGGCGATGGATGTGTGTCTTTAGTCCAAGTTCACCAGAAAATGAAGCGCAAGCATGGCGACTTCATTTCTTGGTTCCGGACCGGGCCTGAGCCAGTATTTGGTGGTCGCATACAGGAAGGCCAAGGCCGCGACCAGACCTAATTGCGTGAAAAGCCTGTTTTTGCGGCCTTTCGAAGGCTCTTGTCCCCATTGAACTATTGAAAGGCTTTTGCGCAAAAGTTATATCGCTTTGAACAAACATGATTGCTTTTCGCCAGAATAACCGGAGTTGGTGTCAATGACGGGTGAAGCCCCGATCGCCATTGAGGTAAGGCTGCGCAGCGCAGGCCTGCGTCCCACCCGCCAGCGCGTTGCGCTTGGCGATCTCCTGTTCGCCAAAGGGGACCGGCATTTGACCGTCGAGGAACTGCACGAGGAGGCTGTTGCTGCAGGCGTACCGGTTTCGCTCGCGACGGTTTACAATACGCTGCACCAGTTCACCGAAGCCGGCATGATCCGTGTCCTCGCCGTCGAGAGCGCCAAGACCTATTTCGACACCAATGTCTCCGACCACCATCACTTTTTTGTCGAAGGCGAAAACGAGGTGCTCGATATTCCGATCAGCAATCTGACCATCGACAATCTGCCGCCCCCGCCCGAAGGCATGGAAATTGCTCATGTCGACGTGGTGATCCGCCTGCGGCAGAAGCAGATCTGATATCACATTACATCATCGGGATGCCGGCCGGGTCGGTGCTTGTAGGTCGGGAATGTCCAGCCGAACCACAGGGCTCCGCCACGCACTGCAAAGGCTGCCAAGACCCCGCAGGCCGACGCGATATATATCTCAGCGCCTAGCGCATTGACGCTGGTAAAGACACCGGATCCCACCAGAGCCGCCGTCACGTAGATTTCCGGGCGCAGCAGCACGGATGGTTCGTTTGCCAGGAGATCGCGCAGGATGCCGCCGAAAGTCGCCGTCAGGGCGCCGGTGACAATGGCGATCGTCGGCGAGCCGGTGGCGGCCAGCCCTTTGGCGGCGCCAAGCACGCAATAGGCGGCAAGGCCGACCGCATCGAGCCAGATCAGCAGGCGATAGCGCGATTCCAGGAGATGGGCGGTAAAGAAGACGACGACACCCGCGATGCAACAGATGACGATATAGAATGGGTTCAACACCCAGAAGACCGGCACGCGGCCGAGAATTATATCGCGCACCGTGCCGCCGCCCGTCCCCGTTACGATCGCGAAAAACAGGAAGCCGATCAGATCGAGTTGCTTGCGCGAGGCGGCCAGCGCGCCGGTTGCGGCAAAGAGGGCAATGCCAGCATAATCGAGATAGACGAGCAATGACATCGAAGCCTCCAAACCGGCGAACGAAGCACACTGAATCATCGCGGCAAGGGCGGCGCAAGGCGGCGCATAGAGAATGAAAGGCCAGAGAGCCTTTATCCAAAAGAGGAAAGCCGTGAAGCTGCTGCCCGTACTCCTGAACGTCGTTTTGCTGCTGGTCATGCCGGTTGCGGCCTTCGCCCAGCAATCGCTGATCTCCGATCCGGAGATCTACGAGAAGAAGCATTTCCAGGAACAATGCACGGAAGCATCCTTCGGTGACGGCTTCCTCATCCGCCAGGATATCAACAATGACGGGCTGATGGACGCGGTCGTCAACGAGGGCGAACTCACCTGCGACGGCCAGAAGGGTCCGCAGTGCAATGAAGACGGCTGCACCTATAATTTCTATCTGCAAGTGGCCGAAGGCGGCTACTTCATGATCGCGACCGCGCAGATCTTCGGCTACGACTTCGTGCAGCGCTTTGGCAATATGGTGCTCGCTATGAAAATGAGTCCGCGCTTCTGCGATCGCACCGGCGGCGCCCCCTGTGTCGTCACCACCCGCGTGCGCGGCACGAAATTCGTCACCATCTCCAAGAAATAGTCCTCAGCTCGGAAAGAGTGCCGAGGTGCGGCCGGCAAGGTACGGCCAAAGATCCAGACGAGCTTCGAAAATACGAACAGGTTCAACTCCTCGCCTGATAGCGTCTGGCCTTCCTATCCAATTCGAGAACGACTGCAATGATTGCCGTTACCTGGTGTGCACAGGATGTGGTTGGGGAGCTGCGATCTTTTGATTGAACCGCCGCTGCAGCGGGCGGGGAATAAACAGGGCGACAATCGCCAGCGCCATCGCGAAGATGGAGACCAGCCACAGCGCCTGCGCGCCCACAAGACGGGTCATGAGGGCACCGCTGATGGCGCCGAGCACCATGCCGCCCCACGGCACGATCTGGATCGTCCAGTCGAGGCGCCGGTCGCCGATGATCCAGCGGCCTATGCCGCGGCCGAAGCGCGACAGCGCGCCGGTCACATAGGTCAGGCCGATCGGCAGTCCTTCTATATGCTCGACCGCCGCATTCACCATGCCCATTGTGACAACGATCATATAGAAACGTGTCATCAACAGATCCTGCGGCGTCATCATCGAGGCCAGCGCCAGCATGAGGCTGACGCAGCAGAGCACGACGAAGATGCGTCGTTCGGCCCGGTGGGCGACGACGATGCCGGCGGCATTGCCAAGCACGAAGACAATGATGGCAGACAGCAGCACGGCGGCGTGCCTGACATCGCCACTGCTCAGCGCCAGTGCCGCCCGCGTCGTATTGCCGGTCATAAAGGAAACGAAGTCGCCGGTCAGAAACAAACCGGTCGCATCCGTCATTCCGGCGAGAAAGGAAATCGCACCGACCAGCGCAAGTCCAGTCGCGGTCCTACGGGTTCTGATGATGCGGCGGCGTCTTGCTCGTGTCATGCTTCGGGTCCGGGAAATGTCGAATCGGTTGACTTCGACGACCAATATAAAAACCCGCTTTCAGCCGCTGGCAAAGCGGCGACGGAGGAATCACCGAAAAATGTCAGTTATGTTGACCTGAGGTGTTTATTGAACCGCATTGGAGGGTTTGGTGGAGCTAAGCGGGATCGAACCGCTGACCTCTTGCATGCCATGCAAGCGCTCTCCCAGCTGAGCTATAGCCCCATCAGGGTGGCCCGGCCTGCGCCGGTCCTGGGATGGTCCGGAGGGCGTTCCCTCTGGAGTGGCGGCTTATTACTTGCGGTTTTCGCAGATGGCAAGCCTAAAAGATCCGGCCCGAAAAATTTTTGTCATCCGGGCCGGTATTCGTTCGATCAGACTTCGTCTTCGTCGCCGGTGACGCCGATGATGTCGCTCATGTCGTCATCTTCGTCATCTTCATCGGCTTCGAGGAAGGTATCGTCGTCATCGCCTTCGATTTCGACATCGTCGTCACCCATGTCAGGGATATCGTCGCCAGACGCGCCATCTTCGGCATCTTCGAGCGAAACCAGTTCGACTTCGGTGTTTTCGGTATCGACTTCGGCAACCTCGTCCTCATCCTGAACTTCGGCGATTGCCGAGGTTTCTTCGAAGAAGGACAGGGGGTAGGATTTACCGGTGTAAGGGGAGACGATCGGGTCCCGGTTCAGGTCGTAGAACTTCTTGCCGGTTTCCGGATCGGTGCGCTTGGTTCCAAGTTCCGCTTTTGCCACTATAAGCCTCATGAGAATGGCCGAATGCGAGATTCGGCAAATGCCGTCAAACCGGCGTTCTATTCGGAATTTATAAGCCGGTCCCCTTAATCGCTACGGCTTCCCGTGTCAAAGCTAAACTTCATGGGGCACTTCAGGCGTTTGTCCGGCATTCCGGATGACCGCTCGGCAAGTTTGTGCTAACCAGCCGCGATTGCCGCAAGGCCCGCCAGAAAAATATCCCGGCGCCGAGGTGTGAGCGGCCCGAAAATTGCCTTTGCAAGGGACTAGCCCATGTCGCAGGGTTCTGCATTGAAGCCGGCCAGCGCCCGCAGATCCTCCGGGCTTTCCGGAACCATTCTCATTCCCGGCGACAAATCGATCTCGCATCGAGCACTCATGCTCGGCGGGCTGGCATCGGGGGAAACGCGCATTACCGGGCTCCTCGAAGGCGAGGATGTACTGAATACCGGGAAGGCGATGCAGGCTATGGGTGCCGTGATCCGCAGGGAAGGCGGCGTTTGGATCATAAACGGAACAGGCAACGGCGCATTGCTTGCGCCGGAGGTTCCGCTCGATTTCGGCAATTCCGGCACCGGCGCGCGCCTGACCATGGGCCTTGCAGGCGTCTATGATTTCGACACCGTCTTCACCGGTGACGCCTCGCTCTCTCGGCGGCCGATGAGCCGCGTGCTCGATCCGTTGCGCCGCATGGGCGTGCAAGTGAAGGCCGCGGAGGGCGACCGCCTGCCGGTCATGCTGCGCGGGCCGGAAACGCCGGCCCCGATCCGCTACATCCTGCCCGTCGCCTCGGCGCAGGTGAAGTCAGCGATGCTGCTTGCCGGCCTCAATATACCGGGTGTGACGACGGTTATCGAGCCGGCGATTACGCGCGACCATACGGAAAAGATGCTGGCCGGCTTCGGCGCGGAACTGTCGGTCGAGACCGACAAGGGCGGTAGGCGGACGGTCCGGCTGCAAGGCCGCGGCAGGCTGACCGGCCAGATCGTCGACGTGCCCGGCGACCCCTCCTCCGCTGCTTTCCCACTCGTGGCGGCTTTGCTGGTGCCGGGCTCGGACGTCATCGTCTCCAATGTGCTGATGAACCCGACGAGAACCGGACTGGTCCTGACGCTGCGGGAGATGGGCGCCGGTATCGAGATCCTCAACCCGCGCCTTGCAGGCGGCGAGGATGTGGCGGATCTGCACGTGCGCCACTCCGAACTGACGGGCATTAGCGTGCCGGCAGAACGTGCACCATCGATGATCGATGAATATCCGGTACTTGCCGTCGCTGCCGCCTTTGCCAAGGGCCGAACAGTGATGAACGGTCTGCAGGAACTGCGGGTCAAGGAGTCAGACCGGCTCTCGGCCGTCGCTGACGGGCTGAAGCTCAACGGCGTCGATTGCGAGGAAGGCAATGACTGGCTTTCCGTTACCGGCCAGCCGGATGGCAAGGGGCTCGGCAATGCTGCCGGCGAGCATGTCACCACGCATCTCGACCATCGTATCGCCATGAGCTTCCTTGTCATGGGACTGGCTTCGGAGCATCCTGTCGGCATCGATGACAGCAGCATGATTGCAACCAGCTTTCCGCAGTTCATGGATCTGATGGAAGGTCTCGGGGCAGGGATCGAGCAGGCCTGACATGTACCAGCCGCCACATTTCCGCGAAGACAATCTCAATGTGCAGCACGCGCTGATGCGCGCGTACCCGCTTGGCCTGCTGATTACGGCGGGCGCCTCCGAATTGATCGTTAACTCCGTGCTGCTCCATCTCGATGCCGGCGCATCAGAGAAGGGAACGCTGCGGCGAGGGTGTTGCCAAAGGCCTCACCGAGATGGCAGAGCAGGCCGAAATGCAGGAACTGGTGCGCCGCTACGGCGGCCTCGGCACGGAATGATTTCATGAGCGACAGCTTCATCATCGCCATCGACGGCCCTGCCGCGGCAGGCAAAGGCACCCTTTCGCGAGGGATCGCCGAACAATACGGCTTCCACCACCTCGATACCGGCCTCACCTATCGGGCGGTCGCCAAGGCGCTCATCGACGCCGGCCTGCCGCTCGACGACGAGACGATCGCTGAAAAGATGGCGCGCGAGGTTGAACTGGCCGGGCTCGATCGCGATATATTGTCGAGACATGAGATCGGCGAAGCCGCCTCGAAGATTGCGGTGATGCCGGCAGTTCGCCGGGCGTTGGTCGCGGCGCAGCGGCGGTTTTCCGAGAGGCCGCCGGGGGCGGTTCTCGACGGGCGCGATATCGGCACCGTCGTCTGCCCTGCGGCACCGGTGAAGCTCTATGTGACGGCATCGCCGGAAGTGCGTGCAAAACGCCGCTATGACGAGATCATCGGCAAGGGCGGCGCGGCGGACTTCGATGCGATCTTCGAGGACGTAAAACGGCGCGACGATCGCGACATGAACAGGGCGGACAGCCCGATGAAACCGGCAGTCGATGCGCACTTGCTTGACACGTCGGAAATGAGTATAGAGGCCGCGTTTCAAGCTGCCAGGTCGATCATCGACGCTGCCTTGAGCCGAAATGCCTAAAAATAAGCGGCTTTCCGTGCTTCAAGCGCGGAGGCAATGCAAAAGTAGCCTGAAATTCCGTCCAAGCGCCGGATTGCCTTCGTGAAAGAAGGCGGACTGGGTTCAGGCCCGTTCAACACGAACCAACCGGCGCATACGTGAGCCTTAACGCTATCGAAGGCCACGCAGGAGATTTTATGTCAGTAGCAACTCCCTCTCGCGAGGATTTCGCGGCCCTTCTCGAAGAGTCCTTTGCCAAGAACGATCTGGCCGAAGGCTATGTTACCAAGGGTATCGTCACGGGCATCGAAAAGGATGTCGCCGTTGTTGACGTCGGCCTGAAGGTCGAAGGCCGCATCGCGCTCAAGGAATTCGGCGCACGTGCCAAGGACGGTTCGCTGAAGGTCGGCGACGAAGTCGAAGTTTACGTCGAGCGCATCGAAAACGCGCTGGGCGAAGCAGTTCTGTCGCGTGAAAAGGCTCGCCGCGAAGAAAGCTGGATCAAGCTCGAAGCCAAATTCGAAGCTGGCGAGCGCGTCGAAGGCGTGATCTTCAACCAGGTCAAGGGCGGCTTCACGGTCGACCTCGACGGTGCGATCGCCTTCCTGCCGCGCTCTCAGGTCGATATCCGCCCGATCCGCGACGTCACGCCGCTGATGCACAACCCGCAGCCCTTCGAAATCCTCAAGATGGACAAGCGCCGCGGCAACATCGTGGTTTCGCGCCGTACGGTTCTGGAAGAATCCCGTGCCGAGCAGCGTTCTGAAATCGTTCAGAACCTCGAAGAAGGCCAGGTTGTTGACGGCGTCGTCAAGAACATCACCGACTACGGTGCGTTCGTTGACCTCGGCGGCATCGACGGCCTGCTGCACGTCACCGACATGGCATGGCGCCGTGTGAACCATCCGTCGGAAATCCTGAACATCGGCCAGCAGGTCAAGGTTCAGATCATCCGCATCAACCAGGAAACCCACCGCATCTCGCTCGGCATGAAGCAGCTCGAGTCCGATCCGTGGGATGGCATCCAGGCCAAGTATCCGGAAGGCAAGAAGATCTCCGGTACCGTCACGAACATCACCGACTACGGTGCATTCGTCGAGCTGGAGCCGGGCATCGAAGGCCTGATCCACATCTCGGAAATGTCCTGGACCAAGAAGAACGTCCATCCCGGCAAGATCCTGTCCACGAGCCAGGAAGTCGAAGTCGTCGTTCTCGAAGTCGATCCGTCCAAGCGCCGTATTTCGCTCGGGCTCAAGCAGACGCTGGAAAACCCGTGGGCAGCATTCGCCCGCAGCCATCCGGCCGGCACTGAAGTCGAAGGCGAAGTCAAGAACAAGACCGAATTCGGCCTGTTCATCGGCCTCGACGGCGATGTCGACGGCATGGTTCACCTCTCCGACCTCGACTGGAACCGTCCGGGCGAACAGGTCATCGAGGAGTTCAACAAGGGCGATGTCGTCAAGGCTGTCGTTCTCGACGTCGACGTCGAAAAGGAACGCATCTCGCTCGGCATCAAGCAGCTCGGCAAGGATGCAGTCGGCGAAGCCGCTGCTTCCGGCGACCTGCGCAAGAATGCGGTCGTTTCCTGCGAAGTCATCGCTGTTAACGACGGCGGCGTCGAAGTGAAGCTCGTCAACCACGAGGACATCACTTCGTTCATCCGTCGCGCCGACCTCGCCCGCGACCGCGACGAGCAGCGCCCTGAGCGCTTCTCGGTCGGCCAGGTGTTCGACGCCCGCGTCACCAACTTCTCCAAGAAGGACCGCAAGATCATGCTGTCCATCAAGGCTCTGGAAATCGCGGAAGAGAAGGAAGCCGTTGCTCAGTTCGGTTCGTCCGACTCGGGCGCGTCGCTTGGCGACATCCTCGGCGCGGCTCTCAAGAACCGCGGCGGCGAATAATCCTTCGCTGATCCCTTAGAAATGAAGAACCCGCCGGAGCGATCCGGCGGGTTCTTTCGTTTGGGGGATTGTTTGGAGTTCTTTGTACCCACGCAATTCCGCTATGCGCACCCGCAGAAAGTGCTTCGGATTATTCCCAGCCCACCATGCGCTGATAGAGGGCATAGACCGGATCGGCGACGGTTGCCGGCGTCGTAGAGGGATCGGGATCGAACATTTTCGGCTGCCGCCGCTCTTCACGCGGGGCGTCTCCTTCGCCGGCCCGCTGCTCTTCGTCCTGACCGGATTGCGCCTGCTGCTGTTGCTGCTGATCCTGAGAGCCGCCATTTTCATGTTGGCGATGAGGCGGCTCATCGGCCTTGGTTGCCTTGTATTCGTCGCGAGCGAACTGGTACGGCGTCTGGGCATAGGGCAGGCCGTCCGGCATACGTGCCGCAAGCGGAACGTATGAGGGTGTCTCGATTACCGGGAGAGGAACCGGCTGCGGCTGAGCGGCAATGTCCCTGGCAGGACGCGCCGTCTGGGCGGCTGTCGCGATCTCCGTCTCGGACGGGCGAGAAGCCTGGGTAGCCTGAGCAGATGCAGGCTCGACCACATCTTCTGGGGTGGCGCGAACCAGGCTCTCCGTCGCCTCGCTGATGACGGCCTCGTCCAGCATAGCATCGATTTCGACGGCAGCTTCGACGGGCGTATCCGTCAACAGGACAGTTGCCTCCTGCTCGCGGATGATCGTTGCGATCATGTGCGAAACCTGTTCGGTCATGGAGCTGGCAATGCCGGTCCAGCTGCGCGGGATCACCGGATCGGCCTTGGCAGAGATCGTCTGCTGCTCGAGAGCTGGGCCAGCCTGTTCCGGCTCGACCACTTCCCGCTTTACCGATGCGACCTGGACTTCTTCTGTCTCTCTCGGCGTGGTCGCCTGCGATGAAGCGTCATGCGCCGCTGTCGCGGGCTGCCTTCCAGCCTGCTGGTCCTCAACGGCTAGATCGGTCGTCACGACAACAGCTGTTTCGGCTGGAACGATTTCTTCGGCAGCGGGTATCGCCGCACTTTCAACGGGTTTTGCTGCCAACTGACGTGCCGCAGACAGGTTTTCTCCCTGAAGCTTGATTTCCGGCCGCGGCTCGGTGCGGGGCAGCGGGGCAGCATCATTCTGGCGATAAGAGCGGACAACGGCGCGGGCCGCAAGATCCCTGTCCTTGTAGCTGACAATCTCGAGATAGGCGATGACACGGGTGGCCTCCGGCCCGGTCGGATCCTTGAGGGCTGCGGCGATCATTCTCAGCGGCAGGCTATGTCCGTCATCGGAAAGCTGGCGCTCGACCGCATCGATCTCGGCGTCGGGCATGTGACGGATGGCATCAGCGACACGGGTGGCAAAGGCTTGATCGGATTCGCCTTTGCCTCGCTGCAGCGATATCGTGCGTCCCGTCGCATTGATGATGTCGAGAAGTGCTTCAATCATGCGCTGGCGCGCGGCGATAAGCAGGATATTGAGCTTGCCGGCAATTGCGGCGTTGAGGTCGGCAGCTTCAACTGCATTCACCGGGGTGGGGGCGACCACCGAACGGCCGAGGCCGCCGGCAACGATTGCCGCCGTCTGACCCTGAGAAGAAAGGCTTGCATTGGACGCTGAACGAATGGGAGACAACACAGGCACGCTCCTTTCGCAAAGTGGCTATGAAAGCAGGTTCTACAAAGAGACCGAGCTCATCCGGCCTCTTGCATCCCGGCAGATCCTCCTGTCCGCATCGGCACTTTTTGTGCCGTCGAGTGCATAAAAATTAATAATAATCTTAACGAAAACGTCTTAACGAATAGCTAACGGCCGCGGACGATGTCCGTGGCCGTGCTGGTATGTCGGATGAAATGCGCCTTAGCTGTGGGCGAAGATATCTGCCTCTTCCCAGCCGAGAAGATCGAGCTTGGCGCGCGTCGGCAGGAATTCGAAGCAGGCCGTCGCGTGCTCCAGACGGCCATCGCGGATCAGGCGTTCGTTGAGCTTGTCACGCAGCGCGTGCAGATAGAGCACGTCGGAGGCGGCATATTCGAGCTGCGCCTGCGAGAGCGTTTCGGCAGCCCAGTCGGAGGACTGCTGCGTCTTGGAGATATCGATGTCGAGCATCTCCTTCAGATTATCCTTCAGACCGTGGCGATCCGTGTAGGTACGGATGAGGCGCGAGGCGATCTTCGTGCAGAAGACCGGTGTCGCGGTGACGCCGAATGTATGGAAGAGCACGGCGATATCGAAGCGGCCGTAGTGAAAGATCTTCTGGCGCGACGGATCGGCAAGCAGCGCGGTCAGGTTCGGCGCTTGCTTCTGACCGGCCGCTATGCGGATCACATCGGCAGAGCCGTCGCCCGGCGAAAGCTGGACGACGCAGAGGCGGTCCCGGCGCGGCACGAGGCCCAGCGTTTCGGTATCGATCGCGATCGCGCCAATGTAACGGGCGGCATCCGCCGCGGAAATATCGCCTTGGTGATAACGGATGGTGGCCGCCATGGGATGTCTCTCGTTCAGCTTCGTCTTTTCGGGCTATATCGCAAAGGGCGAAACCGCGAAACCGCTTTCCTGCTGCAGGCGGCCTTCAGGCGCGGCATAACCGCTCAATAGTGCGGCGGCTTGGTGATCGCCGGGGCTTCCAGCGATTGTTCTTCCAGGCTCAGGAACCGCTCGGTCAATCGATCGAGCTTGGCGCGCGTCTGCTCCATGACTTTCCATTGTTCGGCAAGCTGATCGGAAAGCTCATCGATCGTCTTTGCCTGATGGGCCAGCATTTCTTCCAGCTTCGTGATGCGCGCTGCCTCGTCGGACATCGGTTTTCTCCGGGGAAATCAGGTGGCATTTCCAAAGCCCAAATAGGCCGAAGCGTCAATGGTTTCGAGGCCTCACGAAAACGATTCCGAAATGAACCGCTTGGTTACCAAAAGCCCTTGCCGCATCCCGTCTTGTGGGGTAGGCCCTTATCCATCAGGGAGGATAACTGATGGATGTAGGCAATGGCTTTCTTCATCCGGACCGGCTCTTTCCCGCCGATCCGGCAACGCGGACAATAGCATGCGATCTCTATGAGACGGTGCGTGCCCTTCCGATCGTCAGCCCTCACGGGCATACCGAACCGTCCTGGTTCGCAGACGACAAGGCCTTCGAAGACGCCGCTTCGCTGCTCGTCATTCCCGACCACTATCTTTTCCGCATGCTGCACAGCACCGGCACCAAACTCGATGAGCTCGGTGTGCCACGGCTTGACGGCAAGCCGGTGGCAAGCGGCCGGGATATCTGGCGGGCTTTCGCTGCCAAATACCATCTTTTCCGCGGAACGCCGTCGAGCCTTTGGGTCGATCATGCCATGTCGGCCGTGCTCGGCTGTACAGAGCCGCTGACGACTGAGAATGCCGATGCGCTCTACGATCATATCAATGCGCAGCTGAAACTTCCGGAGTTCCGGCCGCGGGCGCTGCATCAGCGCTTCGGCATCGAGACGATCGCCACAACCGAAGGCGCACTCGATCCGCTTCCTCACCATCAGAAGATGGCGACCGACGGCTGGATCGGCAAAGTGCGCACCACCTACCGGCCTGACAGCGTCACCGATCCCGACGCCATCGGCTTCCGCGACAATCTCATCAAGTTCGGTGAGATCACCGGCTGCGACATCACCAAGTGGGACGGCCTCATCGAGGCACATCGTAAGCGGCGCGCCTATTTCCGCCAGTTCGGCGCAACGGCGACCGACCATGGCGTACCGACCGCCTTTACCGCCGATCTGCCGCTTACCGAAAAGCAGGCGCTGCTCGACAAGGCGCTGAAGGGACCCCTTTCGGCTGCTGATGCAGAGCTTTTCCGGGGCCAGATGGTGACGGAAATGGCCGGCCTCTCCGCCGAAGACGGCATGGTGATGCAGATCCATGCCGGTTCACGCCGCAACACCGACCGCGGGCTTTTCGAAACCCGTGGACCGAATATGGGCGCCGATATTCCGACGCGCACCGACTGGGTCGGCGGCCTCAATGCCCTGCTGTCGAAATACGGCCATGCGCCTGGCCTGCGCATCCTGCTCTTCACGCTCGACGAGACGACCTATGCCCGCGAGCTTGCGCCGATGGCCGGCCATTGGGCCTGCCTGATGATCGGGCCGCCCTGGTGGTTTCACGACAGCCCGCTTGGTATCCGCCGCTATCTCGACCAAGTGGTGGAGACAGCCGGTTTCGCCAATCTCGCCGGCTTCAACGACGATACGCGCGCGCTCCTGTCGATCCCCGCCCGCCACGATGTCTGGCGTCGCGAGATTTGCCGCTTCCTGGCGCAGCTTGCGGCCGAGCACCGGATTTCCAAAAAGGAAGCCGAAATCGTGACGCGCGAACTCTCCTATGACAATGCGAAGAAGGCCTACAAGCTGTGAGCGACAGACTACAGACCATAACCGGCCTTGCGCCGACAGCGAAGCTTCCTGCCTATGACCGGAATGCACTGAAGGCCGGCATCCTGCATCTTGGCCCCGGCGCCTTCTTCCGTGCGCATTTCGCGCCCTTCACGGATGGCGCGCTCGCAGCTGCAGGTGGCGACTGGGGCATTGAGGTGGCAAGCCTGCGCACGCCTGATGTTGCGGACAATCTGAGCGCTCAGAACGGGCTCTATACGGTGCTAATCCGCGACACGTCGGGGACAACGGCGCAGGTCATCGGCTCGATCCTTGGGGCGCATGTGGCGCCACGCGATCCGACCGGCCTGCTGGCACGGCTAGAAGACCCTGATATCCGCATCGTCAGCATGACCGTGACCGAAAAAGCTTACGGTTTCGATCCGGCAACGGGCGGGCTCGACCTCAAGCATCCCGATATCGTCGCCGACCTTGCCAACCGGCACGCGCCGCGCGGCGTTATCGGCTATCTGGTGGAAGGCCTTGCGCGGCGGCGTCAGAAAGGTATTGCACCCTTTACGCCGCTCAGCTGCGATAACCTGCCGAGCAACGGCGCAGTACTGAAGCGTCTCGTACTGGAATTCACCTCTCGCATCGATACCGACCTGCATGACTGGATTGAAGCGAACGTGCCCTTCCCGTCCACGATGGTCGACCGTATCACGCCGGCAAGCACCGATGCGACCTATGCCGATGCCAAGCGGCTGACGGGCCGCACCGACCTCGCGGCGATCGAGACAGAGCCTTTCACGCAATGGGTGATCGAAGATCATTTCGCCAATGGGCGGCCAGCCTGGGAAAAGGTGCGTGGCGCGCTGATGGTCGAGGAAGTCTCTGCCTATGAAAAGATGAAGCTGCGGATGCTGAATGGTGCGCATTCTCTGCTCGCCTATCTTGGCTATACAGCAGGCTATGAATTTATCCGCGACGTGATGGACGATGCCGGACTTGCCGCGCTGGCCCGCCGGCATATGAACGCGGCGGCGGCAACGCTCGACCCGGTTCCCGGTATCGATCTCGACGCCTATGCGGACGAGCTGATAGCACGCTTTGCAAACAAGGCGATCGCCCACCGGACCTATCAGATCGCCATGGATGGCACACAGAAACTGCCGCAGCGCTTGCTGGAGCCGGCAACCGAAGCGCTCGCAAAGGGTGGCAAGGCGGAGACCTACGCGATCGCTGTCGCCGCCTGGATGCGTTACGCAACGGGCGTCGACCGCAATGGCGAACGCTACGAATTGCGCGACCCACGGGCGGGAGAGATTGCAGCACTGATCGCGGATGTGCCGCGCAACGGCGGGGCTGTTTCAGCAGCGCTGTTCAAACTTCCGGGGCTGTTTCCAAAGGCACTGACCGGGAATATCGCCTGGACTGAGGACGTGGCAAACAAGCTGGAAATCCTGATCCAGGACGACAGGCTGCCGCTGTTTTGATGCCTTTCCTCATGAACCCCGTGCTTGTCGCGGGGTTCATGAGGTCCAAGTCCCTGGGCCTGCAATTTCGGACGTAAAACCGCCGCACACTTTCGTTGGACTTGATCCATCCTTGGCTGCCGCGAGGCTCAGGCTTTCACCCGCTTCATCTCGGGATCGTAAAGCGGCTTGAGGCTGACCTTGCAAGGCACACGCTCACGAGCAACATCGAGCTCATAGGTGCCGGAGAGAACGAAATCCTCCGTCACGCCGTCTGGGTTACGAACATAGCCATAGCCAATCGGCCTGCCGATAGTGTAGCCGAAGCCGCCGCTGGAAAGCCAGCCGACGCGCTTGCCGTCGCGGTAGATGGTTTCGCGGCCCAGCAGCACGATATCGGGATTTTCAGGCACGAGGCAGACGAGCATCTTCTTCACGCCGCCTTCAAGCTGGCGTTCGATCACCTCACGGCCCTTGAAAGGCGTGTTCTTCCGCATCTTCACGGCCCAGCTAAGGCCGGCTTCGACCGGCGTATGGTCCGGGCCGATATCGGAACCCCAGGCGCGATAGCCTTTTTCCAGGCGGCAGCCTTCGATGGCGCGGTAGCCGGCATTGACAAGGCCGAACCGTCCGTCCGTCGCCATGAGCGCGTCATAGACGGTGGTGGCATATTCGATCGGCACATGCAGTTCATAGCCGAGTTCGCCGACATAGGTGATACGCAGAGCCCGCACGGGGCAACCGGCAATACCGATGGTTTTGACCCGGCCGAAGGGGAAGGTGGCATTGGAGACGTCGCTGGTCGTGATCTCCTGCAGGATCGCGCGGGAATTCGGTCCCATCAGCGAGAGCACGGTATAGGCCGAGGTAACGTCAACGAGTTCGGCGTGGAGGCCATCGGGGATGTTGCGCGAAATCCAGTCAAAATCATGCGTGGCAAAACCGGTGCCGGTGACGATGTAATATTCGTTTTCGGCGATGCGGGCGCAGGTGAGGTCGCATTCGATGCCGCCCTTGTCGTTGAGCATCTGCGTGTAGATCAGCGAACCGACGGGCTTTGCAACATCGTTGGCGGCAATCCAGGATAGGGCTGTTTCAGCATCCCTGCCCTTCAGCACGAATTTGGCGAAGGATGTCTGATCGAAGATGACGGCTGCTTCGCGCACCGCCTTGTGTTCCCGGCCGACGGCATCGAACCAGTTCTGGCGAGCATAGGTATAAATGTCCTTCGGCTCTTCATTGGCGAAGAGATCGGCAAACCAGTTCGGCCGCTCCCAGCCGAGCTTTTCGCCGAAACAGGCACCCTGCGCCTTCAGCCGGTCATAGAGCGGTGATTTCCGGCACGGGCGGCCGCTTGCATATTCCTCAAAGGGGAAGGCCAAGGTGTAATGCTTGCCATAGGCCTCCAGCGTGCGAGTACGGACCCAGTCCGTATCGAAATGCGGCCGGCCGAACCGGCGGATATCGACCGGCCAGAGATCATAGGGCGGTTCGCCCTTGGTCACCCATTCGGCGAGCGCCATGCCGGCGCCGCCGGCCGAGGCAATGCCGAAAGCATTAAAACCGGCGCCGACGAAGAAATTCTTCAGTTCCGGTGCCTCACCAAGGATGAAATTGCCGTCGGGCGTAAAACTCTCCGGCCCGTTCAGAAGCTGTTTGATACCGACATTTTCCAGCGCCGGCACGCGGCCGAGCGCCTGTTCCATGATCTGCTCGAAATGGTCGAAATTGCTGTCGAGCAGCGTGTAGTGAAAACCATCGGGAATGCCGTCCAGAGCCCAGGCAATTGGATTTGGCTCGTAACCGCCCATGACCATGCCGCCGACCTCTTCCTTGTAGTAGGTGAGGCGATCGGGATCGCGCAGCGTCGGAAGGTTGGACGGCACACCGAAGGAATCGGTGATGATATACTGGTGTTCGACCGAGACGAGCGGCACGTTGACGCCAAAGCGGGCAGCGAAGCTGCGGGTCCACTGTCCCGCGCAGACCACCACGCGCTCGCATTCGATACGGCCCTGCGCCGTGACGACGGCGCGAATCCTGCCCTTGTCGATTTCGAGATCGAGAACTTCCGTATCTTCGAAGATCGAGACGCCGGCCATGCGCGCGCCTTTTGCCAGCGCTTGAGTGATGTCAGAAGGATTGGCTTGCCCATCCGTCGGAAGGAAGGCAGCACCAACGAGATCGTCTGTGGTCATCAGAGGCCAGAGATCGAAGGCCTCCTGCGGGTTCAGGAGATGCATTTCGAGGCCGAAGGACTGGGCTGTCGTCGCCTGGCGCTTGACCTCAGTCCAGCGCTCCTCATTGCAGGCAAGCCGCAAACCGCCATTCATCTTCCAGCCGGTGCCGAGGCCGGTTTCGGCTTCGAGCTTCTTGTAGAGATCGACGGAATATCCCAGAAGCTGGGTGATGTTGGCGCTGGTGCGCAATTGGCCGACGAGGCCAGCGGCATGGAATGTGGTGCCCGACGTCAATTTCTTGCGCTCCAGGAGCACCGTATCTGTCCAGTCGAGTTTCGCCAGATGATAGGCGGTCGAGCAGCCGATGATGCCGCCGCCGATGACCACGGCTTTCGCCGTCTTCGGTAATTCCTTCGTCATTCAATGATCCTGTTCAAATGCCCGATAGGCGCGCTCGAAGCGGGCGAGGTTTTCGGCCGTGTAGGCGGCGTAGTTGAAATCGATGGTCGAATGGATCTCGGAAATCATGCTCCATAGGGTCTCGCGCAGCAACGAGGCGCATTTCATGGCCCGGTAGCGGCCGCTGAGATCATCCGTCAGGGGCTGGTCGAAATAGGTCTCCAGCATGAGGCACTCCGCCTCCTCTGAAAACTCGTTGTTGGAGGCGAGACCGCCGAGATCGAAGAGCGGCGTATTGAAGCCCGCGTAATCCCAGTCGATCAGCCAGAGCCGCCGGCCGTCGTCGAGGAAATTGGCAGCGAGCAGGTCGTTGTGGCCGAAGGCGATTTCGAAGGGACCGGCCGCTGCTTCGAGACGCTCGGCTTTCTCCAGGAGATCGTCCAGCAAAGGTGTGTGCGGGCTGTTTGCGGCCTTCAGGTTCGCGATGTAGTCGCGGATTACATGGAAAACCCAGAAGATCATCGCCTGACCACGGAAATGGCGGGCCATATCGTAGTGGCAGCGGCGGATCAGCGGAATGAGACGGACAAGCGTTTCCGGCTTTCTGACATCGTCAGGCGAAAGCGGCGCGGCATCTATAAAATCCAGAACCAGCACGCCCGGCACGTGATGGATCACGGCGGGCGAAATCCCGGCCGCGTGGGCAGCGCGGCTTGCCGCGAGCTCATTCTGCCTGTTGATGTGATGAACCGGAATATCATCGCCGAGGCGAACGACCCGCCTAAGCGCGCCATCCTTCACGAGATAATTGCGGTTGGTAATGCCGCCGGTGATCGGGGCTATGTCAATCGGGCCTTGCCAGATGCCAAGCGCATGAATCCTCTCTTCAGGCGTCACACGTAACCCCCTCGTAGCCCTCAGGGAAATGATGGGCTTGAGAGGGATCGGCTGTCAAGTTGCGGCCAATTCAGATTGTCTTGCCAGCGGCATCAAAAACATGACAGCGGGCCGGATCGAAGGAGGCTTTCACGTTGGTGCCGCGCTCGACCTTCTGCTGACCATCGAGCGCGATGGTCAGCGTCTGGTTATCCGGCGTCGTGGTGTAAAGCATCGTGGCGCCGCCGAGGTTCTCGACGAGATCGACATTGACGGTCGAAAGCCCAGTGCCGCCTTCCGCCAAAGAGAGATGTTCGGGACGAATACCGAAAGTAACGTCCTGACCCGCCTGACCAGCAAGCCGGCGGCCGAGCTGAACGGAATTGCCGCAGACATTGAGCGTCGAGCCGGTGTCGGTGACGCTCTCGATCCTGGCATTAAGGAAGTTCATCTTCGGGCTGCCGATAAAACCGGCGACGAAGCGGTTGGCGGGATTGTTGTAGAGATCGAGCGGAGCACCGACCTGCTCGATGCGGCCCGAATTCAGCACGACGATCTTGTCGGCCATGGTCATGGCCTCCACCTGGTCGTGGGTCACGTAGATCATCGTGTTGCCGAGGCTGCGATGCAGGCGGGAAATCTCGACACGCATCTGCACGCGCAGTTCGGCATCGAGGTTGGACAGAGGCTCGTCGAAGAGGAAGATGCGCGGCTCGCGCACGATGGCGCGGCCGATCGCGACGCGCTGGCGCTGACCACCCGATAGTGCCTTCGGCTTGCGCTCGAGCAGCTTCTCGATCTGCAGGATCTGCGCAGCGCGGCGTACCTTCGGCTCGATCTCGGCCCTTTTGTAGCCAGCGGTTTCAAGGCCGAAGGCGAGGTTCTTGTAGACCGACATATGCGGATAGAGCGCGTAGGACTGGAAGACCATGGCGATGCCGCGCTTGGCCGGCGTCACCTCGTTCATCCGCTCATTGTCGAGCAGCAGCGCGCCGCCGGAGATTTCCTCAAGGCCGGCAATCATGCGCAGCAGCGTGGACTTGCCACAGCCCGAGGGACCGACGAAGACGGCGAATTCACCGGGATCGATCGTCAGGTCGATGCCGTGGATGACGTCGAGCTGGCCATAGCGCTTCTCGACCTTCTGAAGAACGACACTCGTTGCCATGTTCCGAAATCCCCTCTTATTTGGTTCTTGCACGCCAATCGGCGTATTTCGGGCTGTCTGGACCGATCGGCAAGGCGACATCAGCGCCGCTATCGGAAGATTGGTAGATGGCCGTCACCAGTTCCAGCGCGCGCCTGGCATCTGCGCTCGTCACCGGAAGCGGACCCTTGCCCATAAGGTAATCATGGAAGCGCAGCATCTGCGTGTTGAAACGCAGCGGCACGGGCTGCCAGTCGGAGACGACGGCATCGATCTTCGCCTGTACTTCATCGTCGGCAGCGATGATCTGCCAGGGATCCTGGCCGGGCGCATAGGCCTCGTGATTGCTTTCGAAGGTAATGTTCTCGAAATGCAGCCTGAGCCGGCTGATTTCGTTCTGCGAACCGAGCGTGCAGGATAGCGAGACGAAGGCGCCGTTCTGCATCTGCAGGCTGACGGAGGCGCAGTCTTCGACCTCGATCTCGTTGACGCGGGTCGCCACGCGGCCGAAAACGCGGACGGCAGGGCCAGCGAGATAGAAGAGCATGTCATGCAGATGGAGCGCGTGAGTGACGAGCACGCCGCCGAGTTCGGTAGCCCATTTGCCGCGCCAGGGTACGGCGTAATACTCCGGCTTGCGGCGCCAGAAAGTTTCGACCGAACCCATGTAGAACTTCCCGGCGAGACCGGCATCGATGATGCGCTTGGCCTTCTCGACGCCATCACCATACCGATACTGGAAGATCGGCATCAACGTGCCTTTAGCGGTCTTCTCGGCCGCGATGATTTCGTCGGCTCCGGCGAGCGAACCGGTGAGCGGCTTCTCGCAGACCACATGCTTGCCGGCGGCAAGCGCTGCGATGACCTGCTCCTTATGGATGCCTGGCGGCGTGCAGATATCGATGATGTCGATGCTGTCGTCTGCAAGCAGCTCGTCGAAAGAGGTCGTGCGCCGTTCGATGCCGAATTCGTCGCCAATCGTCTTCAGGCGCTCCTCGTTCAGGTCGCAGATCGCCACGACCTTGAATTTGTCCGGATGCGGCAGATAACCCTCGACGATGTGGGAGCGGCCGATACCGCAGCCGATGATCGCGACTGTCTTCATGCTCATGTCATTCTTTCCTGTCTGGCTTTTCCGCCCGATCTATCAACGCTTCATACCGGTCGTGGCGATGCCCTCGATCAGCAGGCGCTGGAAGAACAGGAAGAAGAAGAACACGGGCACCAGGGTCAGCGTCGACATGGCGAACAGTCCGCCCCAATCCGATGCGCTGGTGGAGTCCACGAAAGTGCGCAGGCCGAGCTGGATCGTGTAGGTGTTCATGTCGTTGAGGTAGATCAGCGGACCGAAGAAATCGTCCCAGGTCCAGATGAAGGAGAAGATCGCGGCTGTCGCCAGAACCGGTAGCGACAGCGGCAGCATGATCTTCCAGTAGATGCGCCAGGCGCTGCAGCCGTCCATCATCGCGGCCTCATCGAGTTCGCGCGGAATGCCGCGGAAGAACTGCACCATGAGGAAGATGAAGAATGCGTCGCTTGCCAGGAACTTCGGCACGACCAGCGGCAGGATGGTGTTGACCCAGCCGAGATCGAGGAAGAGCACATATTGCGGGATCAGTGTCACGTGATAGGGGATCATCAGCGTGCCGAGCATGATCGCAAACCAGAAGTTCCGGCCGGCAAAACGCAGCCGCGCGAAGGCAAAGGCGGTCAGCGAACAGGCGATGACATTGCCGGCCACGACGAGTAGCGAGATGACGAGCGAATTCCAGAAGAAACGGCCGAAAGTGATGTCGAGACCAGTCCAGCCGCGCACATAGGAAGAGAAATCGACAGCCGACGGGATAAGCGAGGTCGACGAGAAGATCTCGTTTTCCGGCCTGACCGACGCGGACACCATCCACAGCAGCGGATAGAGCATCAGCAGAGAGGCGGCGATCAGCAGCGCATGGATGATGATCGAAGCCGGCAGGCTGCGTTTGGTGATGTCCGATGGCGGCCGGGCCGCGGTGACGGAAGCGGTCATCTCAGTCATCGTAATGCACCCAGTAGCGCGAGGTCAGGAAGGAGAAGGTGGTGAAGATCGCGATGATCACCACGAGGATCCAGGCGAGCGCCGAGGCATAGCCCATGCGGAAATTGCCGAAGGCTTCCTGATAGAGATAGAGCGTGTAGAAGAGCGTCGAATTGATCGGGCCGCCTGTGCCGCCGGAGATGATGAAGGCCGGCGTAAAGGCCTTGAAGGCATCGATCGTCTGGACGACGGCGTTGAAGAAGATCACCGGTGTCAGAAGCGGCAGCGTGATCTTGTAGAACTGGCGGAGTTTCGAGGCGCCGTCGAGGCTTGCGGCCTCATACATGTCCTGAGGGATCTGGCGCAGACCGGCCAGGAAAATGATCATCGGCGAGCCGAACTGCCAGACGGAGAGCGCGACCAGCGTATAGATCGAATAGCTCGGATGCGAAATCCAGCTCGGGCCGACAATGCCGAAATGCGAGAGTGCGGCGTTGACGAGGCCATCGCTGGCGAAAAGCTGGCGCCACAGCACGGCGATCGCCACGCTGCCGCCGAGAAGCGACGGAAGGTAGAAGATCGCGCGGTAGATCGGCAGGCCGCGCAGGCCTCGGTTCAGGGCCAGTGCGACGAGCAGCGCGAAGGTCAGCTTGAAGGGAACCGACAGCACGACATAGGTCAACGTGACGGACATGGCCGATGCGAATTTCGGATCGGCTGTGGCGATGCGCACGTAATTTGCCGCTCCTACCCAACCCGGCGCCCTCAGCATGTCGAAGTCGGTGAAGGACAGGTAGAGCGAAATCAGGGCCGGGCCGAGTGTCAGGCCAAAAAAACCTATGAGCCAGGGAAGCAGAAAGAGATAGCCGGGAGCATTGGCATTCCAGAGGCGCCGGAAGCGTCCGTCAGCCCGTACCCCCTGATATCTTTCCACTGTTACCGTCCCTGCGGACGTGCGCATCGCATTTGTCATATAAGATCAACCCCGCGCGAGAATTCGCGTGATTTCATCCACGAGTTGCTTGCCGGCATCGGCAGGCTTGAGCTGGCCAAAGGCGACCTGTTCAGAGATGGTGCGCAGCACGACCTGGCCTTCGCCGGCGCCGGTCGGCGGCGGGGGCGGAAGCGGGCCGGCGAGATCGCCAAGGCCGCTGACATATTCGAGCGGGACCTTACCGGTTTCGTCGAGCGTGCCGGCAACGACCTCACGCATCGCCTTGGATTCCGGAATGCCGCGTTCGACGTCGAGGATCTTGGCAGCATCGGGATTCTTGACGAAGAAGTTGACGTAATCGACAGCCTGATCGATCACCTTTGACTGTGCGGAGACCGAGAAGAACATCGAAGGCTTGCGGTAGTGGCCACCCTTCGAGTCCGGCTTGATCCTCATGTAGTTGCTGAGCATCAGTTTGTCCTTGACTATCGCCTGATAGCCAACGAACTGGTTGGAGTGGGCGTAATCGCAGGCAGCCTTTCCGACGGTGAGCGGGCTGGTATCGATCGTATCCTTGTAGAGCGCCTGAATGTCGGGCGTTACGCAGGCGCCGGCTTCACGGAATTTGGCCCACATGTCGAACCATTCCGAAGCGTCCTCGGCAGTGAAAGCAATCTTCGAATCCGCCGTGTACAGCGCCTTGCCGCGCTGGCGCAGATAGTTTTCGAAGAGCGGCTCGCCGCCGCTGCCATCGGCAAAGCCGAAATAGCCCTTGCGCTTGCCGGCTTTGGTGATTTCGGCGCCGATCTTGCCGAATTCTTCCCAGGTCGTCTTGTTCGTCGGCACGTCGATGCCGGCTTCCTTGAAGGCGACTGTGTTGATGACGGTCGCCGCCGAGTTTGCGCCGAGGCTGACACCATAGAAATGACCATCGACCTTACCACCTTCGATCTGCGCCGGGTCGAAATCATCGAGCTGCAGCTTCGAGGGCATATAGGATTCCAGCGGAGCGAGAGCGCCACGCCGGGCATATTCGACGATGTAGCGATAATCCATCTGAATGACGTCGGGGGCGTTGCGCCCGGCCACCTGTGTGGCAAGGCGCGGCCAGTAATCGGCCCATCCGAGGAATTCACCGGTGATCGAAACGCCGCTGTGCTGCGCCTTGAAAAGGTCGGAGACCTTGTTGGTGCGGTCAGCGCGCGGCTGGGAGCCCCACCAGATGAGGCGCAGGCGGTTTTCCTGGGCAAAAGCGCTGTTTCCAAGCGCCGAAAGCGAAAGGAGCGTTGCTCCGCCCGCCATGAAATTACGTCTGCTTACACGAAAAGACATATTGGTTTCCTCCTCCCAACAGGAAGCGCCTCCACACGCTTCCGAATTAGCCACCTTGCAACAAATAACTAATTGGTTACAAGTTATGTTCAAAGCATCCGGGCTGTCAAGCGGTGTTGCTGGCCCGGTTTCTCTGACCAAATCGGCTTTTTACATTCTTCCGCTTAAGCCTTATGAGCGCAACATGGGAAGTAGAGGAAATCGCATGAACGACACTGGGGAGAGCGCAAAAAAGAAGACCAAGCGTCCGTCCGCTGAGCGAATCGCCCAACGCGATCCGGAGCGCACCCGCGCAGCCATTCTTGAGGCCGCCACACGGGAATTTGCCGAAAACGGCATGGGTGGCGCGCGGGTCGATTCCATCGCCGAGCGCGCCGGCACCAACAAACGCATGCTCTACCACTATTTCGGCGACAAGGAGCAACTCTACCTGCGCGTGCTGGAGGAGGCCTATGTCAGCATCCGCACCGCAGAGCGCGCGCTGAATATCGGTACTCGCAGCCCCGAGGAAGGCATTGGGGAACTTGCCCTCTTCACTTGGCGCTACTTCCTGCAGCATCCGGAGTTCCTCAGCCTGCTCGGTACGGAAAACCTGCATCGCGCCCGCTGGCTGCGCCAGTCTGTGCGGCTCAAGGAATTGCATTCGCATCTGATCGGCGAGCTTTCGCAGGTACTGGAAGAAGGTAAGAAAGCGGGTGTCTTCATAGAGACCGCCGACCCGCTGCAGGTCTATCTGACAATCGCCTCGCTCGGCTATTTCTACCTGTCCAACCAGTACACGCTCTCGACGATCTTCGGCCGCGATCTCATCACGCCTGCCAATCTCGAAGCATGGGAACGACATATCGTTCACGTCACGCTCGCTTCGATAAAGCGCTGATTTTCAAAAAACCGAATTGGCTATTGACAGCAATATTCCTCTTCTGTCATCAAGTAACTGTTTAGTTACCGGCTCGGGAGGGCCGGGCCTGACTGCCCGCTCCCGACGCATAAAAGCTTCCAGGGAGGAAAAAGTGGCACGTTTGGGGATCATTTTGCACGGCGTTACCGGCCGTATGGGCTACAACCAGCACCTCGTTCGCTCGATCCTCGCCTTTCGCGATCAAGGTGGCATTACTCTGAAATCAGGCGAGAAACTGGAAATCGATCCGATCATCGTCGGCCGCAACGGCGGAAAGATGGAGGAGCTTGCCCGCAAGCATAACATCAAGCGCTGGTCGACCGATCTCGACGCGGCACTCGCCAATCCCGATGACGCCATTTTCTTCGATGCCGGAACGACGCTGATGCGCGCAGAGCTGCTCTCCAAGGCGCTCGATGCCGGCAAGCACGTCTATTGCGAAAAGCCTATCTCCGACGATCTGCAGGTTGCGATCGACCTAGCCCGTAAGGCGCGCGCCTCCGGCCTCAAGCACGGCGTGGTACAGGACAAGCTCTTCCTGCCCGGCCTGCGCAAGCTGGCGCTGCTGCGTGATTCCGGCTTCTTCGGCAAGATCCTCTCGGTGCGCGGAGAATTCGGCTACTGGGTCTTCGAAGGCGACTGGGGCGTTCCGGCCCAGCGTCCGTCCTGGAACTACCGCAAGGCCGATGGCGGCGGCATCATCCTCGATATGCTGTGCCACTGGCGCTATGTGCTCGACAATCTCTTCGGCGAAGTGAGGGCTGTTTCCTGCATGGGCGCTACGCATATTCCAACGCGCATCGACGAGCAGGGCAAGCCGTATAACTGCGACACCGACGACGCGGCCTATGCGACCTTCGAGCTGGAAGGCGGCGTGATCGCGCAGGTCAACTCGTCCTGGGCCGTGCGCGTGCGCCGCGACGACCTCGTGACCTTCCAGGTGGACGGTACGCATGGCTCCGCTGTCGCGGGCCTCACCAAATGCTGGAGCCAGCACCGCGTCAATACGCCGAAGCCGGTCTGGAACCCCGACCAGCCGCAGACGATCGATTTTTACGAGACCTGGGAAGAAGTGCCGGATACGCAGGTCTTCGACAATGGCTTCAAGGCGCAGTGGGAAATGTTCATCCGTCACGTCGTCGAGGACGCTCCCTGGCCCTATGGCCTGGAAGCCGGCGCCAAGGGGGTACAGCTTGCAGAACTCGGCCTGAAATCCTGGGCCGAGCGCCGCTGGCTCGACGTTCCCACGCTGGAGTTCTGAGCCGTGACGACGATCAATCTTCCCCTGGACGGCAAGATCGTCCCCTATACGCCGACCGGCACGCCGATCGAACTCAAGAAGCGGGACGCTAAGAGCTTCCCGCGCATCGCCTTTGCCGCCGCCCATGTCGTCGCCGATCCGCTGGCCGACAACGATCCCTGGCTGACCCCGGCGATCGACTGGGAACGCACGCTCGCTTTCCGCCATCGCCTCTGGGACCTCGGTCTCGGCGTTGCCGAAGCGATGGATACGGCGCAGCGCGGCATGGGGCTTGGCTGGCCGGAGGCCCGCGAGCTTATCCGCCACGCACTTGGTGAAGCCGCCTCCCGCAAGGACGCGCAGATTGCCTGCGGCGCCGGTACCGACCATCTGACGCCCGGCCCCGACGTGACGATCGACACGATCATCCGGGCTTACGAGGAACAGATCGAGACGGTGGAAGCCGCTGGTGGTCGCATCATCCTCATGGCAAGCCGTGCCCTGGCTGCAGCAGCCAAGGGGCCGGACGATTATATCAAGGTCTATGACCGCATCCTTCGCCAGGTAAAGGAACCCGTCGTCATCCACTGGCTCGGCGAAATGTTCGACCCGGCACTGGCCGGCTATTGGGGCAATGGCGACCACCTGAAGGCGATGGAAACCTGCCTGCAGGTGATTGAGGCCAATGCCGCCAAAGTCGACGGCATCAAAATCTCGCTTCTTTCCAAGGAGAAGGAAGTGACGATGCGCCGGCAACTGCCGAAGGGCGTGCGCATGTATACCGGCGACGACTTCAACTACGCCGAACTGATCGCCGGCGACGAGCAGGGACATTCGGACGCGCTGCTCGGCATTTTCGACGCCATCGCACCGGCGGCTTCCGCTGCGCTCGAGGCACTCGGCCGCAAGAGCAACCACGAGTTCTTCGACCTGCTCGAGCCGACCGTTCCGCTGTCGCGCCACATCTTCAAGACCCCCACCCGCTTCTACAAGACCGGCGTCGTCTTCCTCGCCTATCTCAACGGCCTGCAGGATCATTTCACGATGATCGGCGGCCAGCAGAGCACGCGTTCTATGACGCATCTGGCGGAGCTTTTCCGCCTGGCCGACAAGGCCCGCGTTCTCGCCGATCCGGAAATGGCAACCGCGCGCATGAAACACGTGCTTGCTGTCAACGGCGTTCACTGATCGCCGGCACGGCAATGGGAGGAGAATGACATGCAGGTCGAAGGACTTTCGATCAACCTTGCGACGATCCGTGAGCAATGCGGTTTTGCCGAAGCCGTCGATATTTGCCTGAAACATGGCATCACCTCGATCGCGCCATGGCGCGATCAGGTCGCCAAGGCCGGTCTCGACGAGGCAGTGAGGATCGTCAAGTCGAACGGCATCAGGCTGACCGGGTTTTGCCGTGGCGGTTTCTTTCCGGCCGCGAACGAGGCCGACTGGCAGAAGAACCTCGACGACAACAGGCGCGCCATCGATGAGGCGGCAGCGTTTTCAGCTGATTGCCTGGTGCTCGTCGTCGGCGGTCTGCCAGGCAGTTCGAAGGATATCGCCGCTGCCCGACAGATGGTGTTTGACGGCATCGCTGCCGTGCTGCCGCATGCACAGGCTGCGGGCGTGAAACTCGCAATCGAGCCGCTGCATCCGATGTATGCCGCCGATCGCGCCTGCGTGAACACGCTTGGCCAGGCCCTCGACATGTGCGAGCAACTCGGCGAGGATGTCGGCGTTGCCGTCGATGTCTACCACGTCTGGTGGGATCCCGATCTTGCCAACCAGATTGCCCGCGCCGGACGCATGAACCGCATCTTTGCCCACCATATCTGCGACTGGCTGGCACCGACCAAGGACATGCTGCTCGACCGCGGCATGATGGGCGATGGCGTGATCGATCTCAAAGGCATAAGACGGATGGTGGAGGCCGCCGGCTTCTTCGGCGCGCAGGAGGTCGAAATCTTCTCTGCCGAGAACTGGTGGAAGCGTCCCGCCGACGAGGTGATCGCCACCTGCGTCGAGCGCTTCAGGAACTGCTGCCAGATCTAGTTTTAAATCCAATCCGTTTCATCACGTATGAAGGAGGAATCATTCGATGGAGAAGCGCCGTTTTGCCCTGATCGGCACCGGTAACCGTGGCACCACAATGTGGGGCAAGGACCTTTTGGCTGGCTGGCGCGAGCATGTCGACCTGACTGCGATCGTCGAGAAGAATTCGCTGCGCGGCGAGCGTGCCCGCACCATGATCGGCAGCAATGCGCCGCTTTATGAAAACATCGATGCGATGCTGACGGAGCAGAAGCCGGATCTGGTGATCGTCTGCACGCCCGACCATACGCATGACGATATCATCGTGCGTGCCTTGGAATCCGGTATCGACGTGATCACCGAGAAGCCGATGACCACTACGGTCGAAAAGATTCGCCGAATCCTGGATGCCGAAAAGCGTACCGGCCGCCGGGTCGACGTTTCCTTCAACTATCGCTATGCGCCAACGGCAGCCAAGATCAAGGAACTCCTGAATTCCGGCGAGATTGGCCGCGTCACCTCGGTCGATTTCCATTGGTACCTCAACACCAAGCATGGCGCCGATTATTTCCGCCGCTGGCATGCCTATACGGAAAATTCCGGCAGTCTCTTCGTTCACAAGGCGACGCATCATTTCGACCTTTTGAACTGGTACCTCGATAGCGATCCTGACGCCGTGACCTCCTTTGCCGACTTGCAGAATTACGGCCGCAAGGGACCCTTCAGCGGCCCGCGCTGCAAGCTCTGTTCGCACACGCAGGACTGCGACTACTATCTCGATCTCGAAGGGGATCCCTTCCTCGACACGCTCTATGAAGATCCCTCGAAGATCGATGGCTATTTCCGCGATGGCTGCGTTTTCCGCGAAGACATCGACATTCCCGATACGATGGCCGTTTCCATCCGCTATCGCAACAATGTCCATGTTTCCTATTCTCTGAACACGTTCCAGCCGATCGAAGGTCATCATCTGGCTTTCAACGGCACCAAAGGTCGCATCGAGATCCGCCAGTATGAGGCGCAGCCCTGGGAAGAGCCGAGGGAAGACACGATCCTGCTGATTCGCAACTTCCCGCATGGCAAGGAAGCGGTCGAACGCATCAAGGTGCCGCATTCCTCGGGCGGCCACTATGGCGGCGACGACCGGATGCGCAACATGATCTTCAAGCCCGACATGCAGGACAAACTCGCGCAGCGGGCCGGTACGCGCGCCGGCGCCATGTCCGTGCTTTGCGGCATCGCAGCGCTGACGAGCTCGCGCAGCGGCAAGGTCGTCAACATTTCCGACCTTATGCCGGAGCTTGCCAATGACGGTTCGCCGAACTCCCTAAAGGCGTCGTAAGAGGCCTCAGGCAGTATTTTCCAGGCTTTCGAGGGTGAGCCCGTGAAGCAGTGGCTCGCCCTTGACGAAGCGTTCAGCCTCATCCGCTGCCATTTCACCGAGACGGGCGCGCTCCAGGCCGACCGCACCGGCAATATGCGGCGTCAGGAAGACGTTGGGCAGATCATAGAAAGCCGAATTCGGTCCCGGTATTTCGGGATCGGTCACGTCGATGACGGCGTCGATACGACCGGTTTTCAGCACAGCCAGCAAGGCAACCTCATCGATCAACGCACCGCGCGCGGTATTGATCAGCGTGGCGCCGTCCTTCATCAGCGCCAGCTTCGTGGCATTGATCATATGATGGGTGGAGGGCAGCGAAGGCGCATGGACGGAAACGATATCCGACCGGCGCATGAGATCGTCGAGCTCGACCTTCTGAACGTCCATCCCGCGCGCCTGATCGGCGTCGATGGTCGGATCTGATAGCAGCACCTGATAATCGAAAGGCTTCAACAGATCGATGACGCGGCGACCGATACGTGAAGCACCGATGATGCCGACCGTGCGGCAATAATTGCCGATGGCCTCGCGCTGCATGGGATAGGTCCGGTCGCGATGCCGGTCGGCAACATAGAGGTCGCGAAAGCGGAAGACATGTTTGCCGGCGAAAATGATCGCGGCCAGCGTGAATTCGGCGACCGGCACCGCATTGGCCTCGGCCGCATGGCTGACCGCGATGCCGGCTTCAAAAATGCAGGGGTCGACGATGCCTTTTACCGTTCCTGCCGCATGAACGACGAGCTTCAGCTTTGGAGCAAGTGCCAGAACCTCGCGACCGACATAGGGCGCACCCCAACCGGTGATCAGGATTTCCGCCTCGGACAGCAGGCGTTTTGCCCGTTCATCATCGAAGCGCTGGAGCGGTTCGGCATCGAGAAGACGTCCCATGCGATCCAGCCGGCGAAGGGTCTTTTCCGGCAGGATATGTTCCGTGCGGGAGGGCTGCATGGCAAGGACGATGGCTGGCTTGTTCATGCCATATGTCCCGGCGCTTCGATGGCGCTGACGGTGACACCCTTGTCTTTGACCAGCTTTTCCAGAACGGCGATATCGGGCGCTTTCGGCGGCGCGGTCCATGCGCCGGAAACAGCCGCCGGATCGTTCAGCGCGACCACAGCCGTCATCAGGACTGTTTCCCCAGCAGGGATTTCACCACGCAGCTGCGGCACGAGCGTCTTGGCAACGATCATGTTGGTATTCGGCAGCGCCTTCTGGGCAAGGCCGCTTCGCTTGATCGATGAACCAAGGTCAACGATGCCGGAAAAATCCGCCTCGCCGATCGCGTAGGCCGAGCCCTGCGCGGCAGAAAGCGTATCGGCATCGAGATCGCGCCTGGCAATCGCGAAGCCGCCTTCGGCCGTCTGCAGCGGGCGCGGCGTCCTGATGCGGTGAACGCGGATATGCCACGGAGCCGACGGCACGAGCCAGGTTTCGACCGTAACGTCCTTGAAGGCCGACCAGCGGGAATAGAGAACATCGCCGGCGATCCTTGCCTCTTCATTCGTTTCGCGGACCCGGTAGTGCAGGCCGTCGTCGCTGAAAGCGAGTGCGGAGTCGAACGCAGAAAGCGCGAAGGCGCGCTCGTCGGCCTCGACGCTGAAGCCGTAGCGGGCCGAATAGGCAAATTTTGCGTATTTCTCCGTGCCGAAACGCATCTGCAAGTTTTCCTGGCCGGAAGAGAGCGCCACGACATCATTGCCGGCACGCATCATCACCATGCCCGGATGACGCTGCGGAACCACTTCCGGCGCCTGATCGGGCAGCTTTTCTTCCGCGGTCCAGAAGGGGTGATCCTCCGGAATAGCGAGCGGCAAGAAGGCCTTGAAGGCCCAATAGGGCGAGCCGGCGGAGTTGTAACTTTCCGACATCAACAAGTTCGGATAGCCGAAGCCGATGGTCAGCACGCCATCATGGCTGGCGATCGGCTTGTCCCGCCACCAGCGCAGATGCGCGAGGCAGAGATGCTTGACCTCGCCCCAGGGCAGCGCCTCCAGATCGGCAAAGGCGAGCGCCGACCAGAAGCCGGCGCAGGCGAAACGATAGGTCAGGCTGCGGCCGAAGGGAATGGTCGCACCGTCAGGTGCAAACCAGTGGCGGAAATCTTTCGCGAAGAGTACGGCGCGCTCGCGGTAGCGCTTGGCATATTCGTCATCGACCAGTTTGGAATAGATCAGGCCGTAGAAATGCATGGCGAAGGGAATGTAATGGTCGATGCGGCGGATATTGCCGTCGCGATACCACCCATCGCCGATATAGAAACCTTCCAGTTCTTCAAGATATTGCTTGGTCAGGCTGCGGTCGAAATCGGCGCCGAGGCGATCGAGGGCGATATCGACGAAGATGCGGAAGAATTTCCAGTTATTGTCGGCATAGTCGAACTGCCGGACATGCTTGAAATAGGCGATGATATTGTCGCGGGCGCGCTTGTCGAGTGGTTCCCAGATCTTTTCAGGCACCAGCGCCAGAGCAAAACCAAGGGCGGCCAATTCCACCATGCGCTGGTCACGGGCATTGACCGTGCCCCAATATTCGGGATGGGCGGGATCGCAGCCATTCGCCAAGCCTTCGGCAAAGCGCTGCCAATGGGCGAAATCATTCTTGCCGGCACCAAGCGGAGCAAGCCCCCAGAGCGGACGGGCGAACCCTTCGAGGTCGGCAGCGGCTCGGTCGAAATGAGCGCCAGTGCCATCGAGGCGGACGCGAGCATTGCCATTGGAGAAGAAGGGCAGCAGTGGATCGAAGAGATCGTTGACGGCACGGATCATGTCGGTACGTGTCTTCAGCGGGTTGCCTGCAAGCGGGTTGGCGCTGGCGGGATCATAGGTCATCGGCATCACTCACAGCTTGTCGGTATCGGGAACGGTGCCTCCGGCAACGGGAACGACCGCCTGGCAGATATGGCGGGCCGGCGCGGTCCTGTCGCGGTAGCGGGAAATCATCAGGGACACGGCCTCGCGGCCGAGGGCGGCGCGATCGACGCGCATGGTGGAAAGCCGGGGATTGGTCATCACAGCGCAGGGAAGATCATCGAAACCGACGATCGCGAAATCCTCGGGAACACGAAGCCCTGCTTCGGTGACAGCTTCAAGAACGCCGACAGCGATGAAATCATTCATGCAGAAAGCGGCCGTATAACCTGGATCTTCCGCAAGTATCGCGACCGTGCGTTCATGCGCCTCGCGGCTGGCGCTACCCTGGAAGGTTAGCGGCACGAGCCGGCCTTCGGCACCAGGAACCGCAGCAATCGCCGCTTCAAAGCCGCGCACACGTTCGCGGATCGTGTGACGATGCGAGCCGGTCAGATGCAGAATGCGACGATGGCCGGCTTTCGTGAGCCGGCTTGTCGCCTCGAAAGCACCGAAGAAATTGGAGGGCGACACGCCATCGAGGCGCAGACGCGGATCGGTGCCGTTGACGAGAACAGTTGGTACCCCAGTCGCTTCGAGCCAAGCCCGCAGCGTATCACTAGGATCGATGCCGACGAGGAAAAGCCCTTCTGCTTCTGCCGTCTGCAGATATTCGCCGACCACGTCAGGAGTCGTGCGGTCCTCCCGCACGAGACGCACCTCGAAGGACATGCCGGCATCGGCAGCACCCGCACGAAGGCCCTCGACGATCGACTCGTAGAAGACACTGAGGCCGCCGGTCGCCCCATCGCTTGCAATCAGAGTAAGTCCGCCGGGAGTACTTTCCGAAGCGGCTTTCACGGGATAGCCATGCTCGGCAGCGACCTTCAATATGTGCCGCCGCACACTTTCGCTGATACCGGGCTCATTGGCGAGCACCCGCGATACCGTGGAAACGGAAACCCCGGCCAGGCTGGCAATATCGGCCTGGCGCGGCCGTCTGGTTTTGCTCTCGGTCATTTTGATCTCATTCATAGCGGCAGAGATTATGCAAATTACGCAAATTTGCAAGATAATCATAATTTCTTGCAAAGAGAAATTTTTTGCGTACTCTACCGGCCGGAGCGCTCGGAAAGACCATTGGAGGATGGCACCGGGCATTGGATATTAGGAGGAAATCATGCAGGTCAATCGCCGTTCATTCTTGATGGGAACCGCAGGTGCCGCGGCCGGCCTCGCCTTCGGCGCCGGCAGCTCGATCCCCGCATTCGCCGAGGACGCTTCGCTGCGCGCAATGTGGTGGGGCTCCAACGACCGTGCCAAGCGCACGCTCGACGTCGCCAAGCTCTATCAGTCGAAGACGCCTGGCGTCACCATCGTCGGTGAATCGCTTTCGGGCGACGGTTACTGGACGAAGCTTGCAACGCAGATGGCCGGCCGCGCGATTGCCGACGTTTTCCAGCTCGAGCCGGGTACGATCTCCGACTATTCCAAGCGCGGCGCCTGCCTGCCGCTCGATGAATTCGTTCCCTCGGCACTGAAGGTCGACAGCTTCGGCGCCGACATGCTGAAACTGACCACCGTGGATGGCAAGCTTTATGGCGTCGGCCTTGGCCTGAACTCCTTCTCGATGTTCTTCGACACTGTCGAATTCGAAAAGGCAGGCATTCCTCTGCCGACTCCCGATCTTACCTGGGATGAGTATGCCAAGCTCGCCGTTGAACTCGCCAAGTCCTCGGGCAAGGGCGGCGGCCCCTATGCGGCACGCTACAACTACGTGTTCGATGCCTGGCTGCGCCAGCGCGGCAAGAGCGTTTTCGCCAAGGAAGGTGTCGGCCTCGGCTTCACGGTCGACGATGCCAAGGAATGGTTCGATTATTGGGAAAAGCTGCGCAAGGCTGGCGGTACCGTCGCCGCCGATGTGCAGACGCTCGACCAGAACACCATCGACACCAACTGCCTCGGCCTCGGCAAATCGGTCATCGGCATGGCTTATTCCAACCAGATGATCGGCTACCAGCTGATCATCAAGAACAAGCTCGGCATCACCATGCTGCCGCGCGAGAAGAAGGGCGGTCCATCAGGCCATTACTACCGTCCGGCTCTGATCTGGAGCGTGGGCGCCACGACCAAGCAGGGCGAAGCTGCCGCGAAGTTCATCAGCTTCTTCGTCAACGATCTCGAAGCCGGCAAGATCCTCGGCGTGGAACGCGGGGTGCCGATGTCGCCGGCGGTTCGCGAAGCCATCCTGCCACAACTCAATCCGACCGAGCAGGAAACGGTCAAGTACGTGAATCTGCTCAAGGATCAGGTCGGTGAATATCCGCCGCCGGTGCCGATGGGCGCAACCCAATTCGACCAGCGTGTCCTTCGTCCAACTTGCGACGAGCTCGCCTTCGAGCGCATTTCGGTAGCCGACGCCGCGGCCAAGCTCGTCGAAGAGGGTAAGGCAACGATCAAGGGTTAACCCTAACCCATATGAAGGAGCAGAGGCCCGCCATCGGCGGGCTTGTCTTTTTCGGTAACCCAAGCCTAGTACTACAGTTGCGTTTGATGCCTTGCTTTGTAGTGAGAAAGCATTGCGGATGCTTGATGCCTGCGTCGCCAGAGTGACCATGCCAAGATGAGGCGAACTCTAATCGGGGGCTGTAGCAGGAGGCGTTTGATCAGATAGCGGATCTCTGCGACGCTGGGCACGAAGGCCATGGTGTTGGTCAGGCGGCGATTGGCGGGTTTGGACTCGTTTCGTTCGGTTTGCCAGCAGCGGTGCGGCGTAGATCGGCGCCGAGTTTGGCGAGGAATGCAGCGGCTGCCATGACGAGCGTCATGTGCCGCTTCCAAGCATGCCAGGATCGCGCTTCGCAATGATCCAGGCCGAGATCGTCCTTCGCACGCTGGAAGCATTCTTCCACGGTCCAACGCAGCCCGGCAGCGCCCGCCAATTCGCTCAATTCGGTACCGGCGGGCGCAAAGACAAAGTAATAGGCGCGCGCATCGGGTTCGCGTCGGCTGCGCCGGATCAGAAGCCAGCGCTCCCATTGTGGATCCGGGCGAGAGCTGAGAGGAATACGGGCCCAATCATAAAGCCGAAGACCCTTGGCACCTTCGCCTGCTGCATGGCTCTGCCAAACCTCCGGTTTCAACTCATCAGCCATCGTTTCGGGATCGGTCTGCTCGATCCCTTGCTCACGCACAAAGCGCAGGCATTGATTGGAGCGCACTGCCAGAACATAAGGCTGGCCACGGCTTTCCAGCATCCGGCGCAGCTTGGAATCCGAACCATAAAGCGCATCCGCCAATACCCAGGCACAAGGCACGCCGGCATCCAGCGCATCGGCAATGAGCTTGGCTGCAATGGCCGGTTTGGTCGCGAAGGCTTGGGACTGGGGGACGTGAGCCGAAGCACGGCGGGCTTCATCCTCGGCCCACTCCTTCGGTAGATAAAGTTGCCGATCGATCAGGGTCTGACCGTAGCGGCTTGCATAGGCAAGGAAAACACCGATCTGACAGTTCTCGATCCGGCCGGCCGTGCCGGAATATTGTCGTGCGACACCGACTGAATGGGCGCCTTTCTTCAGGAAGCCGGTCTCATCGACCACAAGAACGCCGTCCGCGTCACCGAGAGACTCTATTGCATAAGCGCGAACCGTATCGCGCAATGCGTCAGCATCCCAATGGCTGCGCCCCAGCAGCGATTGCATCCGATAAGGGCGCTCCAGTCCTGCCTGTTCCGCCATCAGCCAGCCAGTCTTGCGCTCTACTCCCGACAACAACCCATCCAGAAAGGCACCGCACGATGCGCGCAATTCTCGGCGACCAAAGACCGAGCCCAACCGCACCTTCAAGGCATCGAGCTCACGATGCCACGCCAGAACCGACCCGGACCAACCCGCAACCGACATTGAACTTCCCTCCCGCCAAATGCGGGAAGTGAATCATGACTTCCGGTAAACCGCAACTGTAGTACTAGAGCAGATCCTGTTTAATCTGGGTCATATCCCGCGGCCTTGAAGTAGTTGGCGCATTCTGCCGTCGTGAAGCGAGGCATCAAGGCGCCCACCGCATCCCACAAAGCGTCGATCTTTCGCTCCGCCCGAGCCCGCAACATGGCTTTCAATTTGGAGAATGCGTTCTCAATGGGATTGAAGTCAGGACTGTAGGGCGGCAGGAACATGAGTTTGGCGCCGGCGCGCTCGATGGCATCGCGGACACCGGCTGTTTTGTGCGCAGGCAGGTTATCCATAATAACCACGTCGCCGATTTTCAGGGTGGGCAGCAGCACCTGTTCGACATAAGCAAGGAAGACGTTGCCGTTCATCGCGCCATCGTAGACGAAGGGGGCGGTCATTCCGCTGAGGCGCAACGCTCCAGTGAAAGTCATAGTCTTCCAATGGCCATGCGGCACACCTGCTCGACAACGCTCGCCTCGCATTGCGCGTCCGCGCAGGCGCGCCATTTTGGTCGACAGACCGGTCTCGTCTATAAAGATCAGCTTTTCTGGATCGAGATCGAGCTGGCCATCAAACCAGGCTCGCCGCCGCTTCAAGACATCTGGTCGATCCTGCTCCAATGCATGTGCGGACTTTTTTTAAACGTCCACCCGCGGCTTCGCAGCCAAGCACCGAGCGCACTCCGGCTGATGCCGACCTGCCGCTCAACGCACAGACGCTCGACCATTTCATCCAGCGTCACGTCCTTGCGATCGTCGATCATCTCGACAACGAAAGCCGCGTGTGCGTCGAGAGCCGACGGTCGTCTCCAACCTTGCGGCCGGGGGGTCGGCTCGCCGTCTTTCGCTCTCGCGATCCACCGGATTGCCGTCGAAATCCCAACCCCGAACCGGACAGCCGCCTGCCGCGCTGACATGCCAGCCGCAGACGCTTTCAATACGCGTAATCGAAGATCGTCGCTCAGTGCTCGTGCCATCATCCACCTCTTCGTTGTGGATGTTGAATCAGCTTCGCTGCGCCGCGTCACCTCACAATCGATTCATCGATCGCAGGATCTGCTCTAGTTGCTTGCGTCGTCGATAACCCTCCAATCGGGCCGCCCGAGCTCGAACGGCCAGGCATGTACATCACGGTCATTGAAATAGACGACGTCCTGAAACTCCGGAAAATCGCTCTGTTTCATCGTAGCCGTATCCATCCACGGCTTGCTCCCGCAGTGCGGCCGTGCGCACGGCATAATGGGAGCCGATGCAGAGCGGCGCCCAGCCATTGTTATATCCTATCTGCAACGAGCCATGCAGGCTCGCTTCCGCATAAAGTCCGCCGCGGGCAGCCCAGCTCTCGGACGCATTGGCATCGCAGATGCTGGGTGCCGAGACATAGCGACTTCGGGATCGCGGAAAGACCGCAAAACTTCACGAAGATAGGTCGGCGTAGGCACATGATCGGCATCGAACTGAGCGACGAAGTCATAGCGCTCATAGCCGAAGTGATCATAGAAATAGGCGAGATTGCCTTCCTTGCAGCGCGTGCGGCGCGGCCAGACGGGGCGGTGATACTCGCTCACGCTCTTGCGTGTGGAGATCATGACGCCATGCTGCCCGCACCACCTCTTCGTCTCTTCGGATGGATCTTCATCGGCGAGCCAGACATCGAACTCGACGTCTTTCTGATCGAGCATGGCAAGGAGCGACTTGCGCACGACGGTGAAAGGTTCCGATGGCGCTTTGGTGACGACCATCGCGACGCGGCCCTTCGGCAGGCCTGCAGATGATCTGACCTGTCTTGCATCCAGGAAGATCAGGATGAAGTAGGCCGACAGCAGCGTGACCCATGCAAGAATGAGAGTGACGAGGAGGAATGTAGGCCACGATACGATGTGGATGGGCTGAGCCCACCAAAGCCAGAAATAGCCGAGCGCCGCCAGCCAGCAGAGGATGCCAAGCCCATAAGCAGCACGATTCCAGCCGGAAAGGACAGGCTCGAACATCTCGGCCTTGGCGGCAGAAGACCTATATACGCGGTCTGTTTCGGCTCTGATGCTCACGCAATCACCTCCAGTCCGAAAGTCGGGCCGGCCGTGCGGATGATCGTATCGATATCCGAAGGCGCCGGTGTGAAATCCAGCGCCAAGCGGGCCTTTTTCGTATCAGCAAAAAGAGCCGGCGGATCGCCTGCACGGCGCGGCTGATAGCGCACCGGCACCTTGTGGCCGGTCTTTCGTTTGACGGCATCGAGGATCTCGCCGATCGACGTGCCGCGGCCGGAGCCCAGATTGACGCTCAGCGAGTTGCCGCCGGCCAGGAGATGGCGAACGGCGGCGAGATGCGCCTCTGAGAGATCGCTGACATGGATGTAATCCCTGACGCAGGTGCCGTCTTCGGTCTCATAATCCGTGCCGAAAATGTCGAGGTTGCCGATCCGGCCGCTGGCAGCGAGAAGAGCACGCGGGATCAGATGAGTTTCGGGATAGTGCTGTTCAGCAAGCTGGCCCTCCGGATCGGCGCCGGCGGCATTGAAGTAACGAAGGGCGACAAAGCGGATGCCGTAGGCTGCGGCATAATCCTCCAGCGCCATTTCGAAGATCAGCTTGGTTCTGCCATAGGGATTGACCGGATGTTGCGGCGTTTTCTCGCTGATTGGCAGCAGCTCCGGTATGCCGTAGGTCGCGCAACTGCTGGAAAAAACAATCCTGTCGATATTGCGATCGAGGCAGGCGTCCAGCAGCGTCAGGCTGCCGATGACGTTGTTGCGAAAATAGATGCTCGGCTTTTCGACGGATTCACCGACATAGGCGTTGGCACCGCAATGGATGACACAATCCGGCGCGTACTCCGCCATGACCTGTCGCAGCCTTGCACCATCGGCGATGTCCGCCTGGATCAGCGGCCCCCACCGGACACTATCAATGTGTCCGGTCGAGAGATTATCATAGGTGACCGGAACCATACCGGCGCGCGCAAGTGCCTTGCAGATGTGGCTGCCGATGAAGCCGGCGCCACCCGTAACCAGGATGTAGCCGGGCATCTCATACGGCCTCCACCACTTGCCTGTGGGTGAGCAGCGCATCGAAATAGGCTATCGTACGCTTCAGCCCGGTCTTCAGCTCCGTCGTCGGCCACCTGTTCAGATCTTCCCTTGCTCTGGCAATATCCGGCCGGCGCTGTTGCGGATCGTCCGCGACGGCCGGCAGGTAAACGAGGCGTGAGCGTGAATTGGTCAGATCGAGAATGATCTCGGCAAGATCCCGCACGGTGATCTCCGCTGGGTTGCCGAGATTGATCGGACCGACGCAGTTTTCGCCAGCATCGGCGAAACGCAGGAAACCGTCGATGAGATCATCGACATAGCAGAAGGAACGGGTCTGCCGGCCATCACCGTAGATCGTTATGTCGGTGTTGGAGAGCGCCTGAACGATGAAGTTGGACACGACCCGTCCGTCATCGAGGCGCATGCGCGGACCATAGGTATTGAAGATCCGGCCAACCTTGATATCGAGGCCATACTTGCGATGATAATCGAAAAACAGGGTTTCGGCAGACCGCTTGCCCTCGTCATAACAGCCGCGCGGACCGATCGGGTTGACGTTGCCGAAATAGGTTTCGCGCTGCGGATTTTGATGTGGATCCCCGTAAACTTCCGATGTCGAGGACTGGACGACCGTTGCACCGCTACGGCGGGCCGCATCCAGCGTGTTGACGGCTCCAAGCACGTTCGTCAGCAAGGTGCCGACGGGATCGCGCTGATAATCCGGCGGCGAGGCTGGTGAAGCAAAGTTGAAGATGACGGACGCTTCCACATCATAGGGCTGCCGCACGTCATGTTCGAGAAGCCGGAAACGGGTATTCTGCAGCAGATGCTCGATATTGACGCGGCGGCCAGTGTAGAAATTATCGAGACAGATGACCTGATGACCACGCTCGAGAAGCCGCTCACAAAGATGGGACCCCAGGAAACCAGCGCCTCCATTGACCAGTATCGTCTTTGGCCGCGACGATGTCGATGCGGATGGAGGTTCCTGATAAGCTTCGGTGGGAATGAAACTACGCACTACAAACTCCTTCCCATGCGGTGTGGCCTTTCTAGACCCTTCTATCCTTTGGCTTCCTTTCATCTGCTTGGATAACTTCAACATGAAGTTGTATCGATTGAATAAGCTTCCAGTTATTCTTCAGATGATTGTAGTCATGTTCAAAATGATAGGAGGATATCAACCAAGGTCAATTTAAAAACATGGGTACAATTCCAAATAGCTATTGCAGAAAACCCTGGCGTTCCTTTGATTAATCCTTTTTAAAGGACTATTCTGCGAAGCTTTTCATCCGGCTGCCCTAGCCTCAGCCACGGAGCTGATGTAGAGGAGCCGCCAGCTACTGGTTTGTAAGGGCCCGTCACTATTGCCCAAATAATGGGGGTGCCTAATGACAGCTCATGACCAAGTGCATGGCCCATCGCCATGCAGACTTAATTCGCTGGCTTTGGCAGCAACGATTATTCTGTCGGCTATCGGGCCTATATCCTGCGCGGTCGTCGATGCGACCACAGTCGGAAGTACGGAGAAGAATGTCGTAGTGGTGCGTGTTCCGCACGCCACGAAAGCCTTGGCCTATGGTGTCGAACGGAAGATTATCACTCCGACAGGGGCCAACGCCACAGAATATCCCGGCTCTGCACCCTATATCTGCTCACCGAGCGGCTTCGGCCAGAAATCGCGTTGCTTCGCCCGCTCATCCCTGATGAATTGATGGCCTACAGCATCGGCCCGAAAATCGCTTCCGATTTTCGGAAGCCTGATGTGTAGATTCAAAGAGTTAGAGCGTCCATTGTGCGTCCGAATGGACGCACGGCGCTCTAGTGCGGCCACTTGCCAGAGATATCACCGCTGTCCGAAGTGTCATTGAAGAAACGTGAGGCTGCTTCCGTGCGATTTCTCACATTCATCTTCTTATAGATATTGCGAACGTGGACCTTCACCGTGTTTTCGGACAGGTGAAGCTTATCGGCGATGATCTTGTTCTGCGTGCCCTTGCAGATGAGGTCGAGTATCTGCACCTCGCGCGTCGTCAGAGCCGCCATGCTGTTGCGGCGAAGCTTCAGCACATTGGCGCGCGCTGCGTCGACGGACTTCGTCTGGTACAGCGAGGACTCAAGCTGTGTCGTTGCCCGGTTGGACAGACGGCCAAGGAGCGCGGACGGAAAATGCTCGCCACCCTTCATCAGCAGATCGATCGCCGCCATGAAAACGTCCAGGCGCAGATTGAGCGGCAGGACGCCATCGATGACGCGCGCCTCGACAAGGCGGCTGATATAGGGCTCCATCATGTCGATGGCTTCGACGACAAGGCCGATGGATGCGTCCGGACGGTTTTCTCGAACGGTCTGCATCGCGTCGTGCAACTCGGCGCCGGCGACATGATAGAACAGGACAAGCCGCATGTCGTGGATATCCTTCTCGGATATGGACTGCGCGCTCTGTATGCTTATGACATCGAAATTCGGGAATTTCTTCGCCAATGCTTCAACCATGCATTCGGAGAACAAGTCCGCCTTGGCGATTACCAGAATTGTTTCTCCATTCGGACCCAGTCTTCTTGCCTGATCCGAATCTCCTACTTCCGACCCAACCATGAACATATACGCCTCCCCTAGCGCTACACTATACTCAAACTCGGAGCATCTACTCCCATTGGCGCGATGGCGGTATTACATGCCGACGAACATTGCCCCTAGGCATGTGGCCGCCTTATCTTTTAGGCATTTCTTAATTATGGTAATATGGATTTCAAAGGAAAGAAATGGCCCAAATGGGTTAGTTACCACGAAGTTATATTTATTTTTGCTACTTTGTGGTTGCATTTCGGACAAGAAACATACTAGCGGGCGGTATTTCAACTAGATCACGGTATAAAGCACCATGTATTAGTTCGAGACATACGAAAGCAAAGCGATAATGGGCAGACGATATTTCAAAATAAGACGGAGAACCTTTCGAGCTTAACTTCACGTTATCCCAATCAGTCGAACGCGCCCGATTCCGAGGTATGGAACATCGTCCTGAATACGCACATAGCTTTCGCCGGGCCTGCGATCCGGCACTGGCTTAGCTGGAGTAATGAACCGGCTTCAGATGCCTTAGCCCGAATTGATATCTATCGGGACCCACTTTTTTCCATCAATTTGTAATGGTCGCCAAAGCGGCGACGTGAAAATCAAGTATCGGCATGTGTTTTTGATACTTGGTCTTCTTTCGAGGGAACTCAAAAAGAAGTTCGACTGCTTTGCTCGCGCTCACATCGAGTCCGGGAACGGATCTGTGCGTCTTTGTACTGAATAAGCACGATCCTAATACAGAATTTGGCCAACAAATCGCGATGAAACTGCAGGTGACAAGGTATCGAGTACATCTGCCAATGTTAACGCTCGGAGCAAGCGCGAGCAAAATCCCATTTGAGATGAGAGGGATTTCGAAAGCTGCTCCGGTTTTTTTCCTGGAGGAACTGAAATGCCCTATGATCCGAAGCCCGGACAGGGCTCCGACGACGACACCGTGAAGGTGGGCGCCTTGGCCGACGGCCTTTCCAGCGCCATTAACTCGACAGAAATCGATGATGATTCAACGGGTTACGTCGGCGGAATCGCTAACGGCGACAATCGCGACAACACCGACAACAGCACAGATATCAACGTCAAGGCTGACGTCGACGTGAAAACCGACAACGGCGACAACCGCGACAACGAATACGACTGGTCCTACAAGTCCGACGACGACACGAACACCAAGACGACCACTATCAACGACAATGACACAACCACTACCACGAAGTCGGACTACGACTGGAGCTACGATTCCAAGTCTTACAATGATAACGATACGACAGCGGTTAGCGATAACGACACGAAGACGGATATCGACACTGACATCAAGACGATCACGGATACCGACACCAAGACGACCACCGACAGCCTCAACACCAGTGACAGCTTCAACAAGACGGATACGGATTTTGCCGTCATCGATGATGTCAAGGACTTCGGAAACCTCGGCGTTGCCGGCCATGATCTTACCTTTGACATCGGGGATGACTTCTCCTTCACCCTCAATATCGACAATATCCTCAACGGTTCACTGTCCGGCGGGGGCGCCGATTCCGTGTTTAGCACTGTCCAGGCAAACCACCTCGCAGATCAGGATCAGGCCTGGAACATCGCGCAGAACAACAGCGATGCTCAGAACCACCTGAGTGCGGATGCCGGCACTGCCCATGGTGCTGACGGTGTCGATATGGACGGCAAGGGCTGGGACCTCAAGACAGGCGACGACGTCGCAGGCGCTTCGACGGCAGATGCTTCCGCAATCCTCGCCAACTCGGGCTTCCATCTGGAACTCGTCCAGGGCGCGAACATGCTCAGCAATGCTGTGGACTCCAGCGTCATTGGCGGCAACTCGCATGTCTCCGACGTCGGCGAAGATACCAGCGGAAACTAACCTCCAAGACAAGAAAGGGCTGCACCGGCTTTGGCCGGTGCAGTTTAAATGCTTGCGTGCGAATTGACGAACAGCGCGGCTCCGACAGAAGGGTGCCGCGCGGCCGGTCGTCTCTTCGATAGGGAGGGCCAAGGCAATGCAAATTGAGAAATTCTCAGAGATCATCGCCCATTTCATCGGCATATTCGAAACGACGACCGAAGAGATGAGGCTGCGCGCGGAACTGACGGAGGGTACAGGCCCTGCCGAAAATGATCCGACGCTTGACGATCTGGTCGCCGCCACGCCCACCTTCGCCTCCGATCTCATGCTCAAAGACTACGATCCCGACGTCAATTACAGAAACGTCAGCTATGAGATCGTCTATGGCGGGGGCCGCCGGTTCGGCCGCCCTTTCGAGGAGAGCATCGAGAAGCTCTCCGAAATCGCCCATCGCGACGTGCCTTTGCCGAGGTTCGGCAACCCGCAGGACATTGATGTCGAGGCCGGGGAAAAGCTGGACGTTTTCAATGGTCCCGGATCGGCGGTCGGATATGCCACGCAGATCAACGTTCTCTTTGACGACGATTATCTCGACATGACGGATGGCAACCATGCCCCGCGCGATACGAGCTTCGTCACCGAACGGCTGGCCGAGTTCAGCGCTCAGACAGCGATCTTCACTCCCTTTGCCAGCCTGCAACGGACCGACAGCTTCGAGGGTGTCAAGCAAATCGCCGATGATATGGAGGCCTATATCCGGGCCGTGAAGGATTCCGGCCAGACGTCGGTCGGAACGGGCGAAACGCCGGCCGACAGTCCCGCAGATAGCTCCAATGATCAGGCACATAATTTCGTGCTGGCGAGTGACGAGATCACCGGAACCTATATGAACAGCAAGCTCGTTTCGGAGGTCCCGGCGCTGGATGATCTGCTGCCGGACCGGGGGCTGGCCAAACTACCGGAGGAACCCGACGAAACCCAGACATCCATCGAGCAGCACGATCCTGCCTCAAGCAGCCTGGAGGTTACGGCGGGTGCTAACCTCGTCGCGAACATCGTTTCCGTCATCAACACTGCTGTGATCTCTTCCGTGACGGCCGCAATGGGCGACTACCACCAGATCGACGCTATCACCCAAGTCTATGCCTACAGCAACAATGATGACATCGCCTCGGTATTCCATTCCTCAGCCGATGCGGCCGAGAATGCCGGTGTCGCCGCCTACAATATTGCAGGCTTCGAACGCAGCACTTTCCAACACGAGCAGCCGCAAGCGGCGGTCGATGCAGATGGCGACCCCATCTTTCCGGGCGCCTGGCGGGTCAGCGTCATCGAGGGCGACGTCTCCTTCGTAAACTGGATCGAACAGTATCATTTCGTCAGTGACAACGACACCATGACCGTCATGACGAGCGGCTCGGAAACGACGGTTCTGACGGGCGGCAACACGACGCTGAATTTTTCGTCCTTCTTCCAAATGGGGCTGCAGTACGATCTGGTGATCGTCGGCGGAAATGTCTACGATATCAACAGCATCACGCAGATTTCACTTCTCTACGACAACGACTGGGTCCGCGCCGAGGACGGCGTAGACGATGGTGCCACCATCCAGTCCGGTAACGATCTCATCTGGAATCTTGCGGCGATCCACAATGTCGGCGCCAATGATCGTTTCGAGACCATGCCCGACTATATGCACGAGGCGGAGAAGGGGATCCAGGAACGTGATCCGACAATGCCCGAGGGCTTGTCCTTCGATCCCAATTTTCAGGGCTATATCGGCCTGAACGTTCTCTACATCACCGGCAATCTCTTCGACACGACGATCATCAAGCAGGTCGCGGTGCTTGGAGATTCCGACGATGTGACCCGGGCGGCAGCCGAGCTCCTGAAGAACAACCAGGACGCCGTGGTCACGATCGATACAGGCAGCAATATCGTCGCCAATATCGCTGAAATCGTCGATTATGACAGCTTCGGCGGGACCACCTATGTTGCCGGTCAGCTCTATTCCGACGCCATTCTCATCCAGGGCGGGATCATAGAACACGATGCCACCCAGCCCGAGACGGCTGGCGAGAGACTTGCCAATGAGGTCATCGCCTTTCTCGATGACGATAGCCCCCAAGGCGCGGACAGCGGCGATGGCATCATCAACGGCGGGCATGACCTTTCATGGTCCTCCACCCAGCCCTCAGATGTAATGCAAGCCGTGGTCGCGTGACCTGCGTATCCTGGGAGAGACGGCGATGAATCAAATCTCAAAACAGATCTTTGCCAATGCCAGCGCACTCGACCTGCGTGGCGACAAGCCATCCTCGACAGCCGCAAATCCTCAGGATTTTCTGACCAAGACCTGCGTTTCGGCGATCGACGATGCAGTGGACCATCTTCGCAAGCTGACTCGGGAGGTGCCTTCCTATCCCCATGAAGTCGAGGCTGGCGAGACTTTTGCTGAAGAGAAAGTGGATGAAGCGCAAGCCGTGATGCCGACCGAACGATCTGAGAGGCGGCTTTCCGGCGACGACATATCCGTCCATGCCGTAGGGCGGGAAACAAAGCCGCAGCCGGCTGAAGAACTGCGGGCAACGTCCGGTATCGAGGCGCGGCGTGCACCCGGTGAAACCGACGAGTTCAAGGCCAAGCCGGATATTCCCTTCGCCAAGACGATCGATGGCAACACTGGGCCGGTGAAAGAAAATGAGCGCCGGCTGCGTGCCGGCAGCGGCGGGGGCGGCAGGAACCCGGATTTCGGCGGCGGTGGTGGTAGTGGCGGCGGCGGAAACAACGGTTTCCACAAACGCAGCGAGCCGGTAAATTTCGCCTTGAGCCTTGCGCGCGGCATCGCGGTCATCAGGCGCAACCTGGCAATCGTGATGGTCTTCACCGTCGCCATCAACGTGCTCCTGCTGGCGATACCGCTCTACCTCTTCCAGATTTCCGACCGCGTGCTGACAAGCCGTTCCATCGACACATTGGTGATGCTTTCGATCGTGGTGTTGGGAGCCGTCCTCATACAGGCTTTCCTGGACTCCGTCCGGCGCTTCATCCTGATGCGGACTGCCGTGGAACTGGAAGTCCAGTTGGGCGCGCCGATCCTCAGTGCGGCCGCCCGCGCCTCGCTGCATGGAAACGGCAAGGATTACCAGATCCTGCAGGACCTTCAGCTTCTGCGCAGCTTCCTGACGTCAGGAACGCTGATTGCCTTCCTCGATGCGCCGCTGATGCCGCTCTTCGTGATCGTCGTCTATCTGGTGCATCCGCATCTCGGCATCATCATCATGGTCTGCTGCGCCGTGCTGTTCCTGATCGCCTACCTGAACCAGAAATTCACGGCAAAACAGTTCGCCGAATCCAACAGCTATCTCAGCCGCGCGAATTTCCACCTCGATTCCATGTCGCGCAATTCGCAGATCATCAACGCGCTCGCGATGATCCCCGAGGCGGTGAAGATGTGGGGCCGGGAAACCGCCGGCTCGCTGAAATCCCACGTCGAAGCGCAGGATCGAAACATCATCTTCACCGGCGTTTCCAAGGCTTGCCGTATGATCACGCAGGTCGGACTTCTCGGCTGGGGCGCGCATCTGTCGCTGTCAGGAGAGTTGACCGGCGGCATGGTCATTGCAGCTTCGATCATTTCCGGCCGTGCGCTGGCGCCGATCGAAGGGGCAATCGAAGGCTGGCACCAGTTCAACCGATCGGCTGCCGCCTATGGCCGTATCAAGAACCTGCTGCTCACCTCGCCGCTCAACTTCCCGCGCCTGCGCCTCCCCAATCCGGAAGGTCGGCTCGATGTGGAGCGGATCCTCTTCGTTCCGCCGCCACAGAAGAAGGTGATCCTGAACGGCATCTCCTTCTCACTGAGGAAAGGCGAATCGCTGGCGATCATCGGCAATTCCGGTTCCGGCAAGACGACGCTCGGCAAGATGCTGGTAGGCTCAATCCTGCCGACCTCGGGCAATGTGCGCCTCGACCTCATGGATCTGCGCAACTGGGACCAGCGACAGTTCGGCGAAAGTATCGGCTATCTGCCGCAGGACGTTCAGCTCTTCCCCGGAACGATCAAGGCCAATATCTGCCGCATGCGCGACGACATCGAAGACCGGCAGATCTATGAAGCGGCCGTCCTCGCCGACGTGCATGAGCTGATCGCCGGCTTTCCGCAGGGTTATGAGACCGTCGTCGCCGCCGATGGTGCACCGCTCTCGGGTGGCCAGAAGCAGCGCATCGCGCTGGCACGCGCGTTCTTCGGGGATCCCAAATTCGTGGTGCTCGACGAGCCCAACTCCAATCTTGACACACAGGGTGAAGCCGCTCTCGCAAAGGCGCTGATCCACGCCAAGAAACAGGGCATCACGACAGTTACGATTACGCAGCGCCCGGCACTTCTGCAATGCGTGGACAAGATCATGGTCCTCAAGGACGGCACCGTCGCCATGTTCGGCGAACGCATGGAAGTCCTCCAGGCACTCTCCAAGGGCAATGGCCGCAACGGCCAGCAGACACCGCGTGTCGAAGGGTAACGGCCATGGGAAATAAGAAGCAGGAATCCACCGGCCCGGTGCAGCTCGAATGGTATGGCGACGTGCCGCGCTCCATCCGTTTGCACAGCTTTGTCGGCCTGACGGTCCTTTTCTGCTCGTTCGGCGGTTTCGGATACTGGGGGGCAACCGCGCCACTTGCCTCCGCCATCATCGCCCAGGGCAGCTTCGTGGCGACCGGCAACAACAAGGTCGTCCAGCACCTTGAAGGCGGTATCATCAAGGAAATGCTCGTCAGCGAAGGTGAAATCGTCAAGGAGGGCGACGTCCTGGTGACTCTCGACCAAACAGCCGCCTTGACCAACGAGCGAATGCTGACGCTGAGGCGGCTGCGTCTGGAGGCAGTTGTTGGACGCCTCAGGGCCGAAGCACAGGGATCGCGTGAGTTCAAGCTTCCTGACATCGTCATGGCAAAGGCGAGCGACCCCGATATCAACGCCATCATCCAGAGCCAAAACGTCGTCTTCCACAGCAAGCAGGTCAAGCTCGAGGAGCAGCTCAACCTCATCGAGAAGAACATCAAGTCGCTGGAATACCGCTTCGAAGGCTACAAGGGCCAGCGCGAGTCCTTCGAACGGCAACTGGCGCTGCTCTCGGACGAGCGGGATTCCAAGGCACGGCTCGTCAAGGTCGGCTATATGCGCAAGACCGACCTTCTGGCCATCGAGCGCGCCATTGCCGATGCGATGGGCGATATTTCGCGCCTGAACGGAGAGCTCAACGAGAGCGAGGCGGAAATCGCCAAATTCCGTCAGGAAGCGGTCATCGCTGTCAACTCCAACAAGCAGGCAGCGCTTGACGCGCTGGAGACCGCCGAATCCGACCTCGACAGCGTGCGTCAACAGCTGCACGAAGCTGCCGGCGTTCTGGAGCGTACGGTCATCCGTTCGCCGGTGACTGGTACGGTTGTGCGCTCCTACTACCACACCGCCGGCGGCGTCATCACCACCGGAAAACCGATCATGGAAATCCTGCCGGCCCATGTGCCGCTGATCCTGGAGGCGCAGGTATTGCGTACCTCCATCGATCAGCTTCACGAAGGGCAGACGGCGGCAATCCGCCTGACCGCCCTCAACAGGCGCACTACGCCGGTTCTGGAAGGCAAGGTCTTCTATGTTTCGGCCGACTCCATTGAGGAAAATGCCGGCATGTCCGTGAAGGACGTGTACATCGTGCGCGTACAGATCCCGGACTCGGAAATTGCCCGCGTTCACAACTTCCATCCGGTTCCCGGCATGCCGGCGGAGGTACTGCTCCAGACCTCGGAGCGCACCTTCTTCGAATATCTGAGCAAGCCGATCGCCGACAGCATGTCACGCGCATTCAAGGAGCGTTAAGCGTAGAAATGGTCGAAGCACTTAGAGAAATTATCTGATATGATCTACGTATAATAAGCGTTCATCCGAGGGATTTTAGCATGCCGGCTATGTCAGATGTCTTATTGAGTGTTGGCCGGTTAAACTATGTCTGGACGAATACAGAAAGCCTGCTGATCTATATTATCGCCCATCTTCTCAATGTGGAGAAGGAGGCGGCGATCGTGGTCTTCCTGACACTCAACACGACGCGCGCGCGCATAGATCTCGTCGAGCGCCTCGCAAAGCTCTCTTCGACGCCTGCCACGGATCGCAAGGCGGTTCTGTCTGCCATGTCCAGGCTGAAGAAGGAATCGAAGATGCGCAACAAATACAATCACTGCATCTATTCCTTCGACGAGAAGGGCGAAATCTCCAGCACGCAACTCATGCGCCTCGTCGAGGACGACAAGGAAATCCGCTACGGCAAGATCGAACAGATGGATGACCGAGAGATGGAGCTTCTGGAGAAATCGATTGCCGAGATCGTCAATATCAGCAAGGCGCTGTGGGCCTTCATCCATGCCAGCCCACGCATTGTAGCGCTCTAACATTGTCTGTCTAAAGCGGCTGCCTTGGGCTAATCCCATTTCGTCTCAAGGAATCACCCGGACGGTTTATTTGAAGATCCATGTTTCTCATTAGACTGGAATCTCCCGAATTAGGTATGGCGTATTGGGAGGGGGCATGCGCATCGATGTCATTGATACCGTCGCCGGTTTTGACGCCGTTCGCGACAACTGGGATCAAGTCTATCGAGACGATCCGGACGCCCAACATTTCCTTTCCTGGACATGGCTGAGAGACTTTCTGCGGCACCGCGGCCGGTGGTTCGTCCTCGCACTGCGCCAGCGGGAGACGGATGCTCCCTATGTCGCCTTTTTGCCACTGAGGTTGCTCACGAAACTCGATGAGCAGAGCGGGCTTTTCTACGATGAAATCGTCATGGGCGGGAATTATTCGGCCGATTATACAGGCCTCATCGTCATGCCGGGTTACGAGCAAAAAGCTATCGCCGGCTTCGCCGCTTACCTCAAACAGCAGAACTGGACGCATCTCAGGCTGGAGCATTTCAGCGGGCCACCGGAACGGCGGGAGAAGATGATCCTGGCGCTGCAGGGGCCCCTCGTCATGTTTCGCGACAACGCGCCGAGCAGCCATGACAATATCGACAATACGATCTGCCCGGTCGTCTCGCTGCCTGCAAGCTGGGACGACTATCTGGACCGCAAGATGAGCAGCCAGACACGCCAGAAGCTGCGCCGCTTCCTGCGCAAGCTCGATGGCGATGAGGGCTACCGGATGACCATGGCAACGCCCGAGACCATTGACCGGGACCTCACCATTCTCTTCGATTTCTGGCGCACGCGATGGACGGAGCGCAAAGGGCCGGAGCGGACGGAGCGGCTCATCAATTCCACGCGTGAAATGCTGATGGACTGCTTCAGGAGCGGCACGCTCGATGTCCCGGTCTTCTGGTTCCGCGAACAGCCGCTCGGCGCTCTCGCCAACATGGTAGACCGGCCCAAAAAGACGATCCTCTTCTATATAACCGGCCGGGACGAGAACTGGAAGACACCGTCTCCAGGCCTCGTTCTGCATGGATATTGCATTCGCCGAGCGATCAAGGACGGCTTCAAGTTCTATGATTTCCTGCGCGGAAACGAACCCTACAAATATGTCTTCGGCGCTGACGAGCGGCGGATCAGCTATACACTTTTCCGGACACGCGACGGGCGCAATCTGGGCGGCGTGCTGCATCCGCGCAGCGTCAAATATGTTTATGAGCGGGCGCTCGAAATGTATCGAAACGGCGAAAAGGCAAAAGCGGAAACGGTCTTCACGCAGATCCTGCAATCCTCGCCGGGTCATGTCGGCGCCGAATTCGGCCTTGCCAACCTGCTCTTCGACCGGGGAAAGCTGACCGAAGCCCTTACCGCCTATCAGGCATTGCTGGAGCGCACCGCCGAGCCGCTGCCGATTGCACTTCGCCTTGGAGATACACAATTGGCGTTGAAACTCTATGAGAATGCCGTCGTGACCTTCCGCCGCATCGGCGACCAGGCGCCCCATGTGGTGCAGGCCCGTTACAAGGAGGGTGTCGCCCTTATCGCCGCACGCCGCCTCGCCGAAGCCGAGACAGTTCTGACCGCGATCCAGGATATCCACACTGACGATCCGGCCGCCATCCCCTATGCCCAGCTTGCTCGCATGGCGCTCGAGCGTCTACGCCTGCATAATGCAGCGCCGGCAGCCGATGAACAGATACCCGAAGGCATGATGGGATTGCCTCTAAAGCGCGGCGGCGAGAAACGCGGCCCACGCATGCACTAAGTCTTTGTTTGATACATGTCGTTATCGCAAAACCAAACGCGATTAGACAACCGCTGCGCACTTTCGCGCGACCTGCTTCAGGCATGACAGAACTCAGGCACCGGTTTCGGTCTGATGCCTGATATCGTCGGCTAGCGGATGCAAGGTATCGGCCGGCAAGGCACCGACGAGGCTATAGCCCATGCCGCCGGACGCCCAGCTCCAACCCTCGACATTGCCCTGCGCATGCGGTGCCATGGGTTTGTTCTGATCGGCGACCATCGGGCGCGTCAGCATGACAAGACGTGTGCCGCGGTCATCGTCATACATCAGCATCAGTCCAGCGCCATGTGATGTCGAAATCATTCGGCCGCCCATCAGGCGATAGCCCGACTTGGAAAGATCCGGCAGCACCGGTTTGCGGCCCATACGCTCGGTCGCCCAGTCGACGAGCTCGGCCGTATTGTCGGCGCGAAGCTCGACGGGTCTTGTCCTGTCGGGCGCATAGGTCGCGAAGCTGTCTACTGCCTCATCGGCCAGCGCCACCATGCCCTCACTCGATTGCCTGTACATGCCATGCAGCATCCAGCCACCCGAACCGCCAGCGGCGAGAAGAACGACGGCCGCGGCGGCCATGCGCCAGATAGATGGTCGGCTTTGCTTACGCATCTCCACGAGGTGACCCAGATTCAGGCGGCTTGGAACCGGTTCTTCCGCCACGGGGTTGAGCACGGCCCTTAAATCAAGCCGCTGGCTGCCGTAGCTGTCGATCCGCGCGGCGATTTCGGGATGGGTTTCGAGATAGACAGAAACCTCGGCTTCACGCGCCTCGTCGAGTGCACCATCCACAAAACCGTGAAGATCATCCTCGGTGATCGGTTTTACGCTCATTTTACTCTCCGAAGATGGGAGACTGGCCCCTGTGCCGTCTGCCCCGGATTCTCCAATATCTGCCGCAGCCGCTCGCGCGCCCGCGACAGGCGCGACATGACGGTGCCGATCGGGATCGCCAGGACTGCCGCTGTCTGCGAATAGGACAGATCCTCAACGGATACCAGTAGCAGGACGCTGCGCTGCTCTTCCGGAAGCTGCTCCAGCGCCTGAATTATATCGCGGCGCATCAGATTATCTTCCTGCGTCGGCTGCCTGGCAAAGGCACTTTCGTCCAGCTTTTCAAAGGGCAGATGCTCGCCACGACGCGACATCTGTTTCAACCGGTTGACAGCCAGATTATGAAGAATCGCGAAGACCCAGGTGCGCGGATCGTCGTTTCGTCGATGGTGCCAATGAGCGATAACCCGCTCCAGACAATCCTGGACGAGATCGTCGGCCGCCGTCGCATCTTTCAGCAATCCGCGGGCATAGCGGCGGAGCGCCGGTATCATCGGTTCGACAAGCTGCAGAATGTCACCCATGAGAGGCTTACCTTCAGGAGCTTTCGCCCGCCACCCTATCACAGGCAGCGGGCGGAAGGGATTTACTTCGCTTCGATCTGGACGACTTCACCGGGTCCCTTTTCGTCCGTTGCGGCGACAACAAGATAGCGGCGCTCGGCCTTCTCGTTGCTCTGGACGATCTGCCGGATGGGACCGACGGCGTTGACGATCGCCGAACCGGCCGGGTTCGTCATGAACGAAGCCAGCGGCTGAAGATCGCCCGAACCATCAGCCCGCGTGGAGAGCGCAAGAATGTAAGGCTTCTTGGGCTCCAGCCCCGTCACCGATGCCTGCAGCACTTGCGACAGGCCCTGATCGAAGAGAGAGATACTGGTCGGAGCAACACCACCCTGCTTTGCCTTGAGCGCGCGCAGGGCAAGATGCGCCGCCTGGCCGGCAACGCCGAGCGGTTGGAGGTTCTGCATGCCATCGCCCTCGGGGACTGCGTTGGGGACATAGTTGACGGCCTGCGGCGCCTGGCCGATCGGTATGGTGGCGATCACCTTGTTCGTCAGCGTGTCGATCGCTGCGAGCGCATCGGCGTTTTCGAGGCCTACATAGACGCGCGTGCCATCGCCGGACGGCCAGACGCCGTGCGGAAGATTGCCGACTGATATCGTTGCGACCTGTTCGAAATTGTCCGTGCGGTATACCTTCACTTGGTTGAGGCCACCAACGGTGACATAGGCAAAGTCGCCATTGGCGTTGTGCACGATGTTGACGTGATTGGTAATCGGCCCGGTATCGATCGTCTTGATGAGATCAAAGGGTGCCTTCGCGTCGAAGACCTGCGTCTTGCCGATATCCTTCAGAGTGAGCCAGACTTGCCTGCCATCAGGCGTCGCCGCAATGTTCGGGCAGAAGGGGCTTTCCTGCTTGATGTGACCGACGATCTGGTGATCGGCGACGGAAACGACAACGGTCTCGGGGTTGAACGAGGAGCAGATGTAGCCGTATTTGCCATCCGGTGAGAAAATCTGCATGCCCGGGCCGGCCGGCACCTTGATCTGCAGCTTCTCTTCATAGGTATGCGCATCGATGACGGAAATGTAATCCTCGCCGCGAACCGTGACCCAGACTTCGTTGCCATCGGGTGTAAAGAATGCTTCATGCGGCGAGCGGCCTACATAGGTGGTATGCCTTACGGCATTGGTTGCTGTGTCGATGAAAGTCACCGAATTCGAACCGATCGAAACGACAGCCAGTGTTTTGTGATCAGGCGAAAAGCCCATACCGTGGACCAGGACCTGCCCCCGATAGAGCGGGCTCAGATTGCCGGGTTGCGGATCCCCGAGACGGATGACGCCGAGCAGTTTATTGGTGGATGGATCGGTGACCGACACCGTGTTGGAGAATTGTTCGGCCGCATAGACGCGATCCTTGCTGCTGACGGGGATATCCGGATCGGAGGCGGAACCCGGCGCCTGGCCGGCAGAGCTTGTTAAAGGTGCCAGCATGGCGCCGGCAAACAGGCTGAGGGCGAGAAAGCTAGACTTCATGACGGGGTCCTTTCAGTTACCCATTCTCATGTTCGGATCCATCGTTGGCGTCATCGACATACCGACGCCGGACGAGACGGAGTTCTGCGGGGAAACTTGTGTCGGCGCCGGCTCCGAAGGCGGAAGCGGATCGCCGAGAGCCAGCCGCATCGCGGCGATTTCCTGCTGCTGATCGACGATGATTTCCTGGGCAATGCGCTTGAGCTGCTCATTGCTGCCATAACGCAGATAGGCCTGCGCCATATCGATCGCGCCCTGATGATGGGGGATCATCATCTCGACGAAATCCCTGCTGACGTCACCTGTCGGCCTGACCGCCATGTCGTTCATCATCTTCGTCATGGCGGCATCGTTTTCCGCCAGGAACGGCGTCTCGTCGGTCACCGCGGAGGTGATGTGTTGATGCGATGCCGAATCGTCGGCCAACGCGGAAACGGACAGGATCACGAAGATCGACGCTGACAGCGGAAGGAATCTTTTTCGAGGAAAGACGTTCATGCGGGCTCCTTGTTGTGCAGAGCGGTTTCACGAACGTAGACAACAGAGCTGCCGACTTATTCCGTCTGGCTGCGATTTTTCCGAGGGCCTGTGAGCTTTGACTATGTGACTGGTGGGACAGGCAGCCAGCGGTGAAGCCCAAAAACGCAAAAAGCCCCGCGGAGGGGGCTTTTGTGGATCGCAGGGATCGTTGGTTGCGGGGGCAGGATTTGAACCTGCGGCCTTCAGGTTATGAGCCTGACGAGCTACCGGGCTGCTCCACCCCGCGATATTTCATTCCGGACGTTGTGCCCGGGAGCGATGTCAGGCGTAGCCTGACGAGGTGAGGCCGTTAAGAGATCGATCCGGTGGATCGATCTTAGGCCGAACGGGCTGCTCCACCCCGCGTTATCCAGGCGACACTTGTGTCGTCCGTCCAGGTCTTTTGCCTGTTGGCAAAAGACCGATTGCGCAAATCCGTAGGATTTGTCGCGGCTACGCAAAGCGCTTGCGCTTTGCGGATTGTTGCCGAGCAAATTGCGAAGCAATTTGTCTCGTGTTCATGATATAGGGCGCTAAAGACGAAAGGCCGCTTTGGAAGCGGCCCTTTGTATCGGCTTTGGGCCGTTGGTTTCGTTCAGAGAAGATTGTTGTCGATTTTGCGCATGTTGCTTTCCGAAGCTTGTTCAGCTTCGGGCACATGCGTTTTTCACGAGTTGCGTTTAGCAGACCTGGCAGCGACCGACTCTCCCGCGTCTTAAGACGAAGTACCATAGGCGCTGGGGCGTTTCACGGCCGTGTTCGGAAAGGGAACGGGTGCAGCCACCCCGCCATAACCACCAGGTCAGCGAAGCGCAACTTGTGTGAGAAGCTGGTTCACTGAGCGACTAATAAGTAGTCGTCAGTGATTGGTTTTGAACACGTCTTACCTTTCGCGAGGCACCGTCGGAGCAAAGCTCCGCAAGCGCAAAGCGCGTCGCCGGTTGTCCGGCGCGCCGTCCGCAGCGCCTATGGCGCGTGAGGACAGAAGGTCAGGCTCATCGAACTACCGGACGAATGCGGTGCATTCGCCGGGCGATGAGCATAGTCAATGAGAACGATCAAGCCAATCGAGCTATTAGTACCGGTAAGCTTCATGCGTTGCCGCACTTCCACACCCGGCCTATCAACGTGGTCGTCTTCCACGGCTCTGATAGGGAACACTCGTTTCCAGGTGGGTTTCCCGCTTAGATGCCTTCAGCGGTTATCCCGTCCATATATAGCTACCCTGCTATGCCCTTGGCAGGACAACAGGTCCACCAGAGATATGTCCATCCCGGTCCTCTCGTACTAGGGACAGATCCTGTCAATATTCCTACACCCACGGCAGATAGGGACCGAACTGTCTCACGACGTTCTGAACCCAGCTCACGTACCGCTTTAATTGGCGAACAGCCAAACCCTTGGGACCTGCTCCAGCCCCAGGATGCGATGAGCCGACATCGAGGTGCCAAACAACCCCGTCGATATGGACTCTTGGGGGTCATCAGCCTGTTATCCCCGGCGTACCTTTTATCCGTTGAGCGATGGCCCTTCCACGCGGGACCACCGGATCACTATGACCGACTTTCGTCTCTGCTCGACTTGTCAGTCTCGCAGTCAGGCGGGCTTATGCCATTGCACTCGACGACCGATTTCCGACCGGTCTGAGCCCACCATCGCGCGCCTCCGTTACTCTTTCGGAGGCGACCGCCCCAGTCAAACTACCCACCATACACTGTCCCGGACCCGGATAACGGGCCGCGGTTAGACATCCATGACGATAAGGGTGGTATTTCAAGGATGGCTCCACAGAAACTGGCGTCCCTGCTTCAAAGCCTACCACCTATCCTACACATGCCGACACGAATGCCAGTGTAAAGCTATAGTAAAGGTGCACGGGGTCTTTCCGTCTGACCGCAGGAACCCCGCATCTTCACGGGGAATTCAATTTCACTGAGTCTATGTTGGAGACAGCGGGGAAGTCGTTACGCCATTCGTGCAGGTCGGAACTTACCCGACAAGGAATTTCGCTACCTTAGGACCGTTATAGTTACGGCCGCCGTTTACTGGGGCTTCGATTCAAAGCTTGCACCTCTCCTCTTAACCTT